>CAZDOZ010000125.1:0-4772 GCA_964507175.1 uncultured Anaerolineae bacterium
TACGGCCAGCACTCTCATGACGAGAAGGACTACCGGCCGGGAGAGATACCCTCTCCCGTGGCCGGGTTTTTTACACTCCGCTCTACGATATCGCCTTGCCTATCTTCATCGTTACAAGATGGTGTCTCCGCCTCTCCAGTCAGATTTTCCCTTCTCTCAGCAGATTGTTGAGAGTTTCCGCCTGCACATAACCAACCACCTCGATATCCTGATCCTTTACCCCTTTGACCTCCCCCACGGCCTGCCGTATCTCCACCACCAACGGCACTGCTATCGGGCATATGGGGGACGAGGGCCTGAACCTGTAGTGGACCGTGCCGTCGGGGTCCACCCGCAGGTCTTCTACCAGCCTCATCCTGATGACATCCACGCCGGTCTCGGGGTCTGTGACCATCTTGAGACGCCAGAGTATGGTCTCTTTCAGGGTTTCCGGATCTATCCTTTCCTCGTCCATCAGATGTACTCCTCCGGCACCTCGTCCGCGAACCCCCTGACCTCGCGCCACACATGCCCGATCTCCGCGGAGACAGTGCTGTCCGGCGCGTATTCGGTCACCGGCAGTCCGTGGACCATTGCTTCCGTCACCACTGCGTCGAAAGGAACACGACCTGCCACCGGCACGTCGTTCTCTTTGCAAAACTCCTCGATTTCGTCAGAACGCGCCGGGTTGATGTCTGATTTATTGATGGCAACCAGAGATGGCACACCGAAATGGTTTGTGGTTTTCAGCGCCCGCTCCAGATCGTGAACGCCGGAGACCGTCGGTTCCACCACGATGAGGGCTGCATGAGCACCGGAGACTGCCGAGATCACGGGGCAGCCAATCCCAGGAGGACCATCCACGATCACGTATTCACGAGCTTCGTCCAGAGCGATGAGCCTGGCTTGCTGCTTGACCAGGGTAACCAGCTTCCCGGAGTTCTCCTGCCCTGCGAAGAGGTGCGCGTGAATCATCGGACCGAACCTGGTCTCGGACTTGAACCACCGTCCCACCACTGGCGTGTCCAGGACGATGGCCTCCACAGGGCATTGGTGGAAGCAGGTGGCGCAGCCGTCACACGCGATGGGGTCCACCGTGTAAATTCCGTCTATCACCTCGATGGCGTCGAACCGGCACACCTGAACGCAAATGTCACAGGAAATACATTTCTCCGGTAATATCCTGGCGATGACACCACTGGAGAAATCATGGGTCTCCAGCACCGTTGGGGCCAGCACCAGGTCCAGGTTAGACGCATCCACGTCCACATCAGCAACGACGATTTTGTGTTCCTGTGCTGCCAGATGGGCGAAAGAGGCAGCGAAGGAGGTCTTGCCGGTGCCCCCCTTCCCGCTGAGGATCACTATCTGTCTCATGCCGCCACCTCCCGCTCTATCCACCGATACATCTCCAGGAAGGCGTTCCGGTACTCCGGAAACGCCTCCACGAGAGAAATGCCGTCGGAATATGCCTCGGCTATCCGCCTGTCCATGGGAATCCGGAGGATGATGGGAATGGAGTTCTCCGCACAGAAGCGATCCACTCCGTCGTCACCGATACCATCCCGGTTGACTACCACGCCGGCAGGGAGGTTCATCTCTCCCCTGGCAATCTGGACAGCCGATTTCAGGTCGTGGAGGCCGAAAGGCGTCGGCTCCGTCACCAGGATGACGAAATCGCTTTTTCGCATCGACTCGACCACGGGACAGGAGTTTCCTGGCGGTGCATCTATGATGGTGACTCCTTCCACTCCAATGCGGTGTTTCAGCTCCCTGATCATCGGCGTAGCAGACGCCTCGCCCACATCCAGGATGCCCCGTATGAAGCCCATAGGTGGATTTTCAACCATGCCCGTTTCGATAGTGCCGATAGGGCTCGGCTCCTCGTGAATGGCCTGTTCCGGGCACGCGAGGGTACAGCTTCCGCAGCCGTGGCATAGCTCAGGGAACACCATGACATGCTGCCCCAGTACCGCTATTGCGTGGAACTGGCATACCCTGGCGCACTCGCCGGAGAGCTTGCATTTCTCCTCGTCGACGTGGGGGATGAGGATGCCGAAGCTTTCCTGCTCTGTGATCTTGGGGTGGAGAAACAGATGGGCGTTGGGTTCCTCCACGTCCGCGTCCATCAAAGTTACCCGCTCTGTCCCCGCCAGGGTCATCGCCAGCGCCACGGCGACGGTGGTCTTGCCTGTGCCTCCTTTGCCGCTGGCTACAGTGATGATCATCGTCGACCCGCTCCGCGATGGCGACCGTAGTGTGCCTCACCTATTTCCTCGCTGCCGGGGGTGGTCACCTGGGAAAGCTTGCCTGCCTCAAGCATCTTGCCAACCTCTCGGATCACGCCGCCGGACGGGTTGGCGTACATCTTGATTCCAGCGGTTTTCAGGGAATCGTAGGCATTGGGGCCATAATTGCCAGCACAAACTACAGCTTCCACCCCCTGTTCGACCAGGAATTGAGCAGCGTATATCGCTGCACCGCCCCTGGCGCTGGCACCTGGATTTTCTACCGCCGTCCATTCCATGGTCTTCGTATCAAGAACCACAAAGTAAGGAGCCCTGCCGAAGCGAGGCTCCTGTCGAGCATCTATATTCGGTGTTGCTGCTGTGATTGCTGCTTTCATCGTTGTTTGATGACCTCCATCCGTTGTTATTTGTAAGCGGGCCAACGCCCGACGAATACTCGGCGATTGCCCATATCTTGTGCTTCCCTACGTCCCGTGTTTGTTAGTGCGAGCACAGCGCGCCACGCCCGTTGGCAGTCGGCATTTGCAAGCACCGAATTCATCCGGTGCCGGTGGGCAAGACTGGCAGCCCGCCCTCAGGTATCGCGGGGTCCCCCGAACCAACCTTTTGTAAGATCAATCAGTGCTGTGGATAAGCCGATCATCTCGCTGGTTTGCCATATCATTTCCTCACGCATACTCCCAGGAAGCCCCCCCAGGGAATCCGGTGTACACCCCTGACTATCGGGAAAAGGGTTGTAGCCCATTTTATCTCCGGCTGCTTTGGGCTCATCAGGTCTTCCAGCATGGCTCGCAGCTCTTTCAGGGTAAAGAAATGGGCGCCGGAGTATGAAGTGGACCGGAACGTACCATCCAATTTTCTCCAGAACCCCAAAGGGCTTGTTTGATTGAGCACCCCAAGCAGGACTCCCGTCCTCGCTACCCTGATTGCCTCTGCCAGGGTGGAAAGACGATCTTCCATGAATTCCAGAGAGGTGATCAAGGCTGTGAGGTCGAAGCTATCCGAAGGAAAAGGCAGGAGTGTGGCTTCTGCCTGTACCGACCCGGCAATGCCACCCCTGCCTTTTGCTTCCATGAGCATTGGGAGGGAAATATCCACCCCGACACTCCATAGTCCCTGCCCCTCGAACCACCGAGTGAAATGCCCGGTGCCACATCCTATTTCGAGGATGCTCCGGGCATCTGAGAATTCTTTCAGCATCCAGGACAACAACTCCTTTTCCTGGAGGTCGGCACGTCGTCCTGGCCCCTCATACCATGATTCGTAACCAGCCACTACTTCCGGCTGTAGGAAAGGGTTGTAGGCTTTCATGTTGCCTCCCCGACGTGTGCATATGCATCTTGGTTCGGTGAAATGGTACCCCGACGCGGGGAGAGTGTCAAGCCTGAAACCGGGAATTTACCACCCCCAGCGGGGGCCGCCGCCGCGCTTGCGACCGCGTCCTCGACCCGCGCCACGCCCCATGCCCCAGCCGCCGCCAGCGCCAGGCCCGTATCCACCACGACCGTACCCCATGCCGTAACCGTACCCGGCGTAAGGCGCCTGGGGTGCAGTCGGCCCTGCGACAAGGGTAAGCTTACCCTCTTTCAGCGCTTCCACCGCCTGCCGGACGGTGGTGGCAGGCGCAGCATACACAGGGATTCGGGCCGCATTCAGGGCGCCCAGGGCGTTGGGTCCAACATTACCGGCAATTACCGCTCCCACGCCTTTGCCGGCTGCGAACTGAGCCGCCTGCACGCCAGCGCCGCCAACAGCTCCAACAGCTGGATTCATCGTTGCTTCCACATTCCCGGTCTCGGTGTCCACTATCAGGTAGTAAGGAGCGCGGGCGAAGAGCCCACTCACCGGGGAATCCAGGGTCTGCCCATCCGACATTACCATGACTTTCATTGTACTTTCACCTCCGAAATTGTCTTTGTCATCGCTAAATCAGCAGATCAGCGAGTCGGCGAATCCATGGATTCGCCGCTATATGCCTCCAAAAATTTGGAGATCGTCCGGCACGTGGCTTCCAGGTCTTCGGCCATTGTCGCCAGTGCCTGTTCCCCCGCGGGTGTGATCCTATAGACCCGACGCGGCGGGCCCTGGCTGGCGGGCTCACGATAGGACGTTACCAGACCATCCCCATCCATCTCCCGCAGCGCCCGATAGACCACGCTGGGGTCCAGAGTTCCTGGGGAAAAGCCGAATTTGCCCATTTTGTCCAGCAGAGTGTAGCCGTGGGCATCTTCCTGCCGTAGTAGCAGGAGGAGCACCGGCGCAAGTATCCGAGCCAGTCGGCCTTGCTGCCCATACCGTCTTCCTCTGCCAGGTCCACGTCCCATTTTCGTCTTCTCCTCTTACAACATAAAGTATAGCACACTACTGGCGATTTGTCAATAGACAGAGTGTCAATTCTCAGCAGTTTCCGTTTGCGTAGCCCAAGCATGGTAGGCATGACACCCACATTGCTTGCCTCACGCATCCGCCTGGGTCAGGTGCTGGCATTCCGCTCTCCCACATGGTTCACAGCAAGTAGTGGTTGTCTTCTCACATCCTAAACTT
>CAZDOZ010000125.1:4872-7995 GCA_964507175.1 uncultured Anaerolineae bacterium
TCTTCTCACATCCTAAACTTTCTCATAAACCAAGCCATCCTGACCGAGTCAATCGTTTCTTTGACGTCGTGCGTCCTGACGATGTTTACCCCATTCCATACAGCAATAGCAGTAGCAGCCAAACTTCCTGGCAGTCTTTCATTAAGATCTTCTCTCCCCGTTATTGCCCCAACGAACGACTTTCTCGAAACACCGACCAGAACCGGGAATCCGAGGTCCTTTAGAACATTCAAATTCGCCAGAATTCTGGAATCCCACTCATACCAGGGTAGCCAATCGGGCCTCAAAAACCCTATCGCCGGGTCTATGGCTATGTTCTCTTTCTCGATCCCACTTTCATAGGCTATTTGGAGACTCTCCTTTAGGGCTTCCGTGACCTCATGAATGGGATCTTTGAAGTCCTCCAATTTCTTGTGGGCGCAGATTACCACAGGGACACCGTGGCTCCTAGCTACCCTGGCCATGTTCCTGTCGCTTTTCAGCCCGCTCACGTCGTTTATTATATCTGCGCCCACTTTTATCGCCTCATCCGCGACCTCCGAACTCGTAGTATCGATACTTATCGGGATCTCGACATATCGTCTAATGGTTTCGACTGCCCACACTGCTCTCTTTGTCTCTTCCTCAACAGGAATTTGAGTCTCCAGGTAAGGCGCTGTTGATTTAGCGCCTATGTCTACAAAAGATGCTCCTTCTTCAGCCATCTTGAGGACTGTCTCGATTAGCGACTTCTTGTCGGTTCTGACGCTCCCCTTGTAGAAACTCTCTGGTGAAACGTTTATCACCCCCATCACCTTTGGCTCACTCAGGTCAATGCTTGCAAACTTCATCATCCCACCCTCCTTCCGATTGAACTCATGGCGCAACATATCCCGTCCATATAGGTGCTGATGGTAACTCCAGTTCCTGAACGATCACCTTGAAGCTGGTGGCTTGTCAAACTCGTTTCAGTGTGTAGTGGGTAGGCGGAGGCAGTGCCTTCGCCTACCGATTACCAATTTTCTCATTCTGGCGTCAAGCTTCGGATTTGTCAAATCCAGCGCCAGACCCGACTAAAAGCTCGAGAGCGTCAGAAGGCTGGGAAGTCTTCTCCAGTCCAGGCCAGAAAAGCTACGGTACCATGGTGTGGATTCCCGCGGGGAAGATGGGCAAATCGACCCACGAGCGCGGATTTTTGTTGACGGAGATCATCTTTTTTGTTATGATTCGATTGTGGTATGATAGCTGTCAGGGCAGGCGGCCCTGGTGGCACTCTCACGATCCATGGAGCGCGGTGCAATGGTAGATTGGAAAGAGGTGCTTTTTCCCAAAGCGGAGGTCTTGTTCCCTCCCAGGCTCATCCCGAAATTGCGAAATCTGAGGGAAAGCCCGGACTGGCGGGCACTGGTCGATCGGGTGACGCCGCTGCCGGACGACCATCCGGACAAGCTGGCGTTCTGTTTGATGATGATCCGGATAGACAACTGTCTCAACTGCTTCAACGGCAGTTACAAATTCATGCGAGGGTGTGAGGTGTGCGCCACCCAGAACATCGCTCAGTTCAAGCAGGAGGATGAAGACCTTCTCAGGTTGTACGAAGTGGCTAGGGAGGACATAGAAGCGGCCCTCGAAGAGGGTAAGCCACTGCCGGATCGGCAAGAAAAAATCGAGATCAACCCCGGTGAGTGGCCTGAGGGAGCCGATGAGTGAGCGCATCACAGGTGGGCCTCCACGCATCGGGATAATTGGAGGGGGATACGCTGGCCTGACCGCTGCATACGAATTGCAGAAAGCGGGGGCTCGGGTGGCCGTTTTCGAGAAATGCGACCGCTGGGGCGGACAGGCAGCTACCATCCCTCTTCTTGGTACCCGCATCGAGCATTTTTACCATCACCTTTTCGGCGGCGACAGGCATATCATCGGGCTGATGGAAGAATTGGGGATAGCAGACGCCCTCAGGTGGATAGATTCGAAAGTGGGGTTTTTCACCGATGGGAAAATTTACGACTTCGTGACCCCGAAGGATATCCTGACTTTTAGCCCGCTTTCCTTGCCAGACCGCCTCCGGTTGGGCCTGACCAGCCTTTACTTGCAGCGGATGAATAGCTGGAGACCCTTGGAGCAGATAACCGCCAGGGAATGGCTTCTGAAGCACGCCGGAAAATCCGTTTATACCCAGGTATGGGGGCCGCTGCTGCGGGGAAAGTTCGGCGACATGGCAGACCAGGTTGCCATGGTCTGGCTCTGGGGAAAGATCAAGCTCCGGGGCGAGTCCCGGAAAGGGCTTATGGCAAAGGAGAAGCTGGCGTACCCCATGGGCAGCTTCCAGGTGATAACCGATGCGCTGGTAGATCGCCTTAAGACAAGCGGAGCAGAATTACACCTGAACACTGAGGTGACGGAACTCGTTGCCAGCCCAGATGCGCCCCGACGCGTTGGTGGCCTGATCACCCGCAAAGGGGATAGATGCTCTCTTGACGGGATCATCGCTACCGTCCCGAATTACACCCTGGACGCTATCGCCCCCTCATCGTTGGGAGACGAGTACAGGGCAAAGCTCCGGAGTGTGAAGTACCAGGCGGCTCTGGTGCTCCTGATGGTCAGCAACCATTCCATGAGTCACATTTACTGGCTGAATATCGCTGATCGGAGCATCCCGTTCGTGGGCGTCATCGAGCACACCAATTACGTGCCACCGAAATTCTACCAGGGCAGGCACATCATCTACGTCACCAATTACCTGGATCCGTCCGATCCTCTCTACCGGATGGGCCCGGAGGATCTGTTCCTGGAATATGTGCCTGGTTTGAAGAAAGTGAACCCTGATTTCGTCCCGGAATGGATCGAGCAGAAATTCCTCTTCCGGGCAGACGCCGGGCAGCCTGTAGTGACCCTGGGGTACGGCGACCGGATTCCAGAGCACAGGACGCCGCTGGCCGGTCTGTATCTTGCAAACACAGCTCAGATCTACCCTGAAGACAGAGGCACTAACTACGCTGTGAGGTTGGGGAAGCAAATTGCCAAACTGGTAGCTGAAGATTATAATCTGAAAAGATAATCAATCGGACTTTTGAACAAAGCGGAAACGAAACTTTCTGGGGCTTCGCGCTTGGTAGATGACTGGGGAGAAAGGGTACATCTTGT
>CAZDOZ010000126.1:0-7994 GCA_964507175.1 uncultured Anaerolineae bacterium
ATCTCCGTTGGATGAGGTGTGGACGTGATGCCGGGTGTGGCAGTGCGGCCCGGTGCAGGAAGCGCTGGATTCCCGCTCGTTGGCGTTGCAGGGCGCGGGGTATGCAACGAAGATGTCGGTTCGGTGGTAGTTTTCGGAGCGGATGTGGGAACGGCCGGTGTCGCCCCGGGCACAGGTTCCAAAGTTATTCTGTCCCCTGCTCCGAGGGACAATTTTCTCCCATCGGTAGTCAGGTCGAGTTTTCCGGCAGTGACGGAGACCGTGGTTTTGCCAGTGGCGGCGACACTCACCGAATACTGCCCTGGCATGACGGTGGTACAGTGTGCCGCCGGCGTAGTGATCTCCATCCTGGCATTCTCAGTGGGCCACATGTTGACCGAGCCAGAATCTGTAGCCATAGTAATCTTCCAAGTTTCCCCGGATTTTTCCAAGCTCTTCAGGTACAGAGCACTCTTCTCGCCGATATGTAGTCGGGATCCATCCGGGAAGCGAAGGATGGCAGAGGAGTTTTGACCTGCCCGCACCACGGAACCGGGAGGTACTTTCTGCCCCGGCCCGACATTTTCCCATGCTCCGTTCGGATTCAGCATCTGTGCGGAACCTCCAGCAAGCACGGCAGCGTAGCCTTGCTGGTGGGGCAGTGCCAGAAGCGCCAGGAATGCTATCACGATGACGGCTGCAGCCGCAGCGGCGGCCAGTCCCACCCCTGAGAGGGAGAACCAGGAGAACACCCTGTCCAGGAAGCCTTGACCGGCATAGGCTTTTACTTTCTGCCGGAAGATCGCCAGGCCCATCTTCGCCTTAAATATCAGGAGGCCTTGCCTGGCACGGGCCCTCGTCTCCTGTCGGAAGATGGATTTAGCCCGCTCAACAGCTTCCTCCGGTGGTTCTAAGCTGTAATCATCCGCCATCAGTGCAAGCGTCTCCTGGACCCACCGGTAGTCAGCGCGACACTCGGGGCAGACAGCCAGATGGCGTTCTACCTCTTCTGCGATCTCCGGTGAAGCTTCTCCCAAGGCTACATCCACGAGCCATTGGAAGGGCGGATGTTCTCTTTTCTCCATAGTTTCTCTCGTCCAGCTGTGTTACAGATGCTCTCCGCTTGTGGGCAGATTATCCCCTGATTCGGCCCCCTCAATTTAGTGAGGGGTTATAGTTCCAACAAAATACCGTTTCTCGACAATATTGCACAGAATCGCCTATGCTAAGTATCGCCTCCTAACACCCCTCCGAGACGCGCTACTGCTTCCTTCAGTTTCTTCAGACACCTGGCCCTGGTGGGGCCTATCGCGCCCTCTGGGATCCCAAGGGCTTCTGAGATGTTTTTGTAGGAAGGGCGCGGATGCTCGTAGAAGAGGAGGCGCAGGAGTTCTCTGCACCGCTCCTCCAGGAGGGAAAGAGCGTCCCGGATGGTCTGCTGTGCTTCCATTCGCAGTGCAGTTTCCTCCGGACTTTCTCGATTGTCGGGGAGAGAGGCCAATATGTCTTCATCTTTCTCTGATTCGTGCACGACTTTGGATCCGAACTTGCTTTCTCTCTTTTTCCATCGCCAGCTTTCCCGCTGGGTCGTGGTTATAAGCCAGGAAGCGATTTTGTCGGCATCACGCAGGGCATGCAGGTTCCGGAAAAGCAAGATGAAGACATCTTGCATTATGTCCGCGGCGTCGTCTGGGGAAACGCCGTATCTCATAGGCACAGAGTACACCAACCTCTGATACCGTTCTATCAGCGCATCCCACGCTCTGGCATCTCCAGCCAGACATGCTTTTATCAACTCTTTGTCGCTGCGCAGATCAGGCTTCGTCACGGTGTCCCCAACTAAGTTTCCGTTTCCTGTGTCTTTTCCAGTATTTCCATCACGTGCTCGATATCGCTTACCTCGTGGATTACGAAATCCACTCCGGTAGCACCCTCGGCGTCCACGAGAACTGTAATCATGCCAAGGGCCTTGGCGGGGAGCAGGTTGCGCACATTGTCCTCCACCAGGACGCAGTCTGGGCCCTCCGCCCCCAATATGTCGAGGGCTCGTCTGTACGCCTCCGGTCGCGGCTTGTTCACGTACCCTAACGCTTCGATGTCTATGATCCGATCGAAAAACTTCTCCACTTCTAACGCTTTTAGGACTCTCAACGCATGCTCCCTGGAAGCGTTCGTCAGCACGACTTTCTCCTGCGGGATTCTGTCCAGCGCTTTTGCCAGTCGCCGGTTTGGCCGGAGCAATTCCCCCAGCGGTATGTCATGCACGAATTCCTGGTATTCTCGTTCATCTATTGCATCTGAATAATGACGCAGAAGACCCGCAAGAGTAGTGCCATAATTTTTCAGGTACTCGCGCCTCAATTCCGATACTCTCTCCCGCGGCAGGCCTAATTTTTCCTGGATATACATCTCGATCCTGCTGCCTATTGCCTGCATTACCCCGGCCTCTCTAGGATAGAGAGTTTCATCCAGGTCGAAAAGTACATATTTCACCATTCTGTTCTCCAGGCAGTAACGACACGCTTACATAGTGCTCCCGGATGCATTTTCTGCTGCTGTAGAGATAGTGGCGTCGGCTGCACTAAAACGACGGGACATGCGGCATTGCAGCTGCAGTCACCGCGAACCAGGGGAGGAGCATACACACAGCCAGTCGCAACGCATCCTTGGCCCGGCATCCGCCCGAATTCGTCACGGTCAGTATAGTCAAATCGTCCGCAGGATTCAAGAATGACGCCGAAGAAGAGCGAAGCAAATCCTGGGGGCTCTACTGGCCCCCAGGTCCCATCTGAGCCGTCGTCGGCCTCCATCAACCTCAATGGCGAATCGTGCTTTGCCCCATGTGCATCGGGAAGGCTCCTGAAACGGCTTTGGGCTTTCAATTTGCTTCGAAAGCCCAAGTGGAACAGTGGCGATTGCAAAAGAACCGTTTCGGCCCAAGGCGAGAAAACAGGTGCCGATGCGGCAATCATGCTCAGGCGGTGATCCTGCGTCACTGAATTTTGGAAAGCTGCTTTGGCTCTTTGAGCGTCATGCACAGCAACAGGCCGACAAGCATCAGCACGATAAGGACCAACATGGATAACGTCATAGAACCGGTTTTTGGCGATTTGAAAGCATCCATCCCAAAGATAAATATTATCCCGGATATCTGTCCTGCGAGCAAAAGCAAGCCATTCGTCGTGCCCTCGGGCGCAGGCTGTGCAATCTCTGCCCCATACTGGAACCCAATCGGTGCTGCGCTGAGCATGAAGAATCCAAGGAAGATAGCGGATAGTAGCAGCAGCCAGTAGGTTCTGGCGAAAGTTATGCCCACCAGGCCGACGTCCGCCAAGGCGATGGCCAGGGCTATGAATGGGACTCGCTTCCGGTAGTGATCAGAAAGCATTGGCATGACCAGGGCGCCCAGGATTCCGAAAAGCACCATGGCGCCACCTGCTGTGCCCGCCTGTGACATCGAGAACCCTCGTGGCCGCACCAGTTCTTCTATCCACGTGGTCACGCCGTTGAACACCCCCAGTCCAATGAAGAAAACCGCCAACGAGAGCAGATAGTCTCTAGTCCGGAGCGCGAGCTTGAGCCCGTCGAACATAAGGGCCCGTTCTTCCATCTCAGGCGGCCCGGGAGGTGTAGGCGGATGTTCTCTGGCTGTCAATAGGAAGAACAATGCTCCAATGACTGCGAAAATTCCATACACAAGGAGCATTCTCTCGATGCCAAATTCAATCGTGAGGAAGGGGGTAGCCATCATGCCGATGATTATGCCCACATATATGGAAAGCGTGCCGAGCCCCGAAGCCGTGGCACGTTCCTGGACAGGAAACCATCTTGCGGCGACTTTGGTGACAGAGTTGAGGATGAAAGGCTGTCCGATGGCAAGACCTATCTGGGAAATGAGCACCATTTCGTAAGAGGACGCCCCCAGCCCTCTCGTAAGGCCAAAAATGGCAGTCAGGATTGCCCCTATGCCGACGGCAACTCGCATCCCATAGGTGTCTATGACCCACGAAGCGGGAATCGAAACGAAGATGTACACGATCATGAAAATCATGGAGAGAAGGCCAATGCTCAGATCGGAGACGCCGTAGAATTTGGCGGCATCGTTGGTGATCGGGGCAAAAGTGATCCACGACAGCTGGCTGGCGGCAACCACCAACATGAACGCTAAAAGCACGACCCAACGATAGCTGTAGATCTTGAACTCAGGCTGCTCCATTTTTATGCCCTCCTTGTGCAAACAAAGACGTGCAAAACGAGCCGACGATCCGCAAGGCGCAAACCCGATAGGGGTGCGAGCATGACCGGTATGTCTATCAGCTCTGGCGGGATTGAGGACGTGGGGCAATGCTACCACATGTCCAGATGGAGGGCAAGATGAACGAGGAATGGAGTTTCGAAGCAAATCCTGGGGACCTGTAGGGCACCCCCAGGATTCCCGCTGAAGCACCTTCGGCGTTCATCAACCTCAAGCGATGAGCCGCTTCAGACGCGTCGGAGAGCTACGGGAATGGTTATAGGCCTTCGATTTGCTCCGGAGGCCCGAAATGCATGGGGCGTTCCGAAGCGGCAACGGGCGGCTGTGGGATATGCAGCCAAGGGAGTTACCTTGGGACTGTCGCTCATGTGTTCTCTTTCGGTACGCCACGCCTCCCCAGGTAAACAAAAGCGATAGCGGCTGCGAGGGCGCTGATCATGCTGATGACCAGCCCCGCCCATATGATGCTGGGTTCGAATCGCCATTCCACTTCGTGTTTGCCCGCGGGCAGCGCGACGGCGCGCAGGATGCCGTAAGCGCGCAAGGTGCGCCCGCGCTTACCGTCGATGTAGACTTCCCAGCCAGGATACCACATTTCGCTCGCTACGAGGATCCCTGGTGCGGTCAGAACCGCTTCGAAAGCAATGCGCTGCTTTTCAAACGCCGTGATGCGCAAGGATTCCTTCCCTACAGGAGATTGTGGTAGTGGAGGCAAGGGTTTGTGCTCCAAAACGACAGTACGGAATGGGTCCAGGTCTGGACGTGCTGTGGCGCGGATGGCTTCATCCTGTGAAGGGGAAACAATGTACCCGTGTGCCAGCCACGCTGTGCGAGCGCCTATGAACGTCTGGTACAGGTTGACGTCTCCCTCGGATAGGACATGCAGCAGTGCTCCGTGGTGCAGCACCCTCCGGGTGAGCACATGGCGCACATCGAGCATCTGCCACCAGCGCAGTTCGGGGACAGTGGAGACGAACTCGTCCAGTGCTTTTTGGTACAGCGGCCCCGAGCCAACCACGTCACGCACATGGAAGACCAGGCCTGCGTTGGCTCCTCCAGGCAAGAGCCCCTCGCTGCTCACACGACCGTAAACAGGGGTTGCCTGCCGTATCTGCCTCACTGCTGAGGAAGCCACGAACGGCCCACGTGGGTCTATCGGCTGCAGAATGACACCGCTGTTGGCGTGAAACAGGTCGAGAAAGATCAGAAACGCCAGGAACCAGAACGCCCGCCTCACGCTGGGCCACTGCCGTTCCATCTGGGCATACCCGTACCCCGCTAACACTACAATGGAGAAAACCGTTACCAACGCCCAGCGTTCCTGTTCTCGGAAGAGAGTCAGGCCGGGCATCCAGCGGTAGACGTGCGAAAAGAGCGGCCCATATCGCCCCATGGAAAGGAGCAGGGCAATGCCAGCTACGCCTCCCCAGAACCATGTATCCCATTTGCGCCCGCGCACCAATGCCCAGAGAGCAAAAATCAAGGTGAGAATCCCCACGTACAGCGGAGACCATTGATGGCCCGCATTGGGACGCACGAACCCCAGGAGTTCTCGTAAGCGAAATCCGTTGGAGATGTAATCGTAGCCCACGACTGCCCGAGGTGAGTAGGGGAGGATCTGCAAACTGGGTACCCACTGGGCCGCGCTGAGGCCCAAGCCGAAGACGGTCAGCAAGATCGCAAGACGGGCAAGGAAGTGCCAGGAAACACGCAGGCGCATCGTTCTCCAGACGAGGTACGCTGCCAACGCGTATGCCACGTACAAGGATGTCTGCGGGTGTCCCGCGAGGATAGAGCACCCCAGAAACAGAGATGCCAGGATTGCATGGCGCCACGAGCGCTCTTCTAGGGTCACGTCCAGCGCCCAGATCGCTGCGGGCAGCCATGTCGCCGACTGCAGGATGATGATCTGCAGCATGGGATATGATGTCAGGTACCCACTAAGCGAGAAAGCCAGTCCTGCCAGCATCCCTGCACGTGCAGACCCAGTCAGCCGGCGAACCGCGAGGAAGGTAAAGAGGCCTGCCAACCCTGCGTGCAGCAGAGCTTCGATCTGAAGAATCCAGTACATCCACGATGGGGGGAAAAGGAGTTGCCATAGGCTGGGAGGGTAGTAAGTGGAGAAGATTGGATCTGCAACTGCCGGTTCCCCCGCGAAAGTGTATGGATCCCAGAACGGCAGTCGTCCGTGATGCAGCTCGGAGACGACAAAGGTGCGCATAGCCACGTGTTGTTCGGTGAAATCTCCAATGTCGAAACCGTAATGTGTGGCGGAAAAAGGCCACCATAACTGCCAGAATAGCAAGAAAGGCGCGATGAATAAAAGTAGAGCGTAGCGGTTTTCTTTTCGTTTGAGGTTGTCGAGCAGCGATGCCAACGTGCCTCCTCTTGCATGGGCGAGGTGTTGGTATGATTGTCCAGATGTAAGCATCTATAGCCCCCGAATTCCTCTTCTGCTACGCATGCACATGCGGAGGGATTGGGGGCTGCCGGAAGTAAACGGAGCCGTCCGGGAAGAGTTAAGGCGCAGCTAGACGCTGTGCTTTTCCTACTTGTTCACATACGTAAGCCATCCGTGTCGGTCCTCTATCTTCCCGGTAGTGATTCCAAAGAACTCTTCCTGGAGGCGTTTCGTTATCGGGCCGCGGTGACCAGGGCCAATCTGCACACCGTCCACCGACTTGATGGGGGTGATCTCCGCTGCAGTCCCAGCGAAGAAAACCTCATCTGCGGTATAAAGCATCTCTCTGGCGATCAGTTGTTCCCTAACGTTGTATCCCATCTCCTTCGCCAGGGTGATAACGCTGTCCCTGGTTATCCCGGCCAGTATGGATTGCCCAACAGGCGCGGTGTACAACTCACCTTCGTACACCAGGAACAGATTTTCGCCGCTGCCCTCGCTCACGTACCCGTAGACGTCCAGCCCTATGGCCTCGGTATATCCGTTTGCTTTTGCTTCCATCACCATAAACTGAGAGGTAACATACTGTCCGCCGATTTTCCCCAAGGCGGCCGATGCGCCGGGAGCCATCCTGCGCCATGAGCTGACACCGACATCCACGCCTTTCTCGATTGCCTCCGGACCCAGGTATCTGCCCCATTCTATGGTACCGATTATCATCTGCACAGGGCACGACCTGCCATCCACGCCGAGTGAGTCGTATCCCCTGAAAATAAGGGGGCGGATGTAGCAGGATTCATGCCCATTGCGCCGGATAGTCTCCAGGATTGCCTCTTCGATCTCTTCCTGGGAGTAGGAGACCGGCATCCGCATTATTTTTGCAGAGTTCAGCAGGCGCCTGGCGTGCTCGGGCAAGCGGAACACCGCGGGCCCTTTCGGGGTCGAGTAAGCGCGAATACCTTCGAACACGCTGGTGCCGTAGTGAAGCGCATGGCTCATTACATGAATCTTGGCATCCTCCCACGGCACGAACTCACCATCGAACCAAATCCATTTGGAAGCCTTCATTGGCATGACACAAAACCTCCTTTGAGTTATGCGAACAACATTAACCACTTTGGATCGCACAGTCGAACAGACGACATCCCGTCGTATAACCAAAAAGGCCTTCCCCGCATGAAGGAAGACCTTTGTTCTCAGGGAAAGTGGTGGAGCTGAGGGGATTCGAACCCCTGACCTCTTGAATGCCATTCAAGCGCTCTCCCAACTGAGCTACAGCCCCGAACTTATGAACCCCGAATTGATGGAGCTGAGGGGATTCGAACCCCTGACCTCTACAGTGCGATTGTAGCGCTCTCC
>CAZDOZ010000127.1:0-7993 GCA_964507175.1 uncultured Anaerolineae bacterium
AAAGTGCGAAACCGTTCCGACAAGGCTTGCTGGCTGACTTCCCTCTGCCCGCTCCGAGGAAACTCCCAGAACGGCTCTGGGTTTTCGACTTGCTCCGAAACCCCTGGAAACGAACGAAAAGTTACAACTCCAACCACCCTTCCCTCAATGCTTTCAATACAGCCTCTGTGCGGGAACTGACATTCATTTTCGAGAAAATATTGCTGAGGTGCGTCTGCACCGTCCTGGGGCTAATGTACAGCCTGCTGGCGATCTCTTTATTGCTCAGCCCTTCTGCCAGCATGCGCAACACTTCCATCTCACGTTTGGTTAGCCCGGCGTTCTTCACCGTTTCCTGATCGATCTCCATAGGCTTGCCCTGCTGTCGATCGCTTGTCATCAGCGATACGACTTTGCGAGCTACCGCAGGATCGAGCACGGAGTGCCCAACATATACCTCCCGTATAGCTCGGACCACTTCCTCCAAAGGGGCTGTTTTCAAGAGATAACCGCTAGCTCCTGCTTTTAGAAGAGAGAAAACAAACTCGTCGTCATCGTAAGCCGTTAGTGCAAGCACCTGAGTCCGAGGCAACATCTTCCGGATTTGTTTGGTAGCCTCTATGCCAGACATAACCGGCATCTGCACGTCCATGATGACTATATCTGGATGCGTTTCCATAGCCTTTCTGACGGCTTCCATCCCATCTGATGCTTCACCAACCACCGTTATATCGGCTTCCTGTTTCAGGAGCTCCTTTGTACCTTGTCTGACCACCACGTGGTCATCTGCCAACAACACTCGTATTTTCGTCGGCACCTCTTCCCTCCTCTGCTCCCATTCATTCGTCCAGCCTTCACCAAAATACAGTATATCATTTTCCTGAAGAGGTGTCAACGACAAGTCTATATTCAAAAACGCTGCATCATCCACTTTCTGCCTCCCCTGTGCCGCACATTCTCCTACTTATACCCAGAGCGCAAATCAATCTCTCGTAATATGTGTCTTCTTGCACTTGGTGACAAGCGGAATATACAACATAGTCCGCATGTTCTGCGGGTCCAGTTCCTGGGTTGGCGTGGGTGTGACCGTTTCTTTCGGATTCCCCGCAGGCGTCGGTGTGGGCACGATGCTCGCTGTTGGTGACGGCGTCCACGTCGGCATTGGGGTGAGGGTTGGTGTGGGGGTCCAGGTGGCTTTGGGTTTTCTTGTAGGTGTGGGCGTCCACGTAGGTCCCGGGGTCCACGTAGGCATAGGAGTCACCGAGTAGGAGACCGTCACCGTATCGCTGACGACTGTCTCCACTCCTTGTTCGTTCCTCAGCTTCACGTAAACTGCCCTTGTGCCCTCACCGGGAGCCAGATTCCATTTGACCTCCGATTCAAAGGGCTGCCAGGACGCTCCGACAAAGCTGGGACTATTGGATATAAGCATTGAAGTGGCCCACCCCTGGCCGTAGACGTAAAGGTGCACCGCAGAACTGCCGACCACCGGTGCTTCGTTTTCTATAATCACAGGGAATACGTTTGGCCTGTAGCCAAAATCCTGCGTCCAGTAATGATAATATGGACCAAAAGTGTCACCTGGGTCGTACACATAACCCACGCCTATCTCTCGGTAAAGCTGGCTGTAGATATTTTCCATGTGGACAGTGCTGTTCAACCACCCCTCCATAACCGACTCGGGGCTGGTATATCCCGCAGCGATATTCTCACCCGCAGTGACCCATCCCACATATCCTGCCGTGTTGAGCCGGTCGGCAAGGGTCGACCCATCGGACCCTGTATGTCCAAAGTAATCGTGGTCTGCCATGTCCTGACTGTGGGCTCTGGCAGCGGTGTGCAACTGGGGGCAATTTTTCAGGGGGGGAAGGCCTACATTTCTTCTTGCCAGATTCGTCAGGTACACTACCTGGCCCTCGAACTCTCCCCAGTCCTGGATGGAGACTGGAGAGACTGGAGAAACAGGATACAGAGCAGTGGCAGCAGCGTTCGTAGTAGGGAGATATTTCTGTATCCCACCTTGTATCAACAGTATAGAAACTAACACTACTGCGACGTCCACCACACCCCTGTACAATGCTTTTCTCATAGACCATCCCCAGAAAGACTAAAGCGCCACAAACGCTCATTTTCTAACTTCTATTTTATGAGATCAGGACACAAAAGTAACTCGGCATTTCCCAGCAGAGGTACAGTGTCTTTGTGCTTAGCGAATCCTAGTTGGACTCATAGTGCTTAGGGGGTTTGCCGGAGCAGTTAGATGTTGACAGCGCTGAAAGGCTGCCACAAGCCGGTCCAGCGTAGCAGCGAACAAAAAACAAGGGATGGACAACCCAATAACGCGGAATCGCTTCTCCATTCAAGTCCAGAATTACTGAGCCCACGCATTTCACCAATTCACCCGTTCGTTGATTCGCTCAGTGGGCCTTCGAAGCAAACCAAGGGTCTGCAACCCCCGGGGTCTGCTTTGGAATCCCCCCAATAAGCTCTTTGACAATCTGCTTCAGTGGTTGTAGTATGTGTTTCGCTGCAGCATGCTCTCTGAGCGGTAGTATCTTACTTCACAGACGCCGGAAGTTCTTTCTCTGCGAGCATCCCCGGAACGGGAACACATTCGATCTGGCTCTGCCGCTCTAGAGAAACGTCCAGCAGCACCATGGTTGAACGCGAATCGGCTTGTCCAGGAGGAATGATAACGATGGATAAATTCGCAAATGTGACGCCAGGCAGACCAAGGAAAACAGTTCAGGCGCGTTTTCCGGATGGGAGGATATTTGAAGGGCCCGTGGGTACGCCGGTGGAAGCGTTTGTGCGTGCTGCGGGCTCCGACGAAAATGCCCCAATAGTTGCTGCATTGGTGGATGGTCGGCTGAAGGAGCTCAACGAACCACTTTACCGCGATGTCGATGTAACCCCTGTCACCATGTCATCGGCTGACGGAGCGCTCATATACCGTCGTTCCCTTACTTTTCTCATGGTGGTAGCCGCCGCGGAGATTTTCCCGGGTGCCGATATCTACGTGGATCATTCGTTGACTTTCGGAGCATATTTCTGTCGGGTGGATGGCAGGAAACCGTTTACCAGAGAAGAAATTTCCAGGCTGGGAAAGAGGATGAGAGAGCTGGTTGAAGAGGACGCCCCGATAATCCGCGAGGAGGTCGCCCTGGACGATGCAAAGAAGCTATTCCGGGAGCGAGGCGATAGCGACAAGCTCCGCTTGCTGAAATACAGAGGAAAGGACTATCTCACTATCTACAAACTCCACGGCGTGCAAGACTACTTCCATGGGTACATGGTGCCGTCCACCGGGTATCTTCGGACGTTTGCTGTAGAATTCTACGCGGACGGTTTTTTGCTCCGCTTTCCGCGGAGGAGCGCCCCGCGCGATCTCCAGCCGATCCAGGAATATCCCCATCTGGTCTCTGTGTTTCGGCAGTACGGTGGGTGGCTGAGACATATCGGCGTGCGGGATGTTGGATCACTGAACGAAATTATCGCGAAGGGACGTATGGAGGAAGTGGTGCTTGTCTCTGAAGCGCTTCATGCGCAACACATAGCGGAGATTGCCCTAGAGATAAACAGCAAGACAAAGGCTCGACTTGTTCTCATAGCGGGGCCGTCTTCGTCGGGCAAGACGACTTTTGCCCGCCGGCTGGCCGTGCAGCTGAAAGCTATAGGTGCCATGCCTTTTCCACTGAGCCTGGACGATTATTTTCTGGATCGGGACAGAACCCCGCTGGGCGAGGATGGGAAGCCGGATTTCGAAGCTTTGAATGCCCTGGACCTGGATCTTTTGAACAGACAACTCCTGGACTTGATGAACGGGAAGGAAGTTCAGCTTCCAGTGTACAATTTCAAAACAGGGAAACGTGAAACTGGGGAGAAAGTGAAGCTCAGCCGTTCTCACATCATCATCGTCGAGGGAATTCATGGCCTGAACCCGGCGTTGATACCGATGATATCCGGTGAGCGAGTCTACCGGATCTATGTGTCCGCCCTGACCCAGCTCAACCTGGATAGGCACAATCGCGTTTCCACCACCGACACCAGGCTCCTGCGTCGGATCGTGCGTGATGCGACCTACCGTGGCTACTCCGCTCAATCCACTATCGCCAGTTGGGAACAAGTCAGGCGTGGTGAGAAGAAGTACATTTTCCCGTACCAGGAGCACGCGGACGTGATGTTTAACTCTGCACTTGTGTACGAGCTATCCGCCATCAAATCGCTAGTCGAGCCGCTACTCCGCCAGGTTCCACCTGACTCCCAGGAATACGTGGAGGCAAAACGTCTTCTGGCATTCCTGGACTGGTTCCTCCCATGCGATTGCGTTCAAAAGGTGATTCCCAACGATTCGCTGCTGCGTGAGTTCATCGGTGGATCTATCCTACGTGAGGTGTTCGCCCCACATACGTAGGAGGGACGCACATGTCCAGGCGCACATGCTAGCACGCCCTCCGGATGTACAACGGCCGAATGGATTAGCCTGCCGATTTGCGTGTGGCTTCGCCTCCAGCGTGCGGTTTTGACAAAGCCCCTTGCGTCCAGTACAATTTAATTCGGGCAGCAGCCCGAGGATTCCATTTTCGCGGCATGGCGACGTGGCCAAGTGGTTAAGGCAGGGGTCTGCAAAATCCCGATCGCCGGTTCGACTCCGGCCGTCGCCTCTGGACGTCTGGGGCCGATACGCTTTAAGCGTATCGGCCCGCTTTTTCATCAGGGAGCAATATGTGAAAGACAGATTGCTGGTGTGCAGTTCGTGTGGCATACGCTTCGTGTGGACAACATGGGAACAGCGCCAGGCAGCGCTTCGGGGTGAAGATGCCCCATCGCAGTGCCCCGGCTGCCGTGCCCTGGATCTGCTCGTCTCGGAGCACACTGGAAAAGTAAAGCGTTACAGCCCGAAGCGTGGATGGGGGTTTATACGCATGAACTCCGGTAAGGATGTCTTTGTGCACCGAAGTGCCTTGAAACCTCCTCTTCGAACCCTGCGTGCAGGCCAGAGTGTGCGTTTTCGCCTCGTAGCGGATGATAAAGGCCTGCGGGCGGAATCCGTCAGGCTGAGGCGCGCCAGGGACTGATGGCCTCAGTCATGCTTCCTCCCCGGCCTTATCGGCAACATCCCTTGTTTTGAGGGAGAATTTGTGATACAATGGATGATGAAATCTGGATGGCATTTGCACAGTGTCCGATAGGAGTACGTTTCAATCCAGAATAATTCCTCCCGCTGGCAGATACGGCCGGAGGTTGTTGGGCAGTGGCGCTTTTAACCCCTGGAGAGGTTTCGATATGAGCGGTGACAGTTTCGACAAATTCACCAAAGAGGCCCGAATGGTGCTGAGCCTGGCCCAGAAAGGTTCGAGAGAGTTCCAGCATCAGTACATCGGGACGGAACATATCTTGCTAGCCTTGACCGAGGTTGAGGGGACTGCGGCGTCGGAAGTGCTTCAGTTCCTGGGGGTCACCACAGAAGCAGTCGCCCAGTCTATCGAGCAGATCGTCGGTCGAGGGAGCCCCGGTCTATATGGGCGCAACCCTGTTCTCTCGCCTAGGACGAAGCGGGTAATCGAGCTTGCGGTAGAGGAGGCCCGCCTGATGGGAAGCCCATCCATTGGGCCGGAGCACCTGCTTCTGGGCCTCGTACACGAAGGAGAAGGGATAGCCGTCTCCATTTTGAAGAGAATGGGCATCAGTCCGGAGCGCGTGCGTACTCAGACGGTCCGGATAATTATGGAAAAACCGGTCAGGACACCGGTAGTCCCCAAACCAGCTATAAAAACCCCCCTTCTGGACCAGCTGGCGGTGGATCTGACTGCCGACGCTGCCGCCGGCAGGCTTGATCCGGTAATAGGCCGCGAGAAAGAGATAGAGCGGGTGATCCAAATATTGGCCAGAAGGACCAAGAACAACCCCGCTCTTATTGGCGAGCCAGGGGTGGGGAAGACCGCCATTGTGGAGGCACTGGCTCAGCGTATCGTGGAAGAAAATGTACCAGAGCCTTTGCTCAACAAGCGGCTTCTGATGCTCGATGTCGGTTCTCTGGTGGCTGGCACAATGTACCGAGGCCAGTTCGAAGAGCGGATGAAGAAAGTCATCAAGGAGATCATCGAGAGCAAAGCGATCCTGTTCATCGATGAGCTTCACATGCTGGTGGGCGCAGGCGCGGCGGGGAGCGCCGTGGATGCCGCCAACATTCTCAAACCGGCGCTCTCTCGGGGAGAACTCCAATGTATCGGTGCCACTACCCTGGATGAATATCGGAAGTACATCGAGAGCGATTCTGCCCTGGAACGGCGCTTCCAGCCGGTATACGTGGACGAGCCGTCGACGGAGGAGACAATAGAGATATTGAAAGGCCTGCGCTCCCGTTACGAGGAGCATCACAGGCTCGAGATAACCGACGAAGCGCTGGAGGCAGCAGTCTACATGGCATCTCGCTACGTTCCTGAGCGGAGTATGCCGGACAAAGCAATAGATTTGATAGACGAAGCTGCATCCCGCGTTCGCATGTACAAGCACCCGTATGCCGTTGACCTCCGGGAGAGCTTCGCCTTGTTGAAAACGCTGCGCCGCAGGCGGGAGGAGGCGGTCAGCAAGCAGCTTTACGAGAACGCAAAAGGCCTTCGGTACAGAGAAATGGAGCTTCAGGAGCACATAGAGAAACTCCGTGCCGGGTGGTCTATCCCCCAAGGCAGCCTGAAAGTCACGGCGGACGATGTTGCAGAGGTGGTCTCCATGTGGACAGGCGTCCCGGTCCAACGCCTGATGACAGAGGAAAGCGAACGGCTCCTGAAAATGGAAAGCTTCCTGCACCAGCGTGTTGTGGGGCAGGATGAAGCAATCAAAGCCATCTCGAAAGCGGTCAGGCGGGCCAGAGCAGGCATGAAAGACCCGAAACGTCCCATCGGCACTTTCATTTTCTTGGGCCCGACCGGCGTCGGTAAAACGCTCCTGGCCAAGACACTCGCGGAATTCATGTTCGGCAGCGAGGAGGCTCTCGTCAAAATAGACATGTCCGAGTTCATGGAACGCCATAACGTCTCCCGTCTGGTTGGCGCTCCCCCGGGATACGTGGGATACGAAGAAGGAGGTCAGCTTACCGAGACAGTGCGACGGAGACCATACTCGGTAATCCTGCTGGACGAGATTGAGAAAGCCCACCCGGATGTGTTCAACATGCTCCTTCAGATAATGGAGGACGGCTACCTGACCGATGCCCAGGGGCGCCGCGTGGATTTCAGAAATACAATAATCATCATGACCTCAAACCTGGGCGCAAGTCAGATCAACGAATCTGGCCCCATTGGCTTCGCTGTTAGAGATGCAGAAAAAGAGGCAAAAGCAGAGTACGAGCGGATGAAGGAAAAAATGCTGGAAGCTCTGCGCCGCACTTTCCGCCCTGAGTTCATCAACCGTGTGGACGGTGTCATGGTCTTCCAACGCCTGACCCGGGAGGAGATCCAGCAAATAGTGGATCTGGAGCTGAAGCAGGTGAGGTCGTTGCTCCAGGAGCAGCAAATGGTGTTAAATGTTACCGAGAAAGCTCACGAGTATCTGGCGAAAAAAGGGTACAGCAAGGAGTACGGTGCCCGCCCACTCCGCAGGCTCATTCAATCGGAGGTGGAAGACCCGCTGTCCGAAGGCCTGCTGGCAGGGAAATACAAACCGGGGGATGTAATCGCCGCTGATGTGATGGAATCCGGCGACAGTCTGGAATTCAGGGTGACAGGGCATTTGGATGTGCCAGAGCGCCTTCCTGAATCGCAGGAAGGGCAGCCGGAATCCACGCTGCCGCTTTTTAGTGCGTGATCATTCGGTTTGGACTTTTGACAAAATCGACATGCGGCTGTCCGAGCCTTTCATCTTTGGACGGCAGGTGAAGGGCCCTGATTGGCAAATCAGCCTGTTTGTCCAAAGTCCAATTCGGTATTTCTGAGAATTGGACTTTGGACAATCGGGCTGCCCTGCTGGGCTGAGTTTTTCGCCTTGAAGGCAGGAAAGAAGGGATGGTACATCT
>CAZDOZ010000128.1:0-7819 GCA_964507175.1 uncultured Anaerolineae bacterium
GCCTCGTCCAATTTGCTGATGAATATACCGATGCCGTAGTCGCTGATTCCACCGACCCAGATTAGGTAATCCTCATACTTCACCAGCCCGTCGCCGAAGATCACGAAGGGTCGATCGCCATAGTTTTCCGCAAGACCCTGCGGCGCCAGGATATAATTGCTGATCGCCAGAAGATTGCCTTCCCTGTCCACAAGGGCCAAGCCGTCTTTGTACGACAGGTCTTCTTTCAACACCGCGTGCCACCCAACTAGGTACTCATTGTTGGAGAGTTTAACGGTGTTGGTAGACCAGCCGACCTTCTCCTCCCATGACTCCGGAGCAAGCACCGGCTCCATCGACTCTTCCGGAATGGTCAAGGAGTCGAGATCGGCGGTAGCACGCCAGCACAGAGCCTCTCCCTGAAGGTCGGGGCGGGTGAGCATAGTAGCATTGTTCCCGTCGATTTCGATAAACGCGCTGTCTTTGTTGGAGAGCACGACGCTTTCCTTCCCGTTGACCGTGGTAAAGTATCCCCTCCGTTGAACGTTGAATGACCGGTCTAATTCCGCGAACCCAAGTACCGATTTTTTGATTAACTGACCCCGCAGGTGATAGTGTTTCGAGCCGGTGTAGAGTATATAGATGCCCTTTCCCACCGTGGTCACGCGTGGATCCTCACATCCGTGGCCGAATTCCCAAATTTTTTCAGGCCAGAGGATAATTTCGGTCTCCAATGGAGTGCTGATCCGCCCCTGAATAACTTCCTCGATATCCAGCTCGAATACACCGACGCTGGAATTGTATGTGTAATAGTCAAAGACAAGGCGGGGGAAGACGAGCAGTTTGCCGTCGCGCTCCAACGCGCCCGGGTTGAACGCTGCTACCGGTTGCGTGCGGAGGTAGTTTGTTATCCGTAAATCCTGAGGGGCAATATAATGGCGTTTTGTGAAGATGTCTTTTTCAACGGTCGGGGTTCTAAACCCCTGAAATTCCTTCATCGCCCGTTCTGCTTTATCCCACAAGTTTTGTTCTACTCCGGACATTTTTGCGCTCATACCTTATTTCCCTAATTATACTTTAGTATTTCTGCTTTGAATTTATACTTTATGCTCGGTAGAGGACATGAAATATGCCATCTTTGCATATGACAGCACAATTAAAGGTCGCCACGGCCGCATGGTCATCCCCTCGGGGTTCAATAACAGGGTTGCCCTCATAACGTTTCAACTTCATCTCGTTCCGCCTACCGAAAGCTTTTCCTCGCTGAAGGCTAAACATATCACCTTGTCGGCAGCACCGTAGTAGAGCCACCAACGTCCGTCATGCCACAGAAGCGATTCAGCTACCACGTGGTTGGTGTCGCCGAAGTGTTTCCCCCAATCCACGACAGACTCCAGGATGGGTTCCTCCGAACGCCAGAGCACCTGCGTCGGCTCCTTCTTGGAAAACAACGCCCCGCCTGCCTTGTAGACGTTATCTGCGCCCCAACCGGAGTAGACCATCAGGATGCCCTTGGGGGTGAGTACAGGATTCGTGCCTGTCTCTACCCCTTTAGAGTCAAAGTAGCCGAACCTGGGTTTCATCACTGGTTCTTCCAGTGGCTCGTACCAGCGCAGAAGATCATCAGAGTAAGCAATACCAATGGATGTCTCCCAAGGTTTAGCCTCGCCGGTGAAGTACATCACGTACTTGCCGTTCACCTTCTCCGGGGCGATAACCCCAGCCTTGACTTGATGACTGTCCCAGCTTTTCGCCGGTTGCAGGATGGAACCCTGCTTCTCCCAATGGAGGAGGTCTTTCGAAGTCGCAAGACAGACGTGCCCAGTTCCTGAACCGTTGCTTACATAAGTTAGGTAAAAAACATCGCCGATGCGGACAATGCGAGGGTCCTCGCATCCCCTGGTCTCATAATCATGTTCTGGCACGATAACCGGTTCAGAGAGGCAGGTGAAATGGATGCCATCCTGGCTTTTGGCTAATCCGATTCTACCGGTGCACCCATCTCCTGCCTCAGCCCGATAGAACATGTAGAAAATGCCGTCCATGATGATGACAGCAGGATTGTAGACCCTCTCCGCATCGAAACCTTCCCCAGTGGGCTCCAGGATTGGATTGCCTTCATAATCTCTAAAGCGCTTGATCATCCTTCCTCCTTTAGGTAAATACCACAATAAGCTCAGGCACCTATCTCCAGCACCTGCACACCCC
The DNA here is from genome assembly GCA_964507175.1 of uncultured Anaerolineae bacterium. GTDB lineage: Bacteria > Chloroflexota > Anaerolineae > S016-19 > S016-19 > S016-19. Next base: position 2,188 of record CAZDOZ010000128.1, read on the forward strand.
ATGGCCCGAGCGAAAGGCGGAGCACCCGGCCGTTAAGCTCCAGCTCCTTTCCGCTTTCGATATCCAACACGCGACGAAGCGGTTCCTTGGAGTGTATCTCTTCTTCCAGAGGGGCATCGCTGTGGTTGATAGCCACCAGCAGTCGTGTCCCGCTCTCGCTTTCCAGGACGCTCAGGCTTAACGCGGGGTGTCGGGCTTCGAAGGGCGCTGTAATACCAGCCTCAGTCCGCAAGGCCCGGTACAGGCGATGGAGCGGCGACCGGCGATTAGGTTCGATCCCTGTTGTCAGCAGCCACTCCAGGGAGCGAGGGCAGAAGAACGCCTTCCCCCGGCCCACACTGTGGACGGTGAGCGCCGGGCGGCCATCCCCATCCACGGCCAGGACCTTAGCCTTCGTCGGGATGATGGGCAGGTAAGGGGCGTTGGCAGCGGGCAGGGCGATCTGCTCTCCCGCTTGCAGGTCTCCGAGGGCTTCCACCAGGCGTAACTCCCCCATTCCCCCCTGCGGTGGGGTGAAAGCACTCGGCGACCGGCCGGGGCGCACGCCGAAGAGCCGTTCCAGGTTGGGCACCGCCCCACCGAACCCGGCCCATAGCACTCCCCCAGCTTCTACCCAGGCTCCTAGGTCGTACCAGGTGGAGGCCAGGAGGTTGCCATAGGGAATCAGCAACAGCCGGACGCCTTCAGGAGGCAACGCGGGCTCGCGTATGAAGACGACGTCGAAACTGGCCATCCGAACCAAGGTGTAGCTCTCAAGTAGGATTTCGAGAAGCCGCAAGCGATTCACGTTACGAAAGGGATAGTTGATGTAGAAAGTGTTTGGCACCAGGATGGCGGCCTGGGGTGGGGTAGGTGCAAAGCGCGTCCCGTCCAGCTCTCCCATCAGGTGCGCGAAGCGGCGCATCTCTCCGGCAGCAGGTTTCTCACTCCCGTCAGCGCGGGTAATGCCAAAGAAGAGCTCATGGGGCTGATGAGAATAGGGAGGCAGATCGGCGGTGGGGAAATCGCTCCAGCACCAGGCCAGGGCTCCAGCAGCCCCGGCAGCCCAAGTGGAGAAGAGGAGCACCCGGAAGTAGGCCGCCTGGGCGGCTTCGGACCAAAGGGCCGTGCTTACCCCAAATTCTTCTACCAATACCGGCAGACCGATATCGCAGAGACGCACCACCGCCGCTGGAGCATGACTGAAACGCATGGTATCCCCATCCCCGTAGTAGAATCCGTAATAGTGGTGAAGGCTAACGAAGTCCTCGCCTCCCTTCATCTCTTCGATCCCTTTTAACGTCCCTTCAGGATAGCCAAGCCCTAACCCTTTGAGATCATCGGCCCCATCTCCAGGCGCGATGGGCCGCCGCGGGTCGATCTCTCGGATGGCTTGGTAAAGATTCCGCATCCACTCGAGAAGGATGTGGGTTTCCCGTTTGTCGGTGTGATTGGTAATCTCGTTGGATAGAAGCCATCCTAGGATCGCTGCCTCGTCCCGGTAGCGGGCCACGATGGCCTGTACAAACCGCCGGGAACGGGCCAGCACTTCAGGGTCAGTGTAGAAATCACGCCCCTGCTCCCAGGGAATGGGGAAGTTCATCCCCGACATGTGGCCGACAAAGAAGCTAGGGAGAGCGTAAAGCCCGTGCTCTCGACACAGGGCTAGAAACGTATCCAGTTTCTCCAAGGCCTTGGGATCGATGCTTCCATTGGCGTCGGCGAAATCCGCCGTGCGCAGGAAGAAGCGTACTGTATTCAGGCCCAAAGCGCGTATCTCCTGTAAATCCGCAGAGATTCTTTCTGGATCCCAATTGGTCCACATTTCGACAGCCGTGCGCCGGGGCCAGTAGTTCACGCCAATGGGGTAGACAGGTTGGCCGTGGAGATCCTTCAAGACTTTACGCATCGGGTTCCCTCCATGCTCGGCGGACGACTTCTAGGGCATTACGCACTACATCCTGCGTCCTGCCAAATTGAATGGCTTTATTGTAATCAAGCTCCAAAGTGAGCCAGCCCTTATAGTTTGTCCTACGCAGGCAATGCAAGGCCTCAATAAGCGGGACGGTTCCCCGGCCTGGAGGTAGGTGATCGCCCTTCTCTTGGGTGTAGTCATGGACATGGGTATGGATTACGTGGGTGACAAAGTAATCAGTGAGCGAACTGCTCCATGTTGGATCTATCGTTTTAGTAAGGTGCCAGTGACCAATATCCCAACAGATCCCCAGCCCAGGGATCTCTTTCACGATCTTCTCTATTTCCTCGAGGCGATCGCCCGGCCGTGTAGGGGCATTGGGGTCGTGAGGCATGTTCTCAATGGCCCACTTGACCCTGCGGGTTTGTGCCCGTGCCCGCGTCCGCTCAGCCAGCCGACGGCAGAGGTCGAGCGTTACGGCGAGCCCATGCTCTCGGTTGTGGCCGTCATCGAATGGATGGATGACCACCATAACTGGCTCTCCCTGGTGGGCTGCCCACTCATCCAGTGAGCCCAGGAAGTGATCGAGGCCAGTTCGCCCAATTTCCGTATCCCATCCTTGATACCACCGCCATATCGCTTCACTGTTCCACTCCATGTGAAAGGTGATCATCAGACCACGGGCCAACGCCGCTTCGGCTACCCTCCGCTCAAACGCTCCCGCGGATGGGAGGGTCAGTTCCACCGCCCCTATGCCTGCATTCGCCAGGAAGTCCAGGAATGGCTCAGGATCGTCGGGAGAGCACCAACCGGGTTTGTTGAGGCTAAAGCCTAATTGTGTCATAGCGCATGAAATAGCTCGATGAACCGCCTTGCGATGTTCGAAGCGGAATGTTTCTCCACAAACTCCTCGGCCGCCTTTTGATTTTCCTGGTACCGCTCCCCTTCTGCAAAGACATTCAGCAGGAGGGCCTTGAGTTCCCTCCGATCCCCGTACTTGAGCACCTCGTGCTTGAATGGCCAAACGAAGTCAGAGAGGCGTGGGGCGAGGATGGGGCAGCCCGTGCCCAAGCATTGGTAAGCAGTTGAAGAGAGGATGCCAATCTCCTGTGGGGCGGTGGACATCTTGTGCAGGATCAAAGCATCGGCAGCGAAGAGATACTCGTCAAATAGGGAGTGGGGGAAGAATTCATCCCGTCGCTCCTCCACCTGCGGGTAATTGGCCTTGAGGTCACGGTTGGTCAGCACCAGGAAGAACACGTCCTCCAGGTCTGGGTCAGGAAGCTGGGGCAAATAGGGCCGGTAGCCGCGGCGGCAGAAAACGACCACGATCTTTTTATTCAGTGGCAGACCCAGCTTGCGCCTGGCCTCGGCCTTATCTCCCCGCCGGCGGGGGAAGCAGGGGAAGGGAATGTAATGAGCCCTCTCCCCGTAAATCTGTTTTAAGAAATCCTCCTGCCGGAGATCGAAGTAGACTACTCCATCCCAGTCGTGTTGGTAGAAGGCGGGGTCAGCCGAAGGGGCATTATCGTGCACCACGTGCACCGTTTTTGCCTTTTTCTTGATAAGCGGGAAGATCTTCCCCAGTTTGTCCTTAGGCAACATCCCCAGGTCCTGAGCGACGAAGAAGTCGTAATCGGCGGTGAGGATAGGGCGCGGATCGAGGAAGTTCGTTCCCGTGGATGTCCCAAAACAACGGGTGACAAACGGCTCGTCCTCGGCGGTGATCTCCTCACCATGGCAGTCATCTTTGAGAAAGGTGAAAATTCTCAAGTCGTGTCCCATTTGCATCCACGCTTTGCCAATGGGCTCAGCGTGGATGGCTACCCCGGAATCAGTGTTCCAAGCGGTCATCATGGCGATTTTCATTTAGACCTCCCTCAGCTTGCTTAAGGCATCCTCAAGTTTGGCAATGAATACTCCGATGGCATAGTCCGATACCCCACCAATCCAGATTAGGTGGTCTCCATCGCACAGAAGTCCATCCCCGAAGATCGTAAGAGATCTGTCTCCGTACTCCTCCTGAAGGCCTTTGGGCGCCAACAGGTAATCGGAGATGGAGATGAGTCTTCCGTCCTCATCTACAAGCGCCAGGCCATTCCGATAGGAGGTGTCCTCCCGCAGGACCCCGTGCCAGCCAATCAGGTACTCATTGTTGGAGAGTTTAACGGTGTTGGTAGACCAGCCGACCTTCTCCTCCCACGCCTCCGGAACGAGCACCGGTTCCATCGACTCCTCCGGAATGGTCAAAGAGTCGAGATTGGCGGTAGCACGCCAGCACATCTCCGGGATCCGCCGGTTGGGCGGTTCGAAGCCGAGGGGGTGAAGGAAGAGCTCGATCCTCTTCGGAACATCCAGCGAGAAGCTCGGTCGGGTGAGCATCGTGGCCCATTCACCTTGCACCTTGATCAGTGCCGAATCCTTGTTTCCCACGATTAGTGCCTTCTCCGGGCCCACAATCGAGAAAAATCCCTTTCTCTTTACCTGGAAACCATTCCCCAGCTCAGCGAGGGCGAGAGCGGGTCCGTGCCGTTTCTTTCCGTTTTTCTCGAACTTCCCCACTGCGGTGTAAAGGATTAAAAAGCCATCCTCGTTGCGGAAGACACGCGGGTCTTCACACCCCTTCACTGCCTCCCAAACCGTTTGCGGCCAGACGACGATCTTCACCTTGAGGGGCTCTCTAAATTCGCCGGACAAAAGGGCCTTTAAGGGAAGCTCGCTGACCCCGATGCTGGAGGTGTATGAGTAATAATCGAAAATTAGCCTGGGAAAGATAAGCACCTTGTCTCCCAGAAGGGCTGCCCCTGGGTTGAAGGCACTTAAAGGCCGCCTGCGTGGATAGTTTTCCACATAGAGGTCACCTGGGCCGATGAGGTATCTGCGAGTGAAGATATCCTCGGTCCTGAGGTTTCGCAACCCTCTGCGTTCCGCCAAAGCCTTCTCAGCCTTTACCCGGACCCGCTTCTCCAACGTTGCCATCCTTCCCCTCCTAACTTTTCGAGATGTTTCAGCCATTATTCACCCTTCTTGCGCTACCTTCCTTGTTGTACGAGCAATTTTTATCCGTAATTGGAACATTAGCATCCTTATCATCTTGCTCTATTTCTTGGTGGAGTCCTGTCCCGTGGCTTGGCTCTTCCGGTGTCCTCTCTCGCGGCTTTTCTTTGAGCATCCGTACTTGCCGCCGCACGCTCCATATTACAAATCCCAAAAAGCTGGAAGCTACTATGATCGCTATGATATCAGCCATGAACTCTGCCGATCCGCGATGCAAAAACGGCAGAGGAATAAGCGCGAATATCAGAATGAATATCCCTAGGGTGAACGCTAACTTCCCTGTGTAAAGCTCCAATGGGGAATCACCTCCGTATAATGACAAGCAACCCAATGACCATCTTCATATTCTTTAAGCTCTGGAGCCTCCGTGGCACATATTTCCTTAGCATAGGGACATCTCGTATGGAACCTGCATCCGCTGGGAAGATTATCCACACTGGGGACATCCAGACTCTTGAGTGGTAAAGGCTTTCTCTTCTTAGCTATTCGCGGATCAGGGAGGGGAGCGGCTGAAAGGAGAGCTTGCAAATAGGGATGAAGAGGCCGCTGAAATGCCTCCGCTAATCCTGCCTTCTCGACGATCTGCCCTAGATACATCACTGCAATTCTCCCTCTCCTCCCAATATATCTAGCTGTAGCGAGGTCATGGGTTATGTATAGAAGGGCAGTACCCATTTCCTC
>CAZDOZ010000129.1:0-7604 GCA_964507175.1 uncultured Anaerolineae bacterium
GACGCCCCTTGACAGTTATGACGCGATGCGTTATAATTTGATTGTGTACGACGCGGAGCGTCACGAGAAAGATCGGTGGGTTCGAGGAGGTGGTAATGATGAAAGAGAAAGAAGAACGCCGAGAGGAAATGACTGCTTTGATCAAGAGGTTGCTACTGGCAGGCGTGGGCGCGATTGCCCTGACCAAGGATGAGGTAGACGACTTTCTGGACAGGCTCGTCGAGCGCGGGGAACTGGCAGAAGAAGAGGCCCACAAGATGCTCAAAGAAGTGGCAGAGCGCCAGGAGAAAAAAGCCCAGAAGGCAGTAGAAAAAATGGGTGTCGAGAAAAAAGTGGAAAAGGTGTCGGACAAAGCCGATATCCCCCGGAAGAGTGACATTGATGCTCTGGCGGGGCGGATCGAAGAGATCTCTCGGAAGCTGGATGCGTTGAACGCCAAGCTCAAAGAGCAGGAGAAAACAGAGTAGACGTCGCGGCATTTCCGGCACTATCTGGGCAGCGCGCAAAAGTTCCATGGCACTTCACAGAGTGGTTCCGCACGCTGCCCAACAATCCGTCGTAGGGCACAGGCGTAAGGGCAGCTGGCAGGTTGCTCTTACGCCCAGGTTTATCCTGTGAGCCAGCACCACGCGCAGCAGGCATCTCTCTCAATCCTCACCCGCATTCGCTGTACCCACAGGAATAGCATTTCTTGCATCCCTCCTCCAGGATTAGAGTCGGCTCACCGCAGACAGGGCATAGCTCTCCCACTTTGAACATCTCTTCCTCTTCCGACTGACCGCTTTCCGCGGGCTCGAGTGAAAGAGGGAGTTGCTTGCTTTTGCCGTTTCCATTTCCTTGCGGATTGATAGCAAACAGTGTCATAGCGTCGACCTCAGGTTCGGCAGCCGGAGTGCGAAGTATGCCTTTTTCTTTCTTCTCCAGGTAATCGTGGAGCACCTGGGCCACCGCATCGGGAAGGGAGCGGACACGCTGGTTGCCAAATCCCAAAGGCCTGCCCCCGCCAATCCCCAGAAGCTGATCCACCACGAGCTGGAGGCGCTTGGTCTGGTTCACTGGTGAAGGGAGTCTCAAAACAAGCGAAATCAGTCTGCCAATCGCCTCGGAGACCGCGGCAGTGTCGCTCCCAGCCTTGCCCACATTCATAAACACTTCGAACGGCTCATCGTCTTTGACGTCGGAGTTGATGGTGATGAACGCCGTTCCCAGCGGCGTTTGCTTGCGGTAGGTGATGCCATAGAGCATTTCCGGCCTGGGTTTCGGCCTCGCTGGGATTTCCGTCTCTTGCTGTTCCTCCGTTTTCTCCTCTTCCTTGACCCCGGCATTCAGCACCTGAACCGTCTTGCTTCCATCGCGATAAATTGTGATCCCCATGCAGCCAGTATCGTATGCCTGCATGAATACTTTGGCGATATCTTCTTCCGTGGCATGGCTGGATAGGTTGACGGTCTTGGAAACAGCGTTCTCTACATGACGCTGGAAAGCCGCCTGCATGTTCACGTGCCATTCCGGCGCGATCTCATGAGCAGTCTTGAAAACCCGCTTCACTTCTTCCGGCAGATCGGCATGCTCCAACGTGCCGTGCTTCGCGACCTCCTCCATAATATCTTCGCTGTAGTAACCTAGCTTCTTCATCATTTTCTCGAAAACAGGATTGACGATGTTCAACACACGCTTGAAACCGTCGGACTGCTGCACCTTGTGCTGGTAAGCCAGGGCGAAGAGCGGTTCGATTCCAGAGCTGGCGTTTCCGATGATGCTGATGGAACCCGTTGGGGCAATAGTGGTGACGGTGGCGTTTCGGCGAGGCTTCCCGTCTTTGTAAATGCTCTGGGGCCACGCGGGGAACGGACCGCGTTCTTCAGCAAGCCGTTCTGTCTCCTTGACTGCCTCGTCGTTGATGAACCCCATAACGCGGTCGGCCAGGGCAATTCCCTCAGGCGAATCGTAGGGAATGCCGAGCTTGAAGAGCACGTCCGCCCAGCCCATTACGCCCAGCCCAACACGCCGGTTTGCTTTCACGATCTCGTCGATCTCCGGCAGCGGATACGGGTTCACGTCGATCACGTCGTCCAGGAAGCGGATCGCTGTGTGGACGGTGCTCGCCAGCGCGTCCCAATCGATGCCCGTGTCCGGGCTGCCGGGCCATTCGATGTCGTCCTTCACGAAAAGCCCCAGGTTGATGGACCCCAGGTTGCACGCCTCGTTGGGGTACAGCGGTTGCTCGCCGCAGTTGTGTACGTAGAACCCATTGGCATCGAAAGCGTTGATCCCAGGAACCTGTAAATCGTAAACTTCCTCCTCTCCGTAGAATTCTATCTTATCGACCTCCACGACGAACCGTTCCCTGTTCAGCGATCGCTTGTAGCTGCCGAGAAGCTGATCGAGCCTTTCCTGCTTCTCCACGTCTCCGAAACCAATGAGCTCGGCGAAGCGCAGTATGTTCTCGTTGGAAATGACCAGTTCGTGCCGCGGCCTGATCTGATAGAGCCGGCTGCCGCCTTTGCCGTCGGGCAGCATCACCTCGCCGGAGGGCCGCCTGTCGGCGTGGATTCGGGAGAAAATGCCCAGCCGAAGGAGCATCCTCTGGACGCTCTGGAGCGTGCTCAGGTTGCTCTGGGAGAGACTGATGCTGACACCTTTTTCCTGAGAGCCCTGCACCGAACCATCTGCATCGAAAATTCCGCGCAGGAAACCCCTGTGAAATTCAGAAGAGGTCTTTTCGATTTTCTCGTTCAACTCTTTGTTCCCGGGAGTCACGCCGAATTCCATCGCAAGCTCCCTGATGGCCGGCCGAGAAGCCACCGAGAATTCACGACGCAGAGATGCGGAGGTGTGGAGGAAAGAAGGAGTTAAAAACTCTGCGTCTCTGCGTTCCCGCGTCGAATCGACGCTGATTTGCTCGATCCGCTGATCCGCTGATTCCTGGCCCGCCAGCAGGCCCAGCAGATATCCCTCTCCAAAGCCGTACCTGCCTTCCCAGCCGTCCACCTCCCTGTGATCGTGCAAGAGAAGCCTGTCGCCGAGCCGCACGTCCGCCACGTTGACCCACCTTGCGTCGATTCTATCCCTCGTCATAGCCTTGACCAGCCTTACCGGGTGGTCGCCGGTGGCTTTCAGCACAAACCCTTCTTTGGTCGTGATCTTGTAGACCCTCTTAACGCCGGTGGAGAAGAAGCCTTCTTCGGCCGTGTCCCACGGCTTGCCGTTCACCAGCACCTTGAATCCGTGCCCTATGAGATCCCGGACCTGCTTTGGCCCCTCCGACGTCATCACAAAAGCGTCTTCGGTAACGCAGGGATTGGTAGCCTCCACCTGATGAAGCTCCGGCGTCGGGCTTGCGGGCCCCTCGTTCATCCGATCCAGGAACACCATCCCCGGGTCTCCGGTGGTCCACGCCGCTTTCACGATCCTGTCGAAAACCTCGCGGGCGTCCATCCAGCCAATGACCTCACCACCCTTGTAACGGCTGCCATCTGGCGCTGGCCACCCAGGTTGTGCCCGCAATGGATACTTCTCCCCTTTCTTGACCGCTTCCATGAATTCGTTGGTGGCCCCGACGGAGATGTTGAAATTGGTAATTCCGCCTTTAAGCTTGCTTTCGATAAATTCCAAGATGTCCGGGTGATCTGCCCGCAGGACACCCATGTTCGCGCCGCGCCTGCGCCCCCCCTGTTTGACTGCCTCTGTTGCCGCGTCGAACACGCGCATGAAAGAAACCGGTCCGCTGGCCTGCCCGCTGCTGGTCATGACGTTGCTTCCTTTTGGCCGGAGCCTGGAGAACGCAAACCCCGTGCCGCCGCCGGACTGGTGTACTATCGCAGCGTGCTGGATTGCCTCGAATATGCCCGGAATGGAATCCTCCACCGGCAGGACATAGCATGCCGAGTACTGAAGGCCGCTATCCGTGCCGGCGTTCATCAACGTGGGAGAGTTGGGGATAAATCTCCGCTCGACCATCTCTTCGTAAAATATCCGTGCTGTCTCAGCCAATGCATCGTCATCGTAACCCCAGCAGCGCTCAGCTTCCGCAATGGCTTTGGAGACCCGCCACAGCATATCCTCCGGGGTCTCGATCAAATTGCCCTGAGGGTCTTTCCGCTGATACCGCTCCTTGAGAATCCGAAGCCCCGCTTCAGACCACGAACCGTCTTTTTCTGGCCTCGGCAGACCTTCCAATCCTTTTGTATCCAGCACTTTTTCCTCACTTGTCATGTTCCCTCCTCGTTGTCAGGGTACCTCAACAGCGAAAATGCATCCCCGCGAAAGGATGAGGAGATGCGAGAGTAGAGGCGCGGCAGCACCGCGTCCCTACCCCTACCGCTTCCAGATCATCCCTGCTCGACAGAATTGAGCAGCCGATTGATTTCCTCTTGGATGGATTTTAGATCGGATATATTGAGGTAGACTGTAGTAAAGCGAATGTAGGCCACGTGATCCAGTTTCTTGAGCTTCTCCAGCGCCATATTCCCTATCGTCTGGCTGGATACCTCGGCCTTACCCCGAGATACAAGCTCATCCTCTATCTGCTCCGATATCTTTTCCAGAGCTTCCGCCTGAATCGGGCGTTTGGTACAAGCTACCTGAAGGCCTCGCAGCAGCTTTTGACGATCGAAAGGTTCCCTCCGCCCATCCCGCTTTATCACCTGAAGCTGCGGAGCCACCCGTTCCACGGTCGTGAATTTCCTGCCGCAAGCCAGGCATTTTCTACGCCGCCTTATGCCGTCGGCGGTGGGACGGGTATCCACCACCCGTGTTTGATCTGATCCACAATATGGACAACGCATCTTGTATCTCCCGGACCCACCACTGTAGTAATCTAATTTTTACACACACCATCCCTGGTGGCCCAAACAGAGACACCGGGGCAGACGGTTTTCTCGAGACTGCGCCGAAACAATCGACACGAGAGCCCCTGCCCGAGGATAGTCCAGAGGACAGTAGGCTACCATATGTTGTAGCATTATCTCATCTAACTACAATATTTCGTATGGCGAGCTATAGTCTAACACAAGACAGCACATACATGCAAATGTCGATCACAAGGGGGATGTTTTTAAAGTTAGGGGAAATTGACGCAAACACCAATCACACAAAAACGGCTGGTAATGTATATAGATCTCTGCCCGTAAAAACAGAGACGGCGCATATATCGTGCAATATAGTGTTTTACCCATGGGCAGGTCGCTATCGCTGAACCCCAGTCCCTGATTCTTAACCCCCTGCTTTTCGGTGGGCGTCAGCCTGCCCCATAGGACATTATAGCGGTTCCGTTTCGCCAATCCGCCGACTGCGGACAAAGGTCCCTTGCCTCGCAAAAGCTCGGCCCGGGATGACATAGGAAAGCGGGATATGGGTGATTACTGCCTGTCAATTGGTTGACAGGCTTCTCCTTTTTAGTTACAATGGGCTGTCTCAGTGCCGAAAAACAAATTGAATCCACTTCCCGGTTGTTTCTCGCATCAGGAAGAAGTCTCCGGGGGCAACATACCTATGAGAAAAAACTTTTTTACGACGCATTTCGAGGAGGAATAATGGTGGATCACAGCAGTAACCAGATTTACAATGTCGTTCTTCTTGGACATGGGGGTTCGGGCAAGACCACACTGTCCGAGGCCACGCTTTACATGGCTGGGGCTACCAAGAGAGTAGGCAAGGTCAGCGATGGAAACACAGTTTCCGATTTCGACCAGGAGGAGATCAACCGACACATTTCCATCAAGCTTTCCGTGCTCCCATTTGAGTGGAACGACAAGAAAGTGAACATGCTGGACACCCCCGGTTATGCCGATTTTGTCGGCGAGACCAGGGAGGGGATCCGCGTGGCTGACAGCGGACTTGTACTGATGGATGCTGTATCCGGGGTCGAAGTGGGGACGGAACTGGTCTGGGCTGCCTCTGATGAGCGGAACCTTCCAAGGTTTCTCGTGATCAATAAAATGGACCGCGAGAATGCCGACTTCCAACGGTCGCTCAGCCAGGCCCAGGAGATTTTCGGTGCAGCCATTTTGCCTTTGTTGCTCCCAATTGGCAAAGATGACAATTTCCGCGGCGTACTAGACGTGGTCAGGATGAAAGCATACATGGGCCCTGATGCCGCTGAGGCAGAGGTCCCAGCTGATCTCCAAAACGACGCAGAGGCAGCAAGGCTCCAGCTGGTAGAGACTGCGGTAGAGCAAGACGACGACCTGATGATGAAATACCTGGAGGGAGAGGAACTTTCTCCAGAGGAGATACTGAAAGCCGTGCGGTCGGCCGTTGCGAAGGGGGCTTTGGTTCCCGTGATAGCGGCTTCCGGCGAGACCGGTGTCGGGCTGAGGCCAATGATTCAGGCTGTGGTGGATTATTCCCCGTCTGCTGCGGAACACAAAGAGGTCGCAAAGACGTTTGCCGGGGACGAGGTGACGCTGGAACCCAATCCCAGCGGTCCGTTGGCAGCACTGGCATTCAAGACTATGGCCGACCCGTTTGTTGGAAAGCTTACGTACCTGCGAGTCTATTCTGGCATCCTTCACTCAGACTCCAGAGTGTACAATCCCAGAACCAGGAGCGAAGAGCGCATCGGCCAGCTCTTCATGGTCAGGGGAAAGGATCAAAACCCCGTGGAGAGCATAAGGCCGGGAGACATCGGGGCGGTGGCAAAGCTTTCTTCCACCATCACCGGCGATACCCTCTGCGACAGGGACAACCAAATCATCTTGGAAGGAATCTCTTTCCCAGCCCCAATCTACTCCGTCGCTGTGTATCCCAAGGGGAAAGGGGATTCCGCCAAGCTCGGCTCTTCCTTGAGCCGCCTGGTGGAAGAGGACCCAACGTTGCAATGGCACCAGGAACCCAGTACCAGGGAGACGATACTCTCCGGCATGGGTGACATGCACTTGCTCATCGCTGTGAAGTATCTGGAGAATAAATTCGGTGTCAGCGTGGAGACGAAAGAGCCGAAAGTGCCGTATTTGGAGACCATCACCAAGACAGCACGTGCCCAGTACCGGCACAAGAAACAGACCGGCGGTGCAGGGCAGTTTGCGGAAGTCCACCTGCGTGTGGAACCGCTTCCCAGGGGCGGAGGATTCGAATACCTGAACGAGGTGTTCGGTGGGGCGATCTCCAGCGCGTTCATCCCCTCCATTGAGAAAGGAATCAAGCAAGTAATGTCCCAAGGTGTGCTGGCAGGATTCCCCGTGGTGGATGTAAGAGCTGCGGTGTACGACGGCAAGGAGCATCCGGTGGACTCCAAGGACATCGCGTTCCAGATAGCCGGTCGCGAGGCATTCAAGAAAGCGGTGCTGGAAGCCAGCCCTGTGCTCCTGGAGCCAATCATGAACGTCAGGATTGTGGTGCCGGGGAACTTCATGGGCGATGTTCTGGGCGACCTCAATACACGGCGTGCCCGCATACAGGGCATGGAGCAAGAAAAAGGGAAGAGCATCATCACAGCTCAAGTGCCTCTGGCGGAAATGCAGCGCTACGCCACCGACCTCCGGTCTATAACCCAGGGCCGGGGCGTTTACACCATGGAACTCTCACATTATGCTGTCGTTCCGACGCACATCGCCAGTGAGGTTATCGAGAAGCTGAAGAAAGAACAGGAAGAGAACTAAGCC
>CAZDOZ010000130.1:0-7540 GCA_964507175.1 uncultured Anaerolineae bacterium
CAATGCCTAAAGCCAGGACCCAGTACGTTTGCAGCAACTGCGGAGCGGTTTACAGCAAGTGGTATGGAAGATGCCCAAACTGCGGCGAATTCGGAACTTTGGAGGAAGTTACCCTTCAGCCAGCCAAAGCGCCAAAAGGGTATGCAACCTCCGAAAGGGGCAGCCATCCCCGTCCGATAACCGAGATACCGGAAGAGGGTCGGGACCGGATACCGGTGCCTATCGAGGAACTGAGCCGTGTTCTTGGTGGTGGGCTCGTCCCTGGATCGGTCGTCCTGGTGGGGGGCGACCCTGGCATTGGGAAATCCACTCTGTTGCTCCAGACCGCTTCGGTCCTTGCAAAATCCGGACTTATGGTTTTATACGCGTCGGGCGAGGAGAGCGCCCGGCAGATGAAAATGCGTGCCAGGCGCCTGAGCGTCGAGGAAAAAGCCCTGTATGTCCTATCCGAGACTCATCTGGAAGCGGTGATGAGCCAGATAGAGAGCTTGAATCCCAAGATGGTGGTTGTGGATTCCATCCAGGCGATGTTCTCCGATTCTCTGGACAACATGCCCGGCAGCGTTACCCAGGTGCGCTACTGCGCTTCCGCCCTCCTGCGGCAGGCAAAATCTCTGGAAATTCCGATGTTCCTGGTGGGCCATGTGACCAAAGAGGGATTCATTGCCGGTCCAAAAGTCCTCGAGCACATGGTGGATACGGTGCTCTATCTGGAAGGAGAACGCTTCCACTCCTACCGCCTGCTCCGTTCTGTCAAGAACCGCTTTGGTTCCACCAATGAGGTAGGCGTCTTCGAGATGCAAGAACGAGGGCTGATGGAGGTGAAAAATCCGTCGGAACTGTTCCTGGCGGAACGGCTGCCCAACACGCCGGGTTCCTCGATAGCGGTGACGATGGAAGGCACCAGGCCGATTCTGGTGGAGGTGCAGGCCCTGGTCAGTCCGACGAGCTTCAGCCAGCCCCGTAGGACGGCCAACGGCGTAGATTTCAACCGATTGTTGTTGCTGGCGGCGGTGCTGAGCCGCAGGGCCGGCATCCGCTTGGGAACACAGGACTTGTTCGTCAATGTGGTCGGCGGGATGAAGATCGGCGAACCCGCAGCTGATCTGGCCGTAGCGATGGCTATCGCTTCCGCTGCCAAAGGCGTGTCCGTGCCTGCAGACATGGTGTCTTTGGGAGAGATTGGCCTGAGCGGGGAACTCCGGAGCGTAGGCTACGTAGAGAAACGGTTGGAAGAAGCGGCGAGGCTGGGGTTCACCCATGCTCTCCTTCCTCGGTCTGCAGCGCGCAAGCTTCCCCCGGTCGACGGCCTGACATTCCTCCCCGCCAGAACGATACGGGAGGCGATTGGAATCGGCCTGGGCGAACACTGAGCTACCCGACTTTATCGAGCTCGAAGGCCTGGTGAATCTGGCGGATCGATTCTTCGGCGTCGTCGCGGGCGACAACCAGCGAAATGTTTGCCTCCGATGAGCCTTGGGCGATGGCTATCACGTTCAGATTGTTAGAGCCCATAGCGCCAAAAAGACGCGCCGCAATGCCAGGAGTGCCGCGCATCCCAGCCCCCACGACCGCCAGGATCACAATGTCGTCTATGCTGTAAATCCGGTCTATCTGGCGTCGTGCCAGCTCCCGTGTCATTTCCTCCTCCAGGCTCTTCACCACCCGTCGGCTGTCCTTCTGCGGGATTACGAAGCAGATGCTCTGCTCCGAGGAGGCCTGAGAGATCATCAGCACGCTGACCCCTTCCCTGGCGACGGTGCCAAAAGTGCGGGCCGCTATGCCCGGCACCCCCATCATGCCCCGCCCTTCCACGTTCACCAGGCTCAGGTTCTCGATGGAGGTGATCGCTTTCACTGTTCCGTAGGAGTTTCCCTCGCCGGTGATGAGTGTGCTAGGACCGTCAGGGTTGAAAGTGTTCAGCACCCGGATTGGTATCCGTTTCTCCACCGCTGGGAGCAGCGTCTTTGGATGCAAGACTTTGGCGCCGAAATATGCCATCTCGGCAGCCTCAGTATACGAAAGCCGGGGCAAGGTCCGCGCCTCCGGCACGATCCGGGGGTTTGCGGTCATCACGCCGTTCACATCAGTCCAGATTTGTACTTCCTCGGCTCCCAGGCATGCCCCCAGGACGGACGCAGAGTAGTCGCTACCTCCGCGCCCCAGGGTCGTGGGTATCCCCCGCTCCGTCGCACCGATGAAACCTGTGACCACTGGAACTGCCCCGCGCTCCAGCACCGGGAGCAACGCCGAACGAGCCTTTTTGCAAGTGGCATCCATGATAGGCGCTGCCTCGCCAAACCGATCGTCGGTCACTACCAGGTGGGTGGCCTCCATTGCCCTGGCTTCCACCCCACGATCCCGAAGCACCGATGCCAGGAGTGGGGCGCTCATCCGTTCCCCCAGGCCGGAGACCACGTCCCGCCCTCGTGGGGTTAGCTCCCCCAGGACAGCAATGCTCTGGCAAAGACGCCCTAGTTCATCCAACCTGTCCCGGAACCATTGGGTTAGCGTTGCCCGTTCCGATTCGTCCGACACCAGCGCCTCTGCTACTTCCCGATGGCGGTCCAGGAGCTCGGACTGAGATCGTTGGTAAGATGTGAGATCGCCGGCCTCAGCGGCCTCTGCCGAGGCGATCAGAGCGTCCGTGACCCCGCTCATGGCAGACGTGACCACCACGACTTGCCGATCCTGCTCCCTGGCCCCAATCACCGCATCGGCGGCATGGGCAAATGCCTCCGGCGAACCCACAGATGTCCCTCCGAATTTCAAAACCAGCATAGCATCCTCCTGCCACGGATTAATCTGTAGCCGAAAGTTTCTCGACGTCAGAGCTGCCTTAGATGGCAGCATCTCTTCGGCTCTTGCGCCCACGATTATAGCAGCTTAACCCCATGGAGACGATTTTGGAAAGGGGATTTCTGTGGTACCTTGTTGATGAAATTCTTGTGCATGATCCGCTTCAGACCGAGACAAGCCCGACGGATGAGGCTGGAGGCAAATTTCCCCGCGCGAATCTGTGCCGTCGCTTACGAAGAGGACATTTTGGGTGGCAGCTTCGCCGCCGCCACCCAGAGCCTGGTTGCTCACAGTGGCCGGAACCGTGCCGTGAAATGCCGCAGCGCTGGCGCCTGATACGTGATCTCGTACCCACGTAACTCTCCGGCCCGTTTTGCAATCTCGGCACATACCTCCGCCACGTAATCCATGTGCGATTGCGTGTACACACGCCGCGGGATCGCCAGCCGCGCCAGTTCCATCTCGGGCCAATGCTCCTCTCCTGTTACTGGATCGATACCACCGAACATCACGCTGCCGATTTCCACTCCGCGAATGCCGCCAGCCCTGTACAGCTCCACCATCAGCGATTGGGCCGGAAACTCCCGCTGTGGGATGTGGGGCAGCAGCGCTTTGGCATCTATGAAAACGGCGTGGCCACCTGGCGGTTCCACCAATGGGATCCCGGCATCCTTGAGTTTCTGGAACAGGTATGCCGTCTGACCGATCCGGTACTCCAGGTAACGCTCGTCCAGCCCCTCTTCCAGGCCCACAGCCAGGGCGTCCAGATCGCGCCCTGCTAGCCCGCCGTAAGTGATGAACCCCTCACGCAGGATCAGTTCAGTAGATACTTTCTGAAACAGATTTTCGTCCCTCAGGCCGATGAGTCCGCCGATATTGACGATGGCGTCCTTCTTAGCGCTCATAAGAAATGCATCTGCCTGGTCGAAAGTTGCTCTGGCGATCTCTGCAACGCTCATCCCTTTGGCCGATGGGTCCCGCAATTTGACGAAATAGCTGTTCTCGGCGTAGCGTGCTGCATCCAGAACCAGCGGAATTCCGTAGCGGCTCAGGAGGACTTTCGTCTGCCGAATGTTCTCCAGGGAGACCGGCTGTCCACCACCGGAATTGTTGGTTATCGTCAGTACCACCAGTGGAATCCGCTCCGCGCCAACTTCTTCGATCAACCGTTCCAGCTTTTCCAGGTCTATGTTCCCTTTGAAGGGGTGGTGACTGTGCGGATCGAGGCCCTCGTCAATAACCAAATCGACGGCTTCGGCGCCACGTACTTCCACGTTGGCGCGGGTGGTATCGAAATGCTGGTTCGCAGGGACGATATGTCCCCTGGTAAGGCCCACCGCGGAGAAGAAAACGTTTTCAGCAGCTCTACCCTGATGGGTCGGGACGAAAAGCGGCATCCCTGTAATTCTCTGCACCGCGTCCTTTAGCCGGTAGTAGCTCCTGGCTCCGGCGTAGGATTCGTCACCGCGCATCATGGCCGACCACTGCTCCTGGCTCATCGCTCCAGTGCCGGAGTCCGTCAGCAGGTCTATGGTGATTTTCTCTGCAGGGATCAAGAAGACGTTGTATCCGGCTTCTTTCAGGAGTTGTTCTCGTTCTTCTGGGGTGGTGATGCCGATGGGTTCCACCATCTTGATGCGGAAAGGTTCGAAATTCATCCGTGCCATTGCAACCTCCTTGTTGCTAGAAGATGTAGGGGCGAGTCTGGCGACATCGCCATCCAGTGAGGATACCGTGCATGTCGCCGATCTGTTGGTTCTCTGGTTTGCTTTGCCCCTTTGTAATCCCGCGTCAGGGCAAGAACATGGGGCGACACACGTCGCCCCATGTTCACCGTGTCGGAATTCAGGTACTCAGAACAACTTCTCCAATGGGGTGTATTCCATCCCGAAAGCATCCGCCACTGCTTTGTAAGTGAGTGCCCCTTTGTACACGTTTACACCTTTGGCGAGTGCAGGGTTTTCCTTTACCGCCCCCAGGAACCCTTTGTTGGCCAGTTCCAGCGCATATGGAGCGGTGGCATTGGAGAGCGCGTGGGTAGACGTGCGCGGTACGGCACCCGGGATGTTCGGCACGCCGTAGTGGATCACGCCATTCACCAGGTAGATCGGTTCACTGTGGGAGGT
This sequence comes from uncultured Anaerolineae bacterium, assembly GCA_964507175.1. Classification (GTDB taxonomy): domain Bacteria; phylum Chloroflexota; class Anaerolineae; order S016-19; family S016-19; genus S016-19. The sequence continues at coordinate 4,926 of CAZDOZ010000130.1, forward strand.
GGGGTGAATGGTCTCCACGCAGCCGCCCTGATCCACCGCCACATCCACGATGACGCTGCCAGGCTTCATCCGCTCGACCATTTCCCTGGTCACCAGGTGTGGCGCTCTGGCACCCTTGATGAGGACTGCGCCGATAACCACATCGGCGTACTCCACGGCGTTGGCAATGTTCAGCGGATTGGAGCTAAGAGTGGTCAGACTGCCGTGGAGGATTTCCTCCAGATAACGAAGCCGGTCGATGTTCTTGTCGATAATGGTGACATGGGCGCCCATCCCCAGGGCTACCGTTGCGGCATTGGTGCCAACAGTGCCTCCCCCGACTATCACCACGTCGGCGGGGCTGACCCCTGGCACGCCTCCCATCAGCTTGCCGCGGCCGCCGTGAGTTTCCTCCAGGTAATGGGCAGCTATCTGCACCGCCATCCTGCCAGCGACCTCGCTCATGGGTGTCAGAAGTGGGAGCCTGCCGTCGGGGAGCTCCACAGTTTCGTAGGCTATTGAAGTGACTTTCCGCCTCATGAGTTCTTTGGTGAGTTCCTCACAGGCAGCTAGATGAAGATAGGTGAAAAGAAGCATATCTTCTCTCAAGTACTGGTACTCGGACGGGAGAGGCTCTTTCACTTTCATAATCATCTCCGCCTTGGAGTATACCTCGGCGGCGGCTGGGAGTATCTCAGCCCCAACCTTCTCGTACTCCTCGTCACCGAATCCAGCACCGACACCCGCTTTTGTCTCCACCAGGACGCGATGCCCGCCCTGCACCAGATGCCCTACGCCCCCAGGCGTGAGGGCTACGCGAAATTCCTTGTCTTTGATTTCTTTCGGAATACCAACGATCATCCTACACCTCCTCGTGTAATTCTAACGGCAGAATCTGCCATTCTTGGGTCCGAAGATCGTAGACCAGGTCGTAGAGTTTGCCCTCCCTGCTCCTCACATGGAACAAGATCGCGTTAGGAGTGCGCTTTCTCCACTCTACGGATGCCACCTCAATTTTTCTCCCGTGAAGGACAAAGCTGCGGGGTCGCTCCGGATAGGAGACTCCGGCGTATGCCTCCACGATCGCATCCTCAGTCATCGCTAAAGTCCACCTGGGAGGAATCACCCACGTTCAGACGGCGGAACTTGCTCTTGACTACAGCATCCTGGCCTATCAGCGACTGGGAGAGTATCATCTGCTCGACGACGGCGCCGGCACCCACTATCGAATCCCGCACCATGGCATTTCGCACCGTAGCACCATTGGAGATGGTGGCAAAAGGCCCGACGACCGATCCGACGACTTCCGCTGTAGGCGCCACGTACACTGGTGGCACCAGCACCGAGTTCTCGACCCATTTCCGGGCCTCAGTGCTGTTGTCGTAGTGAGCTCCCAGCAGGTAGCGGTTGGTTTTGAGGACAGCCTCCGGCTTGCCGCAGTCCTCCCACACGTCCACGGTGTGAGTCACGAACCTTGCCCCCCGGTCGACCATAATCTGAAGAGCGTCGGCCAGGTAAAACTCCCCTTTCGTCTGGATGTTCTTCGCCATGAGTTCCTCGATGGCCGAAAGCAGGTCCTCGCCCCGCTTGATGTAGTACACGCCAATGACCGCCAGTCGGTGATCCATGCTCTCCGGCTTCTCCACGAACCGTTTCACGTATCCGTCCTCCCCGGCGATGGCCACGCCGAACCGCCTGGGGTCCTCGACCTCCTTGACGAAAGCAATGCCGTCGGCTACCGGGCTCTCCAAGACGCTCAGGTCGGTCTCAAAGATCGTATCCACAAAGATGATCAGGATGGGGCCGGTGAGGAAATCCCGTGCCAGCCAGAGGGCGTGTGCCTGTCCTTTTAGCTCTTTCTGCTCCACGTACCGGGTCACGGGGAAGTCGTAATTCGCCTCGACGAACGCCTCTATCTGCTCCCCCAGGTATCCGACGATGAAAATTGCCTCCTCGATGTCGAGCATGGAGATCCCGTCCAGGATATGAGCCAGCACCGGTTTTCCGGCCACGTTGATGAGGGGCTTGGGCTTGCTATAAGTGTGCGGCCTCATCCTCGTGCCGAAGCCGGCCAGTGGTATCACGAGCTTCATTGCTTCCTCCAAATCAAATTTCGACTTTGCTGGAAAAGCTCTCTCTCCGCGGAGCCCGCCGAGTGCGCAGAGAAAAGCAAAAGGTATCAAAGCGAATCTGCGAATCGAGCGAATCAGCGGTGAAATCTCCCTGAAGATGGCGCATCCCGCCCATTCGCTGACTCATGGTAACTGCCCAGCCTTGAGCAAATCGAACGCAGGTAAAGCGAAACCATTTCCATTGAGCTCTGTGCTCTCTGCACTCTCTACGGTGAATTCTTTACAATCAGCCGCTCGCAGGTCACGGGCGAAACTGGCCTCGAAAGCAGCGTCCACTCACTCCGCCTCCAGTATCGCCATTATCTCTTCTTCATCCACGAAATCGTCCCGGCGCCCTTCGCGGATGGCATTTGCCAGGCCGATTCCCTCCATGGCTTCCAGGATCATCTGGTGGAACTCGGACCGCCTGTCCTGAAGAAGTTCGAGGATCGCTTGCTTCATGATTTCTTGTAACTGTTCAGGCCGGTGTGGCTCTTTTGATGCAAGCCTTTCTCACCGCAGAGC
>CAZDOZ010000131.1:0-7473 GCA_964507175.1 uncultured Anaerolineae bacterium
TCCTCGGCGGTGAGTTCTTACCTCGCCCACACGGTCAAAATCTTGCCGCAGGCGGCATAGCCTGAACAGTTACGAGTAGATAAGCCCCGCAACGAAAAAAGCCGGTGACAACCGCCACCGGCTTTTCCCCAGAGCGGGCGATGGGATTCGAACCCACGACCTTCTCCTTGGCAAGGAGACGTTCTACCACTGAACTACGCCCGCACGATATCGATGGACCCGGTCGGATTCGAACCGACGATCTCCTCCGTGCAAAGGAGGCGCCTTCCCAGACTAGGCCACGGGCCCGATCAACCCCGCCGCAGCGGTGTGATGAGACATCCCCCGCCTGGAGGGACCGGTGCAGGCGTGGGGGTGGGGGCAGGCGTTGGCTGGGGTGTCGGAGCAGGTTCTCCTTTCAACGCTGCGAGAGCATCGCCCCGTCCGGCCCCCTGGGTGTTCGGGTCGAGGCCCAGATTAACGGCGGTGGAGGTCAGCCGCTTCTTCACTTCGGCGGGCTTCATGTCAGGGTCGGCCTCCAGCAGCAACGCCACGACACCGGCAGCGTGTGGTGTCGCCATGCTGGTGCCAGAAAGCTCCATGTAGTACTCGCCACGGATCGGGCCGAGGTTCACACCGTGCGCCCGCGCCGCGATGATGTTGACCCCGGGGAAGCAAATGTCCGGCTTCGTGCGTCCGTCTTTCGTCGGCCCTCTGGAGGAGAAACCTGCCACCCTGTCCAGATCGTCGGTTGCGCCAACCGTGATGACCTCGTGGGCGCATCCCGGCGATCCCACGGTGCTGGCCCGCGGGCCGCTGTTGCCTGCTGCTGCCACCACCACGATTCCCCGCTCCCGGACGAGCTTGTCGCAGAAATACGAAATCGCGTCGGTACCATCGCACGGTCCTGGCGTTCCAAGGGAAAGGTTTATCACCTGAGCCTTTTGCATTGCCGCCCATTCCAATCCGGCCATCACGTCACTGCTCATGCCGGATCCATTGTCCTTTAGTGCTTTCGCCGAATAGAGGATGGCATCAGGGGCGACACCTTTGTACCTGCCGTTGCTGGCTTTGCCACTTCCGGCGATTATCCCCGCAACATGGGTTCCATGCCCGAAATGATCTCGTCCGTCGTCTCCGACCACGCTGTGAACCCCGCCTATTCGTCCTTCAAAATCAGGATGCTCCCAATCTATGCCGGTGTCCACCACAGCGACCCGTACGCCTTTGCCTGTGATCCCTTCACGCCACACCTGCGGAGCACGGATGAGCGGGACGGATACGTCCAGAAGAGCATAGACGGGGAGATCGGGCCAGACATGCAACACTGCGGGGTCTTCGGCCAGCCGCTGGAGGTCTCCCAGAGAGACGCTGGCCGATGTGAACGGGAATTGCTTCAACGGACGTGCCGCAGCCAGAAACGGCGAACGTCTGGTCCTCACCACCATGTTCGCGTCGAATTCCATGATGATAGGCACTTTCGCATCGGGAGGTTGAGTTGCCAGTATTCTGTGCAAGTCGGGGGAAATTCGTTCTTCGAACATGCGTCGACTCCTGTAGCCAGCGATCCCCATCCCTGGGATGGGATTAACGTACGATCACAAGAACAACCTGGACATCCTTGCACATTATACAACAGCGGCCTGCGCAGGCCAAGCCGCCTCGTTACAGGACTTCTGGAGCGATACCTGGGAGCCTGCACGCCCAGCCGAAGCGAACGCTCTGCAGCCTCGCGTTACCATGTCAGTGCCATGGCAATTTGTCATTGGACTTCTGGAAATCTGCCGCTTCGACCAATGGCGCCACCACCCGCCGCCACGGAAGCTTCCGGGTAGAGTGCCGCCGGGCCGCGACCCCAAGCCTCTCGGCGCGCGTCGGATCACTCAGGAGCCATGCTACCGCACGGGCGAAAGCCTCGGCGTCCCCGGGCGGAACCAGCACGCCAGCATTGCCGCCCGCCAGCACCCGTCGGGTCTCACCTACGTCCGATGCCACTACCGGCACCCCCGCGGCCATCACCTCCAGCAGGCGGACGGGGCAGCGGGCACGGTTCACACCGTCATCGTCCATTGGAAAGATAGCCGCCGACGCCAGGGAAAGTGCCTTCCGCCGGAGAGCGGCGGTGCCCCAACCCAGGTACCTCACCCCCGAGACGCCGGCAACTCCTCTCTCCTCCCCGGCAAACCCTCTCCCAACAACCCACAGATGGGCACGAGGAATCTCCCGACGGATGGACGAGAAAACCTGGAGGACAAAATCCATGCCTGTATCGGTGAACCGGGTGTACCAGAGGACGAGGCCGGGAATCGGCCGCCTGGCGAGGTTCGTCCAGCAGTGCGTAGCCCCGTTGGGCACGTGGATCACCTGATGGGAATCAGTGTGCTCCAGGAGCCATCGGGAGGCAACCGTCACCAGGTCAGCGTGGGAGGAACCCCATGATTCTTGCCATCGAAAGAGAGTTTTTTGCCACCACGGGTAGGCGAGACGATCGTTCCAGCCTGCCTCCCAATCGTCTCGGTCGAGCCAGATCAGGCCGTCGTAACGTCCAGCAGCACGCACGAGGTAGAAAAAAAGTTGAACGGCGCCGGAGAACCCTTTTGGCTTGAAGACGTAAACGACATCGGGGTGCCAGCGCAGGACTGCCGTGGTCATTTCTGCCAGAGTCCGCAGATAGGACGAGGTTCCCGCGGCGGGATAGTGTTCCAGGCTTACCCCATGCCACCGGAAACCAACCCCCGCCAGCGGAGGGTTGTCCCACGCGGGGAGAAAAATCCGCACCACGTGGCCGTGACGGGCCAGTTCCGCAGCTATCGGCAGCGCCCTGTACCGAATGCTCCCTTTGGGTGCTACGGCGAACGGACCGACCACGGCCACGCGGGCCATCTCATTCCACCGTGACGGATTTTGCCAGGTTACGGGGCTGATCTACGTCCGCGCCCCGGCGGACGGCGATGTAGTATGCCAGAAGCTGGAGCGGTATCACTGAGATGACCGGCGATAGGAGGTAAGGCACTTCTGGTACCTCGATCACGTAGTCCGCCTTGGTGCGTATGAAATCGTCTCCTTCCGTCGCCACCGCTATCACGATGCCTCCCCTGGACTTCACCTGCTCGACCTGGCTGATCATTTTCTCGTAAACGTGATCCTTGAGAGCAATGGCGACCACTGGCATGTTCTCGTCTATCAGAGCAATTGGGCCGTGCTTCATCTCCCCCGCGGGGTAGCCCTCCGCATGGATGTAGCTTATCTCTTTCAGCTTTAGCGCTCCTTCCAGGGCTACCGGGTAATTGATCCCCCGCCCCAGGTAGAGGAAATTCGAGTGGCGGTAGAACCTGGCCGCCAGATCCTCGTACAAGGCGCTTTGCTCCAGCACCTTGCCAACCAGGTTCGGCAGAAGGGAGAGGCCGTGGAGCAGTTCCCGGCGTCGCCCGCGGGAGAGGACACCCCGCAAGGTGCCCAGGTGCACCGCTAGCAGGTACTCGTCCACCAGCGACGCAGTGAATGCTTTGGTGGATGCCACGCCGATCTCCGGCCCCGCCTGCATGTAGATGATGCCGTCGGCCACCCTGGATGCCTGGCTCCCCACCACGTTCACGATGGAGACCAGTCTTGCACCCTTGTTGCGGGCTTCTTCCATTGCCGCCAGCGTGTCCACCGTCTCTCCCGACTGGGTGATGGCGAGAACCAGAGATCTCTCGTCTATGAGAGGATCACGGTACCGGAATTCGGAGCCGTAATCTACCTCCACCGGAATGCGTGCCAGATTTTCGAAAAGGAACTTTCCTATCTGTCCCGCGTAGGCGGAAGTCCCGCAGGCGACGATCACCATCCTGTTAAAAGCCCTGGCGTCCTCGGCGGCGCAGGGAATACCATCCAGGATCACCTCGTCCTTCTGGAAATCCACCCGTCCCCGGATGGTATCGGTCACGGAGCGGGCCTGCTCGTAGATTTCCTTCTCCATGAAGTGGCGGTAAGTACCCTTTGCCGCCGAGACAGGATCCCACGGTATGGTGTGCACCTCTTTTTCCAGGGGATCGCCGTCCAGAGTGGTAGCCCGGAAGCCATTCCTGGTCACCACTGCCATCTCCCGGCTCTCCAGGAAGACCATTTGGCGGGTGTGCTCCAGGATAGCGGGGATGTCGGATGCGACGAACATCTCTCCGTCTCCCAGGCCGATGGTCACACCGCCAGCGTTACCAATGCGGGCAGCGATAAGCCTGTCCGGTTCACGACTGGACATCACCACGATGCCGTGGGCGCCCTGGAGACGGTTGAGGGCCTGTCTGGTGGCCTCCTCCAGATTATCGGTCTCCTTCATGTATTCTTCCACCAGGTGGGCAATCACTTCGGTATCCGTCTCCGAGCGAAAGATATGCCCTTTCGTCTCGAGCTCCCGCCGGAGATCGAGGAAGTTCTCCACGATGCCATTGTGCACCACGACGATTTCACCGCTGCAGTCGGTATGAGGATGGGCGTTGTAGGCGCTGGGACGCCCATGGGTCGCCCATCGGGTGTGCCCTATGCCGATGTGCCCGTCCACGGGCGACTTCTCCAGAAGTTCTTGGAGTCGGGCGAGCTTGCCCACCTCGCGTCTCACGTCTATCCTGCCACCGCCGTTTATAACGGCCACTCCGGCAGAGTCGTACCCTCTGTATTCCAGGCGATGCAGTCCTTCCACGACGACCTCGCAGGCGGATTTATCGCCGATGTATCCAACTATTCCACACATTTCCACCCCCAAATCGATGAAACTGGCGAATCAGCGAGCCGGCGGAATGCCGATGTCTGTGGCGTCCCGGGGGCGAGCATAGAAACCCCCCGAAGCGCGCTGATACGCCTCTCACAGAGCAAAAACGGGAAAATCACGCCACTGCCGTTCCGTCTTGTCCCCACGGTCGCCCGTGGGATTTGTCGGTCGGCTTTCAGGGGCTTGGGGGTCGCCTTATGGCGTTTGCAGAGCCGTGGCTGGGCTCTGGAGGGCTTCCGCTGATCTCTCGATTTTCTCCCCTTCTCGGGGATTAACCCCGCCTCGCGGTGGGGAACCCTCTTCCTCGTCAACCGGCTCCCAAATGGAGTCGGTCCATGCGCTTCCACCCCCAGGATATTACGGCCTCATCATGGTCACCTCCATTGTCTGACGTACACAGGCGCAACACGTATTGAATTGTAACACGGCGAAGCAGCGAGGTCAATCGCTGTCCCGGCGGAGGAAATCGCAGCAAATCCTGGGGGCCAGAGGGACTCCGGAAACGAGAAGGGTAATCAGGGTGGTTTCCCCCATCCCTGCTTGATCCCCTTTCCCTCGGCCTGCAAACGACGTCCCGCTATTCACCCACGATCTGCACTACCACGCGGCGATGCCTGGGTCGGTTGTCGAAATCTATGAACACGAGTTGCTGCCAGGTCCCAAGGGTCATGCTGCCGTTTACCACCGGCACCGTAAAGCCCGCCCCCAGAAGGGAGGCTCGGATGTGAGAATGCCCGTTGCCGTCCCCCCAGCGCAGGTTGTGGCGGTAGTCTATGTTGCTGGGCACCACCCGTTCGAACATCTCACGAAGGTCCGAAATAGCTCCAGACTCGTACTCGATGGTGGTGATGCCGCTGGTGGAACTGGGGCTGAATATCGTGACTATCCCGTTCTTCACGCCGGATTTCCTCACGGCACTTTCCACCTCTCGGGTGATGTCTATGACGTGGGTATTCCCGCGGGTATCCAGACTGATGTAATCCGTCTTAACCATACTTCACCTCCAGAAAAAAGCTGGGTTTGGGTTGATTTTCGGCTACCAAATCCACCCAGAACGTTTGCCGACTTTCAGCAGGCTCAGCACCCTATCGGACGCGGTGAGCCAGAGAAACGGCACGTAAACCAACGCCAACGCTGCAGGGATCCATCCCGAACCGGATCGCCATCCTGCAGCGATCATTTTGCCGAGTTCTGCTTCCTGAGGCAACAGCCCCATCCCCAGGAATCCAGGCACTGCCACTCCTACCAGCCCCGCCCACACAGTCCACGCCATCAGTGATACAATCATGCCTGTGCCATGCTGCCAGCCGTAGAGCTTGGAGCCAGTGCGGTACGGTCTCCCTCGCCATGCCTCCTCTGAGATCATCACAAGCCTGGGGAACATCCAGTAAATCATCACGATGCCGATGACTTTACTGCCGCCCTGGTCACCGGCAACAGCGATGCTCAACAGCACCCAATAGAAAGCAGGGAGGGCGAAGAATATCTGCACAGGCCATGCGATCAGAGATGCCAGCGTCTCCCGTGCTTTGCCTCCTTTGTACCTGAGTTCCCCCACAAGCAAGCCCCACCCAACGCCGGGGACGAACAGCAGCGGTGCGACTATCATGAAAGCCAGGGATGTGCTGGTCGCCGCCACTGCCCATTTCGTTCTCCATACCACCACGACAACCAGCAGCAGGACGGATGCAGCCAGAGCCCCCCATGTCCATGCACCTCCGGATGGTTGGATTCCTTCGTTCCCCCGAGGTTTTTCTCCTTCCGAGAAAAGCGTGAGGAGGTCCGCCAAGAGGCGGAACACGAGGGTGATCACCGCCATCCAAAATGCCACCCGGAACGCTGTGATCCAGTCGGCGTGAACCAGCGACTGGAGAAAGAGCCTCCCGGCCCCCGGGATGCCGAGGAACGGTTCCAGCACCAGCATGCCGCTCAGGATGTTGGGTGATGCGTGCAGGAGCGCCGGAATGGCTTTGGCGCTGTCCCTTTCCCGTAATGCAGCCCTTGCCGCAACGAACGCCGGGTAGAAAGCAAGCAGGATCGCCGGGAGAACAATGTGTCGCCAGAAACAACCCGGGGAACCGGAAAACATCCCACCCGTGGCGTGCAAAGCCAGCGGGGCAAGTGCCACAGGGGTCGCTAGAAGCAGTGGGGCCAATGCCCACCATGCGACTTCCCTGGGCATCTGGGAGTTGGCCATATTCCGTCCAGCCGCCAGGAAGACCCACATCAGGACGATGGATACCCCCAATGCAACGATTGTCTCCATGATCGAGACTCTAAAAGCCGCGGACATCTGGGGCGATCCACCGCCCCAATCCCCGCTGATCAGGCTGCGGAGGAGGGCCATGTAACGGCTGCCGCCGGAGGCCGACAGGTAGGGAGCACCTGCCGTCGGTGAGGATGCCACAGAGCCCAGGATACGAAAGAGCACCGCAGGGACGAGAAGGAAAGCCAGCGCGTGCCCGATCACCCGCCACGAGAAATCCCAATATGGGAAATGCTTCTGATCTTCGGCCATGTTTTACTCCGGGAGTCGCTGATTCGTCGATTCTAAAAGGCCCCGCAAAACAAAACCCCGGTATGCACCAGGGCTTGAGGCGGAGAGGGAGGGATTTGAACCCTCGAGGGCGGTTAGCCCTACGCGTTTTCGAGACGCGCGCACTAGGCCAGACTATGCGACCTCTCCGTAATGAACACATTATATCCGGAGTCCTCCCAAAAATCAAAAGCTCTGCCTGCACACACGC
>CAZDOZ010000132.1:0-2886 GCA_964507175.1 uncultured Anaerolineae bacterium
TGTTAAGGTTTTCTATGCGAAGCCCAGTACTGCTCCGGGGTTGATGGGAGACCTGGGATTTGCTCCGGAATCCCTCGGCCAATTTCACTTGTCACCGGGGGGTTTTTTTGCTATGATTGTGTAGATAGTGGCACCACACTCAACCCGTGGTGACTGCCGGGCGATTTTTCGATGTTCCAGGCATGGGCCCGGCGTGTTGTCTGCGCGCTAGACGAAAGGCGCGGAACAGGCATACACCTGCTCCACACCTGAATGCACTCCATCGTGCAGAGTTAGGTAGGCGGCTGCTCTGCCAGGAGCAGGAGCACGCTATCTGGCGTGACGAGATCCATTCTAAGTAGCGCCACGGTTGAATGTGGGCTACCCCAACGGAGGCAAAAATGGGAAAGCTGGGATTTATGAGCGGTGCAGTGCTTGGCGGTGCCGTAGGTGTGTTGGTAGGTACTGTTCTGGCTCCTGAGGATTCCGAGCTTCAGCAAGAAGCGCGTGCCCTTCTCGACGAGATCGTCCAGGAAGGAAAACGTGCTGCGGAGCTGCGCAGACTGGAAATGGAAAGGCGACTGGAAGAGGCCAAGAAAGGGGAATTTGCGGCCTGACTTCCCTTTGTGAGCAACCAGCAGCGATCATGGCGCGGGTATCCTGGGGGGTGTCCGCGCCTTTGGCATTGCTCTCCGGCGACAGCCGCCGGGCTGGGGTTCTTACCTTTCCTGTCCCGGCTTCAGCGCCAGGAGCGCACCCAGGATCGCTGCCAATGCTGCTACGAACCACCATACACTGCCGTACATTTGGCCTCTTTCCGCGGGAACCGGGGCCGGCGTAGCAGTCGGCGGAAGCAATGTGGGTGTCGGTGCTGGCAAGGGAACGGCTCCTAACGCTCTGCCGCCTTCCGGAACGGCCAGCGCTTTGAGCTTTGGAGCTTCCGTAGGAGAAACGGGCGCACGCGCGACGACGCCGGGTCGGGCAGCCGGCTGCATTGCTTCTTTCCGATTTGCCCCGCGTGGCACAAACAACAACCCCCAGCTGACGACGGCAACCAGCAGGAATGCCACTGCAACAGTCGCCCAGCGCCACGCCAGCAGCAGCCATCGGCGTTTCTTGGGGAGCGGAGCCTGCAACGCGAAACTCGTGGGCGCCCGCAGACGCGGCAGATCGGCCACGGCTTCTTTGGTCGCACGCAACTCCACCAGGGAGGCTGCCAGTTTCCTGTCATGCTTCAGCGCTTCTTCGACAACGGCCCGCTCGCGAGGCGTCACCTCACCGTCCAGGTACGCCGACAGCAGCTCTTCGTCAACTCCGTTTACCTTTTCCACGTGTCAAACCCCATCCGTCCGATTGTTGTTCCTGTACCCAAAACGCTATGCATCCTCCGGCAGTTCCGGTCACGGTAGGATTTCTGCTTCCCTCAGGTAATCACGCATCTTCCCCCTGGCGCGCGCCAGCCGAGACCTGACAGTGCCGATTGGGATTTGTGCTATCTCCGCTATCTCCCGGTAGGAGAACCCTTCCACGTCCGACAGCACCAGCACTACCCGCTGATCTGGAGGCAACATGGAAATGCCCTGCTGGATGGTCTCCGCCCGCTCCATTTGCAATGCGACTTCCTCCGGGCCGGATACGTCGGAACGTAGCTGGGCGGAATGGTAGGAATTGCTGGCAATCTCCTCAATGGGCACGGTCGGGCGGCGCTTGCGGTAGCGGAGCTTATCATAGCAGGTGTTGGTGGTTATCCGTAGGAGCCATGCTTTGAAAGAGCCTCCCCGGAATTGCTGAAGGTGCTTATAGGCCTTCACGAAGCTGTCCTGGACCACATCGGCAGCGTCGTCGCCGTTGCCCATGATCCGGTAGGCGACGTTGTAGGCCAGGTCCTGGTATTCGAGTACCAGGCGGTTGAACGCGCTGATTTCGCCCTTCCGGGCCTTTTCCACCAGGATTCCGTCGTCCAAAGCAGACTCCATCCGTTTGTGCCTTTGACGGCACCGAAAAAACTTCACCGCCGAGGACGCGGAGAGCGCAGAGAAATCTGAAAGCCGTCACCTGATAGCCGTGAGCCGATAGCGACTCTTGCTCCACAACGGGGCTCATGAAAGCTGACGGCTATCGGCCACCGGCTGTCGGCTCTCCCTTCTGCATTCTCGGCGGTGAGCCTTCACTCAATCGTACAGCCCTTTCACGGCGTTCATCCGTACCCTCAGCACTTCCCAGAACATGCTAAAGGTATCCTTGACCGGATTTATCCGGCTGTTTTCCTTGTAATACCAGTCCACCGGCACCTCCACCACCCGCAGCCCCTGGCGCAGGGCGATGAATAGGATCTCCACGTCGAAACCCCAGCCGCTCATGGCCTGTCGCGGAAATAACAGCTCCGTGGCAGACGCCGTGAAACACTTGAAACCGCATTGGGTATCCGCGAACCCCGGCACGGCCAACACCCGCACGATGAAATTGAACACACGCCCCATCAAATGCCGGTAGGCGGGCTCGTCGAACCTGCGAGCTCCTGCTATCTCCCGGCTCGCTATCGCCACGTCGTATCCGGTCAGCGCCGGCGGCAGGAACTTGGACACCTCCTCGATGGGCATTGAAAGGTCTGCGTCGCAGATGAAACGGTATTCACCTGTTGCCGCCAGCATCCCCGTCTTCACGGCGATCCCTTTGCCCCGCTCCTTGATGGAGATCAGCCGGAACTGAGGGTGGTCTTCGGAAAACTCCCGCACTATCTCGGCAGTCCTGTCGGTGCTGCCGTTTTCCACCACCAGAACCTCAGCGGCGTAGTCCTGCTTTTCCAGGAAATCCGACACCAGGCGCAACGTTTCCGGCAATCGAGCTTCTTCGTTGTACGCCGGGATCACTACCGAAAGGAACATTCTCACCCCCGTGAAAAGCCCA
>CAZDOZ010000132.1:2986-7314 GCA_964507175.1 uncultured Anaerolineae bacterium
CTCCCGCCGCCCTCCATGCCAGAACCAGCACCGCCAACGCCACAATCCACACAGCGCATGCTGCGTTCCGCGATCGCCTGCTCCACACGGTACCCACAAGGGCGTCGACGAACCACAACACCCCGGCACCTAGCAGGAACGCCCCGGGACGGCGACCCTGCCACGCATCAAGTGCCAGCAGATACAACCACAGAACACCGCCGCCCACCGCCACGACCCAGAAACAGATCCCTGAGGGAAGCCATACCCGCCAGCGCCTCGGCACCATGTCCCCCTCTAGCTCCTGCGTAGGACCGAGTCGGAACCGTTCCTCCACCGCCTTCACGAATCCATCCCTACCCTCCGGCGAAACCCCGTAGCTTCCGGCGGTGGTGATCAAATACACTTGCCCCTCCGGCGGCAGAGTGGCTGCCATGAGCACGAACCCCAGACCATCCACAGGAGCGATACCGAAAAACGGCACGGGCCAGCGCCTGTGCCGTCGGTACGGTCGAGTCGCCTTGCCGCCGATCTTCACCCGCTCCAGGGAACACATCGGCACCACGATGGAGCCAAAACAATCCCGAATCACAATGGAGTTTCGGTCGACCAGGTAACGCAGGGTTGCCAGGCGACAGATGCGCAGGGCGAGGACCGCCGTCAACACAGCCAGCACAAGTCCGGACAGCAGAAGCAGGAAGGCCACTCTGCTCCAGTCCAGAGAAAAAGCCGCAACCAGAGACCCCACTGTGGCCGCCACCAGGAGGAGAAGAGCGGCCCACCGCCGCGAAGCCATGCCATCGGGCGCCGCGTGGAAGGTCATGGTTCCAGCACCTCAGACAACGGCCAATCGCGGAGGGACTCCATGAACCGATAGTCGGTCATGTCCATCCGGATCGGCGTGACGGAAATATAGCCGTTCGCCAGCGCGCCGATGTCTGTCCCGTCCTCCGGTATGCCCGTGGGCACGTCCCCGCCGATCCAGTAGTACGGCTTCCCTTTGGGGTCGATCCTGCGGACGAGGACATCCCGATAGATTCGCCGCCCCAGGCGGGTGACCTGGATTCCCCGCACTTCCCGGCGCGGCAGATTCGGCACATTGACATTCAGAAAAGTATTCGGAGGCATCCCCATCCGGAGAATCAAACCTCCCAGCCGAGCAGCAACCATCGCCGCCAGCGAGAGATCCGCCTCCGGGTCGGTGGTCTCGATGGAAATGGAGAAAGCCGTCACGCCACCGATGACCGCCTCCATCGCGCCTGCCACGGTGCCGGAGTAAGTCAGGTCGGACCCCAGATTCGCCCCCAGATTGATCCCGGAGACCACCATGTCCGGACGCTCCGGCAGCAGGCCTAGAAGCGCCATCGCAACGCAGTCAGATGGCGCACCCGTGGTAATGGTTGCTTTGGCGCCGTTCGGCAGCTTCCCATCCCAGGCACGCAGCGGCTTGTGCATCGTTTTGGTGTGCCCTGCGGCAGACCAGTTGTGGTCTGGGGCGAAGACGGCGACATCTCCCAGATTCGTCATCGCCTCGTACAGCGCCACCAGTCCCGGCGATTGGTATCCGTCGTCGTCGGTCAGCAGGATGAGGGCCACCGCTACACCTCCTTCCGTTGGAGTATCAGCTTCTTCGCAGTCTGCACCGCCGTGCCTGCATCCTTAGCATAAGCATCTGCCCTGATCTCCTGAGCGAAAGCCTCGTTCAGCGGTGCTCCTCCCACCATCACGATCACGCCGTCCCGCATTCCCTCCTCCTTCAGCTTTCGGATCACCACCTGCATGTACGGCATCGTGGTGGTGAGCATGGCAGACATGCCAAGAATGTCGGCCCCATGCTCGCGGACCGCCTGGAGGAACTTCTCCGCCGGGGTGTTGATCCCGAGGTTGACCACCTGGAATCCGGCACCTTCCATCATCATTGCAACCAGGTTTTTCCCGATATCGTGGATATCCCCTTTCACCGTGCCGATGACCATGGTGCCCACTTTCGGGGCGTTCGTCTTAGTAAGGAGAGGTCGCAGGAGCTCCATAGCCGCTTTCATAGCGTTGGCAGCCATCATCACCTCCGGGACGAAAAGAATGCCATCGCGGAAGTCCTCTCCTACTATCTCCATTCCCGCTATCAAGCCATCGTCCAATATTCTATGAGGGGAAAGGCCGCGGGAGAGAGCCTCTTCCGTAGCCTTGACTACCTCATCACTCAGGCCGTCATACAGGTCATCCCCCATCTGCTCCAGCAACTCCTCATCAGGCAGCGCTTTGAAATCTATCTCCTCGCTCAATTCTTCCTCCTGCGTGCAAGCAGCATCTCCTCCACGTGGGGAAACGGATCCCGCATATGGGGGAAGTGCATCGCCGCCACGAATTCGTCCTGAAAATGGGGATCCAGGGCGATTTCCACGTACTCGATCCAGCGTGCCAGTTCCTGGGCCTCCAGACGTTTCTGTCGATTCAGGAGGGCAATCCTGGCTCCGTCCCCGGCAGCGTTCCCCACGCTGTACACACGTCCTGGCGGAACGTCAGGGAAAAGGCCCAGGAGCAGGGCGTGTTCCTTACTGATGACCGTCCCGAATGCTCCCGCCAACACCACTTTGTCCACCCGATGCACACCGAGGCGGTTCATCAGTAGCTTCGCACCGGCGTACATCGCGGCTTTTGCCAGCTGGATCGCCCGCACGTCAGCCTGGGTAATGACGATCTCCTGCCCCAGGGTGTTCTCGTCCTCCCGCACCAGCACGTACTCCCACGTGCGGCCGTTCTTTCGGCAGCGCGGGTGTCCCTTGCAGTCGGCGGAGAACCTGCCATCGGACCGAAGGATGCCAGCGGCGAAAAGCTCTGCCACCGCCTCGATGATGCCGGAGCCGCAAATGCCCTGGACCGGCAGCATCTTCTGATCGCTCCAGACGTCCTCGCCGATGACTTTGAAACGTGGCTCCCATGTGGCGTCCCCTATCCGGACGCGCTCCACTGCACCGGGGGCAGCCCGCATCCCATGGGTGATCTGAGCCCCTTCGAACGCCGGCCCAGTCGGGCTGGAGGCCGATAGTACCCGATCCCGGTTTCCCAGCAATATC
This sequence comes from uncultured Anaerolineae bacterium, assembly GCA_964507175.1. Taxonomy (GTDB): domain Bacteria; phylum Chloroflexota; class Anaerolineae; order S016-19; family S016-19; genus S016-19. Next base: position 6,040 of record CAZDOZ010000132.1, read on the forward strand.
TCCCCGTTAGTGCCAACGTCCAGGATCAACATCATCTCACTCTGCTGGTGAGGTGCTTCCGCCAGCGCGACTGCCACGTTGTCCGCTCCCACATGTCCACCCTCCAGAGGAAGCACGTGCACGTTAGCTCCGGGGGACACATTCAGCCCCAGATCGCGAGCTTTCAGATCTGCCGCATCCTTCGTGACTGGTGCGAAAGGTGCCTCACCCAGGGAATGGGGATCCAGCCCCAGGGCCAGGTGGTGGATCACCGAGTTACCGACCAGGACGACCTCCACGATCTCGTCTGGGGAACGGCCGATGCTCCTCGCCGTCTCCGATGCCACCTCTGTCAAAGCGTCGATGACCACCCGGTGGAGTTTCTCCAGCCCATCGGGATGGGTGTTGGCGTAGCTAATGCGGGACATCAGGTCCTCGCCGTAGGCCACCTGGGGGTTCATGAGGCCATAGACCGCCAGCACCTCTCCGGCATTCAGATCGCAGAGGTATCCAGCCACCGTCGTCGTTCCCATGTCCACCGCCAGACCCAGGAGACGATCCCGGAATCCAGACTGCACCCGCAGAACCTCCCGCTCCTGCCAGATGGTGAAAGTCATCCCGCCGTGGCCCTTGGCCCACGCTTTTGGAAGTTCCCGCAGGGCCATCGTGTCGATGGTCAGGCCGCTGTAGCCGAACCTGGAAGCCAGGACCTGCTTCGCCCGATCCCAGAGGGAGGTGTTGTCCTCCAGTTCCGCCTCCGGAAGATGGATGTACGCCAGCCGAGCTGCGGGATCAGTGACAATCTGACGTTTCCCCGCAGCTTTGATGACTACCTGCTTGTGGACGCGGCTTTCCGGCGGGATGGTTATCACCACGTCGCCGAGGACTCTCGCCGCACATGCCAAGCGGGCGTTCGCGGACGTGCCCCCATGCCGCAAGAGCCGCATCTCCCGCCCGGTAACCGGCGAAAGGTGCCCCATGTCAGAGGTTATCCCTTCTTCCTGGAACCTTCCCTCCTCGACCAGAACGCGGCACTTCCCGCAGACCATGTCACCCCCACAGATAGATTCGATCTCCACGCCCACCTGTCGGGCTGCGTCCAGCAACGTCGTGCCCGGAGGCACCCTGGCGCGCCGCCCAGAGGGTTGGAATACTACGATGGCATCATGGCCATTGGCTTTTTCCACTGTCGGCTTCCCCATCCTCCTGTTTTCCTCGCAAGAGGGAATTTTATCATCAACGGGGTATTTCTGAAAAGTAGTGTAAACCCGATTCGGCAATCCCAAATCTGGTTAG
>CAZDOZ010000133.1:0-7310 GCA_964507175.1 uncultured Anaerolineae bacterium
TTGTGCAGGTTGGAGAACGCCGGAGCCTGATCTACATTCCACGATTTACGCTGGGAAGATAATCGTCATGCGGGTTGGACACAAGTCAGCACTTTGCAGTCAGTGACACGCCTATTCTGACGGATGCTGAAGAAGTCGATTCTTTCAAAGGGGCGGAAGGCCCAGTGCATGGTCGCAGATTGGGTTCCTTTACCAAGCTGGTTAGGGACGCCTTCGTTTTTCTCCATAAGCCTGATCCGCAATTAACGTTCCGCTAGCACATAAACCAGCAAAGACAAAGCCATCACATCAGTAGAGCCATGATCCGCTTTGGTCTCTTGAGGAACAAGAGGGATCTTTGAGAAAGCAAAAAACCGCTCTCGACATATATCCCGTGCGCCTTGTACCCCTCCAATATAGCATTGGGTAGCAGCGTTTTGCCTTCTCGTTGATTCGTCGCCAGAGTGCAATACCCTACAAAAAGTGCCCAAGATGGGTCGTTTTTCGTGATTCGGCCATTGGTTGCACAAAACTTACGCTAGGCCTCTCGCCCGCCTTCCCGAAGTGTAACATCGTCAAACCACCTTCCTACGGCGTTCCAGTAGAGCTTAGAGCAGGCCCCCATTACCTTAGATTGCGAGAGACGTTCAAAATCGACGTCAACATTGCTCAGATCAACCCGCCACTGAGGGACGGGGACCTAAAATCTTTTCTAGTGTCTCGCGTCCCACTGTTTCATGTTCCAACAAAGCCTGTGCCAGTTGATCCAGTTTATCTCGATGCTCTGTCAGCAAATGGTGGGCCGCCTGATGTCGATCTTCCAACAACCGTCGCACTTCTGCATCTATGAGCGCCGCCGTATCCTCGCTGTAATCACGGCCTTGTGCCATCTCGTAGCCCAGAAAAGGTTGTGACTCATCTGATGCAAACGCTACGAGACCTAACTTACTCATGCCCCAACGTGTAACCATGCGCCGAGCTAGTTTCGTGGCCTCGACCAAATCATTCTCGGCACCGGTCGTGATACTCTTGAAGACAAGCTCTTCAGAAGTACGCCCTCCTAACATGACCGCTAATCGATCTAACAAATACCCTTTGCTGACATTGTAGCGATCACCACCTGGCAACTGTTCTGTCACGCCCAAAGCCCGCCCGCGCGGGATGATGGTCACTTTATGAACGGGATCCGCTTCTGGGCTAAACCAGGCTACCACCGTATGTCCGCCTTCATGATATGCTACGACCTTACGATCATGTTCGTCTAGCAGGATCGGACGAGCGCCGCCCAAGATGATCTTGTCCTGAGCTTCCTCGAAATCCGCCATAGTGATCTGCTGGTGATTATGCTCGGCTGCGGTAAGTGCAGCCTCGTTGCAAAGATTGGCGATGTCAGCACCGCTAAAGCCAGGGCTGGCCATGGCCAAAGTATGGATGTCCACATCGGGCGCCAAGTCGAGATCACGCACGTGGATATGGAAAATGCCTTCCCGTCCTTTCAGGTCGGGCAATCCCATGGTAATTTCTCGGTCGAACCGCCCGGGGCGCAACAATGCCGGGTCCAACACATCGGGACGATTGGTGGCCGCCAACACGATAATCTCATGGCGCTCATCGAACCCATCCATCTCCACCAAAAGTTGGTTCAACGTTTGTTCCCGTTCATCATTGACAGTGCCTAGGCCAGCCCCCCGGCGCCGACCCACAGCGTCCAGTTCGTCGATGAAAACGATAGCTGGCGAAACACTTTTAGCTTGAGCGAAAAGATCGCGCACGCGACTGGCACCTACCCCGACGAACATCTCTACAAACTCCGACGCACTGATATCCAAAAAAGGAACGCCGGCCTCACCGGCCACGGCTTGGGCCATGAGGGTCTTCCCTGTCCCGGGCGGCCCCACTAATAGCACCCCGTGCGGGATACGTGCACCTAAACGATGATATTTCTGAGGATTGCGCAGGAAATCCACTACCTGCTCCAGCTCCGTCTTCGCCTCCTCGGCTCCGGCCACATCATCGAAAGTCACCTTGACGTCCTCAGCGGTATACCTCCGCGCTTTGCTCTTGCCGAAGCCGAGAACGCCACCGCCTTGCCCCATTCCGCTCTTGCGTGCCATCCATACGAAAAAGATGATCAACAACAGGAACGGCAACCCGTCAATCAGAAGAGTCGCGATCCAGGGAGAAGGCGGGTTACTGGCGGCAATGCGCACATGCTTGGCTTTCAACAAAGGCATCAAAGCCGGATCACCTACTACAGAAGGGAAAACTGTTTCGAATTTGCTGTATTCGGATGGAGCAGCTTTGCTTGCTTTCACCTCGGGCGTAATCGCCACGGCACTTTCGGATTGTGGCGTCTCCACTAGTTTCTTGGAAGCAGGTGACCAAAGGATCGGTTTCACAAACGTACCGCTGATGTCGCTTCCAGTGATTTTTACCTGAGCCACATTGCCCGCTTGTACTTGAGCGACGAACGCTGAATAAGGAATAGAGGCCGCGGACTTTGTCGAAGGCCAATAGCTTATGAAATTCCACACCAACAGCAACAGCAGGATCAACCACCAAAACCAGGAATTAAACCAGTTAAACGATTTTTGTTTTTGGGGGCGTTGCGGTTCCTTTTGTGTATCCATTTTTTACTATCCCTTTCACCCTTTCTGTCTCTAAAAACCGTCCGTCTGCCGAGAGCACTCGGAAAATCGGACTCGCCCGTCTGGCATCCCTTGCGGCAGGCATTCTCTAGGAAAGGCTTTTGTGGCTCACTAACCGAGTCGCTGTTCCAGCAATTGCACTCGCCTTGAGAATGAAGAGGACATGGATTTACGCTACCTGCACACAAACAAAGGTCAGAAACAGGTCCGGCCGCGTCGTTGTGAGCGAAACGGCGGGGAGATTTTCCTTACTGCGGGCCCCGGCCGAACACGCACCTGCAGGTAGTGCCCGACTCGTCGGGCACTACCGAACTGCGATCTGCTCCGGCATAATAGCAAGGGCGGCGCCCCGTCCTTTCGGCGTGGTTTAAGCCACGTCCGCGCTATCGCTTAGCGTCAGGCACCGCGGTGGCTCCCGGGCTAATGATCAGTTCTTCAATGGAACGGTAGCGCAGGCCAGCTGGCTACCGATAACAGCCAGTGAAATGAAATCCGCTGCCGGGTGCCAAAGCTAATGCAGGTAACTAATGATGCTGCCGCTCTTTCACTTTACTAGCCAGCCCCTTCCAATCGTTGATCGCTTTTTCCCAAGCAACATGAATTGCATCCTTTACGCCATCCCAGTTTTCGTGTCCAGGATGTTGTTCATGCCAGGCGCGATGCAGTTCTTCTTCTGCTTCTCTCCACGTCAGAGACGGATATTCTTCTTTCAAACCCTCTTCCCAGCCAAAGCGAAGGGCTGGTTCGATGTCGTCAAAGGGGGCATACGCTTTTTCTCCGTAAGGATCAACGACGAGATCCCGAAAAGCGTTTCGCACTTCATCGTTCCAACGATCACGCATAATCTTCCTCCTCAGCACCTTTCCGGCAAGATTTTTCTGGCTAAGAGAATAAACCCTAAGAAGCACTAAGCTCAGAAGCCAAAGCTTATCAAAATAAAGCTTTGTTTCCCTCTCCCTAGGTCTTGGCAATTCTGGGTCATTTATGGCTCTGGCTTAGGCATGCATCACAACTTGAAACCAACAATTTAGCGACAAATAAGCACGGGACAGGTCGCACCGCGGATCACTCCGTCAGCTGTGTTGCCGTAGAAAACATCTAAATAGTGCTGATGTCCGTAAGCACCAATGGCAATCAAGTCAACTTTCTCCTCGCGAGCTACCTGTAAAATCTGCTCCGTCGGATCTCCGATGCGAAACAGTTCCTTAGCTTCCAAGTCGCGTTCATGCAGAAAAGCGAGCCCTTGGCTGTAAATTTCCTTCCGCTTGCGGCGGCCATCGTCGACGGTGAGGAATGTCAAAGAAGCCCCTTTCTCTTGCACCAGGTCTACCGCTATTCGTAAAGCGTCCTGAGAACGATTGCTGCCATCATAAGCAACCAAGACATGGTGAACGGGGTATGCCTCTGCTTGGGCGGCCAATACAGGCGCTGGGGAACGACGAATGATAGCTTCAAAAGTCGAACCTAGAAGTGGTCCGGCCCACTTACTGCCCACACCGCGCCGTCCCATAACTGCCAAATCAGCAGTCTTGGCGCGGTCAAGAATGATTTGACTCACAACTCCTTCCGCATACTCGGTCTGGCAAGAAATATTGTTGTCCTGACAATGTTGCTCGGCACGCTCTAACACGGCCTTTCCCTGTCTACTCAACTGTTTGCCCACATCCAGCGCCAATTGTAGCAGTGCCGGGTCAACCTCGGGCAAAGGATCGTCAGTGGGAAAAGCGTTCCAGAAAGAAGCATCAATCAAACGCGCATCCGCGACGAAAAGCACGTGGATCACGCCTTGCTCTTTTGGGACGATCTCAATCGCTTGCGCCAAGGCACTCCAACTATCGCTCGAACCATCTATTGGGACCAGGATTCTCGTGAACATTTTTATCCTCCTCTGGAAATCTCCGACGCAGAGAGCCGCTAAGATGCTGCGACACGCCCGGGGATAAAAGCCTCCGGGCTACATCATGTCTAAGCTCTTAAGCAGGCTGCTCCTCCTTGCCGACCAAACTTGAGGTGGGCCCCCTTCTTTGGGACCACAAAAGGCTTCAGAATAACGTGTGGAGACGAGGAATACGGAGAGCAACATCACTACCCGTATCCCTCTCCCTGTGAATAGGATTACCAAAGCTAGTATACCACATACAATTGCTTTCAGTCAAATCAGGTTCCGAAATGCACCCCCGCCAGTGTGCAGTAATCCAGACTTTGATGGAGTCTCTCGCTGTTGTAGAACTCGGAGCGGTTCCCCAGTCCAGACTCTAATTCCTTCACCGTCCTGTACTCTATCAGGTAGATGCTCTCGTATTTCACGCTCCTCGAGAGCCGCTCGACGAAAATGTTCTCTAACGGTCCTCCCCCGGCCATCCATGCTAATTCGTACATCAGCATCTTCCAGGATGCCGGCGGGCGTTTCAGATCGCGTGGTCTCCACGCCCACCCCCTATATATTGGGCGCACCGAGGCCAAGATCCGTATATCTAGCTCGGGGGGGCAAGAGGTTCACCGACTTTCTTTGGATCGGTCTCCGCTAAGCCTCTGCCTTGACCGTAACATGGGGTTGTGGTAAGCTCTTATAGAAATGGGTAGGGTTTGTCAATTTCTGTGCCAAGTGCTAGCTCTCAGGCGCTATGCCTCCGAGTGAGGTTTCCTGGTCGGTTTTACTTGCCACTTGTTTCTCTATCTACCAGCTCGGGTTGTCCGTCAGGGGCGTGTTCCCTGAACGTCGACTCAGGTAATGCGTAGGTTCTTACACATATTTGGAGGGCGAACCCGTGCACCTGATTGTATTGGCTTGCGATTTAGACGGCACGCTGGCCGAGGGGGGCCAGGTGGCATCTGAGACCTGGAATGTGCTGCGCCAGGCGAAAACCGCTGGCCTGTCCATCATCCTGGTTAGTGGCCGTAGTCTGGATAGTTTTGCTGCCGAAGGACCGTATGCCGAGCTGTGTGAGGCTATTGTGGCAGAAGACGGCGCAGTGGTGTATTTCCCCCGACGTGACACCGTGGCATTGCCCTTTGGACGACTGGCTCCGGCCGTGTTAGAGCATCTGGAGAAGCTGAACATTCCCTTGGAGCAGGGTACGGCTATCGCAGCAACCAATGTGCCCCATGATGAAGCGGTATTGGATGTGCTCCGTCAGGTGGGCGGTGGGGCAACGGTGGAATACAACCGAGGAGCTGTGATGGTGCTACCGCCCGGAGCGACCAAAGGTACCGGCCTGCATTATGCGCTGAGCGAACTGGGTTACTCGCCGCATGGTGTGGTGGCGTGCGGGGATGCTGAAAACGACCGCAGCCTGTTCGAAGTGGCTGAGGTAGCTGTGGCTGTGGCCAATGCCTTGCCGAATATGCAAGCCCTGGCAGATGTTGTGCTGCCTCAGGCGAATGGCGCCGGTGTCCAGGCTCTGGTTCAAGAGTTGTTGGCGGGGCATGCCCCAGCACGCCGACCGCGCCCGGAGCGTCGCCTGTTGCTGGGCCATAGCCACGACGGTACCCCTCTGCATCTGGACCCCTTCACACTGGTGGATGGCAACATAGGCATCTTTGGGGCTAGCGGGAGCGGCAAATCCTGGCTGGCTGGCCTGTTGGCTGAGGAGTTGCTCAAGCAAGGCTACCAGGTGTGCATCATTGACCCTGAGGGAGACTATCGAGGCCTGCGGGCTTTTCCCCACACCATTCTCCTCGGCGGACCAGGAACGCGGCTTCCGCCGGTGGCTGACGTGATCAATTTCAGCGAATACGATGGCGTCAGCATGGTGTTGGATCTGTCCATCTACAGCTTGGCGGAGCGCACGGCTTACGTGCTCGATTTGATGCGGGCGCTACGTGGTCTGCGCGCGCGACGAGGCCGACCCCACTGGTTTCTGGTGGATGAGATTCAGAGTTTCTGTCCGCCCGAGGGTGGCAAGTTAACGGATCTGTTCTTGGAGGCCATGGCAGTGGGCGGTTTCGGCGTGGTTAGCTACCGTCCCAGCCAGACATCGCCAGTTATTTTGCAGGCATTGGATCACTGGTTGCTGACGCGCCTGAGCCTGCCGGAGGAAATCCAGGTATTGAGCCCCTTTCTGTCCAGACAAAATGATGGTTCCGATATCTTATCGCGTCTGCCGACATTGCCGGTGGGCCAAGCATATCTGTGTTTGAGCGGTGAACAACAATTGTCACCGCCCACGGAAGGGATTGTCACGTTTCGGGCCGGCCCGCGGGCCATCCCGCACATTCGGCATTTGCACAAGTACCTGCGAGCGCCTTTGCCCGAGCCGAAGCGGTTTTATTTCCATGATTCCTCGGGCCGTTACCTGGGCCGCACCGCAGCCAGTCTGTGGGAATTCCGGGAGACCCTGGACGAGCTGCCAGTGGACTCGCTGGAGTATCACCTGAAGCGGCAGGATTTCGAGCGCTGGCTGAGCGGCGTGCTTCACGACGATGAACTGGCCAGCAGGTTGCGCAAGATCCGTCACCGCGAGCTACAAGGCGAGGCGTTGCGCCAGGCACTGGTGGAGGCCGTAAGCGATCGCTACGAAGAGCTGGATAGCTTGGCCTGAGGAAGGTGTTCCGGGCGTGGGGCGTATACAGTGGGCGGCATTGGAATCATGAACATCATGCTGGTTAGGGAATACCGGAGCTTTGAACGATCGAACCCTGGAACTGGCAGCGGGGTTTTCTCCGGTCGAAAATCTCGTCACA
>CAZDOZ010000134.1:0-7221 GCA_964507175.1 uncultured Anaerolineae bacterium
CGGCGGGTAGCACCCCAGGCAGGATTTGAACCTGTGACCTCCTCCTCCGCAGGGAGGCGCTCTATCCACTGAGCTACTGGGGCACGAAAAAGGCGGGGAGGGAGGGATTTGAACCCTCGAGGGAGCGTTAACCCCCTACCCACTTAGCAGGCGGGCGCACTCAACCGGACTATGCGACCTCCCCGTGACACTCGGTTAGGCGGAGGGAGAGGGATTCGAACCCCCGGTACCCGCTAAGGTACTGCGGTTTTCAAGACCGCCGCAATCGTCCACTCTGCCATCCCTCCACAAGGAATGGTGCCCTTCGCCAACCAAGAGTATAACAAATCCCAGCTCCTTCTGTCAAGTCACGATCAGCCCATGGAATGCGGAGCAAACCCTGGAAGCCTACGGTCCCCCAGGGGTTGATTCGAAATCCCTCCCCCCTGCCTCAATATGCGCATATGCGATGTTCATGCTATAATCTTTCCAGGTACAAAACTCGCAAACTAACAGGGGGATCGAAAGACGATATGCATTTCTCTCTTGTAGAAGTCGTAATATGGCTCGTGGTGCTCGTGATATCCATAGACGTGCACGAATTCTCCCATGCACTGGCAGCAACCAGGCTCGGCGATCCGACGCCCAGGTACCAGGGACGTCTGACACTAAACCCGAAAGCACACCTGGACCCCGTGGGCACCATGATGATGATCTTCGCTGCTTTTGCGGGTTTCGGCATCGGCTGGGGGAAGCCGGTACAGGTGAATCCGTACCAAATGCGTGGGAATCCCAGGCTCGATATGGGCATAGTGGCACTCGCCGGACCAACCTCCAACATCGTGCTGGCAATCCTTTCCGGCATCCCGATCCGGTTGGGGCTGGTCACCAATCCAGCGCTGGCCCAATTCATCTTGATTATGGTGCTGGCAAACATCGGGCTGGCGGTTTTCAACCTGATCCCACTTTTCCCGCTGGACGGATACTCGGTTTTCATGGCAGTCCTGGAGTATATCCAGGCAAGGGATCTCCTTGATTTCTGGGCCAGACTCTCACAGTGGGGCCCAGGCTTGCTCTTGCTCCTCCTGATGGCCGACTGGTTCATGCCAGTGCCGATACTGAGCGACCTGATGTGGCCTCCTATAAAACTGCTTTCGTCTATAATCCTGGGCGGGTGGTAAAACGAGCGAAATGGGAGTCGACGTCTTGCAGTGGCGCTACCGAGTCTGGCAGTTCTTCAAAGCTATGACAACAAAAAACAGCCCGGAATGGGGAAGAATAGCAGCCACATATCTCTCACCGGAGCAGGTGGCGCTTTTCCGGCACATGTCCCCACACGACCAGAGGCACAGTGTAGATGTGCTCCAAAAGCTCCTGGCCAAAGACTGCCAAGAAGACGATCTCCTCAAAGCAGCACTGCTCCACGATGTAGGCAAGACGGCAGCACGTCTGACCCCGTGGCATCGAGTGATCGGCGTACTCCTGGGAAACTGGCTTGATCGGCTGGCGTGCGAGGAACCAGGGAAATGGTGTTACCCACTTTTCGTACAACGAGAGCACCCGCTCATTGGGGCAAAGATGGCGGAACGGGCAGGATGTTCTCCGCGCTGCGTGAGAATCATCAGGTATCACCATGAAGAAAAACCCCCTCTATCTGATGAGGAAGTGAATTTGTTGGCAGCGCTGAAAGCTGCGGACGAGGAGCTGTAAACGATGGGGAAAGACAGGCGATCGCAGGTTACAATAGTTGGGCTGGGCATGGTGGGTGCTTCCATAGGCTTGGCGCTGCACAAAGAGAAAGGCAAATTTCGCATCGTTGGGCACGACAAAAACCCCGAAGCGACAAAACGCGCATTGAAGTTCGGCGCTGTGGAGAAGGCGTCTTGGAACCTGATCAACGCCTGCGATGAGGCATCCCTGATCATACTGGCCATCCCATTTGGCGAGATACGCGCAACAATGGACGCTATAGGACGCGAGATACGCCAGGGCGTCTTGGTGATAGACACAGCAACTCTGAAGAAGCCCGTGCAAGCATGGGCGGATGAATATCTGACGCCAAAAGGGATTGCTTATCTGGGCGGGGATCCCGTGCTTCCGATGGCGGAGAAAAGAGGGTTCGGAGCCCCAAACCCCAATCTTTTCGAACGCAGGACTTTCTGCTTCTGCCCTACCACCGAAACGCCGGAGGGGGCCATCAAAGTGGCGTCAGACCTGGCCGACCGATTGAGAGCGGCTCCCCTATTCCTGGATGCGGATGAGCACGATGCTCTCCGGGCCGGAGTCGAACACTTCCCCATGATGCTAAGTGCAGCTCTCCTGAGCAGCACCGCGGGAAACGAAGCGTGGCGGGAAATCAGGCGTCTGGCCGGGCGTAGATTCGAGGAATTCACCAAACTGCCGGAAAGTCCGGAAGGATTAAGCACAATCTTCCTGGCAAATCGAGACAACCTCGTCCGTTGGATAGATATGCACATCCAGGTGATGGCCTACTTGAAAAGCACCCTCGTTTCTGGGGACAAGGAGAGGATAGAGAAAATGCTGGAGGCATCTGAAGAACTCCGGAACGAGTGGCTGGAAGCAGCGGCCTCCGGTCGATGGGAAGAGCCAATAGCTTCCCTGGAAAAGGATAGCTTCCTGGCCCGCATGTTTGGTCTCTCTGGCATTCTATACAGGAGAAAAAAATAAGGGACAGACGGGGCAGGGGGGCCATTGCACCATCTTGAGCGAGCCAACAACCTGCTATGCAGCGGGGCACCTCGACTTCGCCTGCCTGTATCTGACAAAGAGTTTGCAGGAGTCTATGTAACTTTTCAGGTAACTGTTCAGCCTTGAACAAATCGAAAGCAGATGCCGGAGATTTAACACAGATACCCGCAGATAAGGCAAATAAATCAGAAAAGATCAGCGAGAATCAACGCCTATCAGCGTCATCGGCGTTCTACTGATGGGAAGGCTGAATAGTAACCCTTTCAGCTCACTTTCGGAGCAGGTCTATGGAGAAATATCCCTACTCCCTCTCCGTTGCGATGCCTGCGTACAACGAAGAGGAAAACATCGAGACCATGATCCAGGAAGTCATCCGGGTTATGGAACCTCGTTTCAATGATTTCGAGATAGTGGTGACCAACGATGGCAGCGCCGACCGCACAGGTGATGTGATCAGGGAAATCGCTGCACGCGACCCCAGGGTCAAGCTGGTGGAGCACCCGAAAAACCTGGGGTATGGGGCTGCGGCCTACTCGGCTATGAGTCATGCCACGAAAGATATCGTCTTCTTCACGGATTCCGACCGCCAGTTTTACCTGGAAGAAATAGACAAAGCCATGCCGTTGCTCGAGAGAAACGACCTGGTAGTCGGCTACCGCGCTCCTCGGCGGGATCCATTCCTGCGAGTTCTGTACGGCAAAGGGTGGAGTTTCCTGATATCACTTCTCTTCGGATACGCAGCCAGGGACATCGATTGCGCTTTCAAGGTGTTCCGCAGAGAGGTGCTGGAAAAAGTGCTGCCACAGGTGCAGTCCAGGGGAGCCACTTTCAGCGCGGAACTGCTGGTCATGGCGAAGAGGGACGGATTCCGCATAGGCGAGATACCAGTCGGGCACCGGCCGCGTGTCGCCGGATCGCCCACGGGAGCGCGCCTGGACGTGATAACTCGCGCATTCAAAGAACTCTTCCTGCTCCGATGGCGCCTGTGGCAAGAGCACAAGCACGCCGCCTGACGATTCGATGCCCTTACGCATCCTGGCTTTAGCTCCAACCAGCTTCTTCTCCGACTACGGATGCCATGTGCGCATCCGCGGTCAGGTGGAAGAGCTGCAAAAACGCGGCCACAGCGTGCTCATCACCACTTATCCCAGCGGGAAGGACGTGCCTGGGCTGAACATCGTCCGGCCTCCAATCCCGGCACGTCAATTGCAGGTCGGATCATCATGGCAAAAAATACTGTTGGACATCGCTATGGCCCCAATGGTGCTTTATCACGCCCTGCGCTTCAAACCCGACGTGATACACGCTTACCTTCACGAAGGTGTATCCCTGGGCATGCCGGCGGCAAAGCTTCTGGAAATCCCCATCGTGTTCGATTTCCAGGGAAGCCTGACTGCCGAAATGGTGGAGCACGGGTTCCTCAACAGGGAATCCCCGCTCTTCCCGTTCTGGCTCCACCTGGAGAACCGCCTCGACCAGATCCCGCACATCGTGCTGACCTCCTCTGACCATGCCCGCGATCTACTGACACGGCAGTTCGGATTGAGACAGGGAATCATCCGCACAGTGCACGACAGCGTCGGTCCCGAAAAATTCCATCCCCCGTCAGATGACGAACGCCTGCGCCTGAAACGGCTTCGAAAGAGACTGGGCATACCTGCCAAAAGAAAAGTGGTGGTGTACCTGGGGCTTCTGGCACCATACCAGGGCGTGGATATCCTTCTGGAGGCAGCTCGGGAAATGACTGCTGCAACGAGCGCGGAGACTCCCCATTTCCTGGTGATGGGATTCCCTTCCGTGGAACGATACCGGCGCCGGGCAGCAGACATGGAAATCGAGGGTTCTGTAACGTTTACCGGCAGGGTGCCCTACGACGTTGCTCCAGACTACCTTGCGCTGGGGGATGTAGCCGTCGCCCCGAAACTTCCCACCACAGAGGGAAGCGGCAAGCTGTGTCCTTACATGTCGGTCGGCCTGCCGGTGGTGGCAACGGACATTCCGGCGCACCGAGAGTACCTGGAAGATCTGGGGGTGTACGTGCCGCCAGGAGATCCTCAGGCATTGGCATCTGCGCTTAGGAGATTGCTCGACGACGCCGGAGAGCGCCGCCGGATCGGGTCAGCACTGCGAGCCAGGGCCCTGAAACAATTCACATGGGCCCGCGCTGGCGATGAGATCGAGCGGGCGTACGGAGAGACGCTGGACCGTTACGTTTTTTCACGACGCATTTGACACTTCCCTACCCATGTGCTACACTTGGGCTGAACTAAAAATAGAGGCGTGTCCATGAGCACATACTTATTGCAGAGCTATCATCATATTGACAGGAGCAGGCGCACGGCATAGGCCGACGCCATTTTCGCGCTTGCTCCTCAGGACTAGTTGGGATCAACTAGTCCTTTTTTATTGTCTCGAGGTAGAAAAGAGATTCCAGACTGAGCGTCTCCATGAACTCAGCCCAAGATTATCGAGGTGATACAGCAAAACTTATGGCTAACAGACCTTTTTCGAACGACTGGACACTACCGGAGGGTGTGCGTGACCTGCTCCTTGCCGATGCAGCAGCTTTCAGGGAGATGGAAGTTGCACTTCACACCACCTGGACAGCCTGGGGTTACCATCGGATTATCTTGCCCACATTCGAATATGCAGACACCCTGGCGACGGACGTTGGGGCGCAAATTGACGCCGAGCTATACCGCTTTTTCGATCGGCAAGGGCGAGTTCTGGCACTGCGCCCGGATATGACCATCCCAACAGCACGCGTGGTGGGCACACGGCTGTACGACCAGCCCATGCCGCTTCGGCTGAGCTACATTGGCAGCGTTTTCCGCTATGAACAGCCGCGTGCCGGACGCCAGCACGAGTTCACTCAGGCCGGCATCGAACTGATCGGGGCGGAGAGCAGGGCTGCCGACGCCGAAGTGATCGCTCTGGCAGTGGCCGCTCTGCAGGCCATCGGACTGCCCAGATTTAGCATCACATTGGGCCACATTGGATTCTTCCGCGGCCTGCTGAACGCGCTGGCCCTGCCCGATCGGCTGGCCAGCATGGTACGCGATGCGGTGGACCGGAAAGCAGAAGCAATGCTCGTCTCACTGCTGGACGAAAGCAAAAACGTACCTCCGTCAGCCCGATCCGCCCTGCTGGAACTGCCCAGACTTACCGGCAGTATCGAAGTTCTGGACCAGGCGGAGAAATTCTGCCTCAACGATGCCATGGGTAGCGCCCTCTCCGAGCTGCGGGCTGTGGCCGATTTGTTGGTTGCATACGGCGTTGGAGACTTCGTCATCTACGACTTTGCCGAGGTGCGCGACCTGGACTACTACTCCGGCATCACTTTCGAAGGCTTCGCCCCGGGACTGGGGTTCAGCCTGATATCAGGTGGGCGCTACGACGGGCTGATAGGGCATTTTGGTCCGCCATTCCCAGCCGTTGGCTGGGCGATGACGCTGGATAGAGTGTTGCTGGCGCGGAAGTCACAAGGATTTTCCCAGAGCGAACCGACTGCGGACGTTTTGCTGGGAGCACATGGATGTCCCATCTGTCTGGCATGGGCCGCCGAGGCAAGGGCACGCGGGCTTCGGATAGAAATAGACCCATTGGGAATGGATGACGAACGACTCTGGGAAGCGGCGAAAACACGACGCATTCCACGAGTGGTGTTCCACGTAGCATCCACCCCACACAAGATGATGGTGCGCGATGCCAAAGGGCTGCGTCCGCTGGCGGAAGACGATTGGCAGGAGGTGGCACGATGGAAATGACGAAATCCCCTCTAACCATAGCGCTGCCCAAAGGCCGACTGGCCGAAGACGCCATGAATTTCCTGAAACAGGCCGGCTACGCCGTGCCCGAAAACCACGACAAAGAGCGGCGGCTGGTGCTGGATGGGGCAGACAGGCGACTTCGTTTCATCATGGCCAAGCCAGCGGACGTGCCGGTCTTCGTGGAATACGGTGCAGCAGACCTGGGTATCGCCGGGCTGGACGTGGTGCGGGAGGCGGAGAGGGATGTCTACGAACCATTGCAACTCCCGTTCGGATACTGTCGGCTGGTGGTCGCGGGCAAAGCCAACCGCCCTGCGCGTCCCTTGCGCCTGGAACGGAGCCCACGAGTGGCGACCAAATTCCCCAGGCTCGCCGAGGCATTCTTCCGGAGCCATGGTCTGGCCCCTGAGATAATCGTCATGTCCGGATCGGTGGAACTGGCCCCATTGGTTGGCCTGGCAGACCTGATCGTGGATCTGGTGCAAACCGGCACCACACTGCGGGCAAACGGCCTGAACGAACTGCAGGTAATCCTGGAAAGCCAGGCGGTCTTGATCGCCAACAGGGCCAGCTACCGCCTGCGCGCTGCGGAAATTCGGTCGTTCATCGACACCCTGGCAGCAAGTGTGAACAATGACGTACTCTCCCCCGCCGGGCCACCGGCCCGGAGGGCCTCTGGCCGCTAAAGCGGGGGAGCTCCTTAGGCAACGCATGAGTTCCCAAACTCTACGTTAGCGCCTAAAGGCGCCGTCCGAGCCCCGTG
>CAZDOZ010000135.1:0-7184 GCA_964507175.1 uncultured Anaerolineae bacterium
CTAAGTGCCTGCGCTTCCGCAACTTCCACGAGCGTACCTGCAAGCAACTCGTCGAAAAGCGAAGCGCCAACCGCTGTGCCCACCAAGAAATTGCCGGCACCGGTCACGCTGCGTGTGGGCGCCAAATGCGGCCCAAGCCCGCATGTGATGCCTTTCTTCCTGATGATGGCGAAGAACGGCGGCAAGCTGGGCGATAACGTGACTGTCGAATACGTCCCTGTCACCGAACCGCCACAAATGGCGGCTTTGTTGAAAACTCAGCAGGTAGACGTGATGTTCGGTTTCGTGGTGCAAACCGCCAACATCTTCCAGAAAGGTGGCGTGGATAACCTGCGCCTGCTGAACATTCCTTTGTGGCGCGGTTTTTACGTGGTTGGCGACAAGGATGTGACCAGTTGGAAGGACCTGAAAGGGAAAGTGGTAGTGATGCCCAATCCTCAGTGTGGGCCTTCTCAATTGGCCAGGGCTTCGATGAGGAAGGCTGGGTTTGATCCGGAAAGCGATTTCAAAATCCAATATCTACCTGCTGCGCAGGTTGTCCAGATGCTCATCACCGGCAAGGCTAAAGCAGGCGTGGTTTCTGAGCCCTTCGCCACCATTGCCATCAACAAAGCCAAGCGAGCGGGACTCACGCTCAAGATCGCGCCCATCGACCTGTACAGCGTTTACACTGCTAAAAAGTGGAAGGCTGGGCGGCTTCCCATCGAAGGGATTCTAACACTTCAGACGGTCTTGGATGATCCGGGCAAAGCAGCCGCATTGAGCAAGCTGGAGTCCGCCTATGACCAATCAATTGATGACATGCTCGCCAATCCCGCCGAATCCAGCAAACTGATTGCCAAGCAACTCACGAAATACTGCGACAGCAAAATGCAGCCCAAGCTCATCGAGCAGGCGTTGTCGTCTGGGCGCCTGTTGTACGATCCTACGCCAGTCGGTAAGATTCTGCCCGACCTGGATACCTACCTTGAGCAAATGACCGGGATGACCATTGATGATGCCTTTTATGCGCAACGCTAAACTCAACCCGAAATGGCACGGTGGATTGGCCTGGGTCATCTCCATCGCCATGATATTGGCAACATGGGAAATGGCGGCGAGTTTCTTCCCCGCCGCCATTCTTCCCAGTTTCACCGAGACCCTGGCCGCACTGAAATGGCTGCTGGGACGAAGAAGTTTCTACCACCACCTGCAACTGACCGCAGTGCGGGGGAGCATCGGCTTCGTCCTGTCAATGGGCATTGGCAGTGTGATAGGGTTGGTGATGGGACGGTTTCGCTTGGCAAACTGGCTTTTCAACCCCCTCATCGCCATCAGCACCACCGTTCCGCCCATTTTCTGGGTAGCGGTGATGATCGTCTGGTTTGGGTTGGGTGATTTGCCTCCCGTCCTCGTCATCGTCGTCACGGCCACGCCACTGGTTGCTGTAAATGTGGCACAAGGCATGACCAGCATTCCCCCAGAACTAACCGAGATGGCGCACATCTTTCAGGTGAGCCGCTGGAATCGTTTTTGGGATCTGTACTTGCCTGCTCTCAGCGGCTACATTTTCGCCGCAGCATTGGTTGCAGTAAGGTTTACCTGGCGCACGGTGGTTATGGCCGAATTTGTCGGGAGCACCGCCGGATTGGGGAACCGACTGGCCTGGGCGCGGCAAAACCTGGAAACCGACCTGGCTTTTGCCTACATGCTGGTCATCGTGGCCATGGGGATGACTATCGAATATGTCATTCTACGCCCGTTACAACAACGGATGGGCTGGCAAGCCGACAAATCAAAAACGGAAAGCGAACCCTCCTCTTCTGTTGCAATTGCCCGCGCTCGGCTGATCCAAGGTGAAAGCCGATGACCAAACTGATAGAGCTGAAAGGAGTGAAAAAAGCGTTTGACGGATTGCCGGTAATTGACGGCCTCAGCGAAAGCATTGCCGCTGGCGAAATCGTTTCGCTGGTGGGGCCGTCTGGCTGTGGCAAATCGACCCTGTTACGGCTGATTGCTGGCGCTGAAACCCCTGACCAGGGAGAAATCGTACGCCGAATCACGCCGGACAAAATCGGCTATATTTTCCAGGACGTGCGTCTCTTACCCTGGCGCAGCGCTCTGCAAAACGTTCTTTTTGTGTTGAAGGATCGCATCAGAGACCCGAGCGAACGCAAATCTCGCGCCATGGGCGCGCTGCGACAGGTCGGCTTGGCCGATTTTGCCGACTATCCACCCGCCAAACTGAGCGGCGGAATGCAAAAACGGGTCGCGATCGCCAGGGCACTGGCGGTCGATCCCGATCTCCTACTGTTAGATGAGCCTTTCTCAGACCTGGACATGCCGTTGCGTCTTCTCTTGATAGAGGAGGTGCAAAACATGCTGAAAGGAACGGGCAAGACCGTGATCTATGTCACCCACGATGTCAGAGAGGCCATCATATGGTCGAAAAGGATATATGTGTTGACCAGCCGTCCGGCACGGGTCAAGAGTGTAATCTCTCTGAAACAAGGGGATGTCGTCGCTCATGGCCAGTTGACACCAAAACTGCAAGCCATAGAAAGAAATGTCATCGAGATGCTGCAGGAAGAATTGCGGCTGAGTGCGAGAAGAGACGCACACCTGGTACGTAGCACGTAACACGTATCACATACTCCTCGCTCTCATTGTCGACTCGCAATTTTGACAATTGCTCTGCGAAATGGTATATTAAGTACTGCCATAAGAATTTATAGGGTACAACTTTAGTAGCGAAGGGGGTTCGATCATGAGCGAAAGTGTAGAAATGTACCTAATCACGACGGCACGATTGAGCGAGGCGACCGGCCAGGAAACCATCCCTCTTTCCCAGATCGCCAAAGCACTATCCGTGCTTCCCATTTCCGCCAATCAGATGATCCGTAAAATCGCTGAGTCCGGGTTGGTAGAATACATCCCCTACAAAGGCGTAAAGCTGACGAAGGCAGGGTGCCTGCAAGCGATGCGAATACTCCGGCGACGGCGGCTGTGGCAGGTGTTCCTGGTGGAAAAGCTGAATGTCTCACCTGAAGATGCTGATGCGTTCTCCTGCCGCCTTGAGCACATCACGCCAGATGACATCACTGAACGCCTGGCAGACTTCCTGGGACACCCCACCGTCAGTCCGCTTGGCAAGCCGATACCAGCAGGCCAGGCACTCCTCTCCAGTACAGCAACATCCCGCCTGAGCTCCATGGCGGTCGGACAAAGCAGCAGAGTAGTCCGCATCGACACAGAACCGGCCACCCGCGTCTTCTTGGTGAGACAAGGGATAAGGCCAGGAAATGAGGTCACCGTTCTGGCGGTATCGGAAGGAGGTACATTGCTGGTACAGGTTGGTGATCGGCAAGTGACATTGGCTGGCGCTATTGCCGACAAAGTGGCCATCGAAGAACCAAAAAAGTCGGAAACTGCCGCGTCGGAACCATTTCGAGAAGAGGAAAAACCGGTGCCAACAAAGCAGATCCCTTTGAGCGAACTCTCTACGGGCCAGGAGGGCGTTGTCGTAAAAATAAAGGGGCAAGGAGCTCTGCATCGCCGTCTGCTGGACATGG
Organism: uncultured Anaerolineae bacterium; assembly: GCA_964507175.1. Lineage (GTDB taxonomy): Bacteria > Chloroflexota > Anaerolineae > S016-19 > S016-19 > S016-19. The sequence continues at coordinate 3,552 of CAZDOZ010000135.1, forward strand.
GCCTGGTCACGGGAGAGACGATAAAAGTGGAGCGGGCAGCACCTCTGGGCGATCCAATAGAGTTCACGTTGAAAGGATACCACCTTTCGCTACGGAAAGAGGAGGCAGACGGAATTATCGTAGAGGTTAACAACAATGAGTGAGCAACGGTAATCGGAATCTGTAGGGGCAAATAGCAGATTCTCGTTACTATTCAGCTCCCCAGCAATAGAACGCTGATTCTCGCTGATCCTTTCTGGTTTGTTTGCCTTATCTGCGACATCTGCGTTCGATTTGCTCAAGGCTGAACAGTCGCAGATTCTCAAGACGTTAAGGAGGAGGCAAAAGAAATGGGAGAAATCAAACCGTTGAGTGAATTGAAACCTGGTCAAAAAGGGAAAGTGGTTAAAGTCGCCGGCAGCGGGGCCACCCACCGCCGTATCCTGGATATGGGCGTGGTGCCGGGGTCGGATCTCGAGGTGGAGCGAGTTGCCCCCCTGGCCGACCCCATCGAATTCAAGCTGCTGGGCTACCATCTCTCACTGAGAAAAGAAGAGGCCCAGAGTGTCCAGGTGGAGACGAGTTAAGAGGTATACACATATGGAAGAAGAGATGCATATGCCGCTATCCATGGTCGCCCCAGGACAGGAGGTGAAGCTCGTGGCCGTGCACGGAGGTAGGGGAATACGCCGACGCTTGGCCGATATGGGATTCAATCCTGGGGTAAAAATTAAGGTCATTCAGGGTGGCTTCCAAAGCGGTCCCATTATCGTTGCCATACGGGATGCACGTGTGGCACTAGGGCACGGAATGGCCCACAGAATTACAGTCAATCCAGTCTGAAGGAGGAAGAAGCAATGGCAAAGGAGTTGACCGTCGCTTTAGCCGGGAATCCGAATTCCGGCAAAAGCACGGTTTTCAACGCATTTACCGGTGCCCGGCAGCATGTCGGCAATTGGCCGGGCAAGACAGTGGAGAAAAAGGAGGGTACCTGCAAGTACGACGGCCATGAGATCCACGTCGTCGACCTTCCCGGGACTTACAGCCTGAGCGCCTATTCTGCAGAGGAGATCATCGCCCGGGATTTCATCGTGGAAGAAAAACCGGACGTGGTGGTGAACACCGTTGACGCCTCTAACGTGGAGCGCAACCTCTACTTAACCGTGCAGATACTGGAGCTGGGTGCTAACCTGGTAATTGCCCTCAACATGATGGATATGGCCGAGGCGCGTGACTACAAGATAGATATCGAAGCGCTTTCGAAGCTCTTAGGCGTCCCTATCGTTCCCACGGTAGCCAACAAAGGGCGGGGGATAAAAGAACTTTTGGCTGCCGTCGTCAAAGCGGCAGAATCAAGAAAAGCCCAGAAGCCTCAGGGGCTCCGGGAATCGTAAACAGCGAAAGGAGGATTTCACATGGTGGTAGAAGCAATGGCTTCCAGACATGTAGCCATCGTTGACTACGGGCGGGAGGTAGAGGAAGAAATTGCCAGGCTGGAGAAATCTATCTCCAAGCTCAAGGCACTTACGGAGAACTACCCTCCCCGCTGGTTGGCGGTGAAACTGCTGGAAAACGACGAGGATATACGGAATAAGATAGGAGCCCTTCCCGGCGGTGCCGAGGTAATCCGCGAAGCCGACGCAAGCATGGCCCGCCTGCAGGAGATCTTCGGCGACGAAGCAGCAACAATCATTGCCGATTACAGGTACGGCTTCATCCACGGGCTAATGAAACAGGTGTTGAAGAAACCAGCCATGGAAAAGCTGACGACATCCGACAAGATAGACAAAATTGTCACCAATCGGGTGTTGGGCATACCCATCTTCCTTGCCGCCCTGTATGTCGTCTTCAAGATTACGATTGACGGTTCTGCTCCATTTTCGGACTGGTTGGATGCAGTTATTAGCGGTCCCATTTGCCGCTGGGGGGTGGCCATCCTGAACCTCGTCGGGCTTGGCGGCACGTGGGTTGAGTCTCTGTGGCGAGATGGCATTATCGCTGGAACGGGCGGAGTCTGGGTCTTCATCCCGCTTCTCCTCTTCCTCTACTTCTGGCTGGCCATCCTGGAGGATTCAGGCTACATGGCCCGCGCCGCCTTCGTGATGGATCGAATCATGCACAGCATAGGGTTGCATGGCAAGTCCTTCATGCCCATGATTCTCGGCTGGGGCTGCACGGTGCCGGCCACGTATGCCACGCGCACGATGAGAAACGAGAAAGACAGGCTCGTGACCGCAGAAGTCCTCTCCCTGATGAGCTGTGGGGCAAGGTTGCCGGTCTACACCCTCTTTGCCGCCGCCTTTTTCCCTCACCATGCGGCGTGGTTCATCCTCGGCCTTTACGTGTTTGGCGTTTTCTGGGCTATTGTGATGGCCAAGATCTTCAGGAGCACTGTATTCGCAGGTGGGGAAAAGGCACCTTTCATATTGGAACTCCCCCCTTACCGCCTACCTACCCTGAAGGGAGTTTTCATCCATATGTGGGAACGGAGTGAGTTCTTCCTACGCAAGGCGACGCTTGTCATCATGAGTGTCTGTATTGTTCTCTGGTTCCTGATAAACATGCCATGGGGGGTAAAGAACATCAGGGATAGCTATTTCGGAAAGATGAGCGCCGCGATCGCGCCTGTCCTGGCCCCTACCGGGAACGGGGACTGGCAGGCTGCAGGCGCGCTGGTGACCGGGTTTGTCGCCAAGGAAGCGGTTGTCGGTACGATGGGCGAGATATACGTCGGTGGCGGTGGGGAAGAAGAAGCCGCAGGCCCAACACCGACCTTCATAGATGATCTAAAGGACATCGGAGTTGGGTTCTTCAACGCCACAGTCGACTCGGCGAAGACAATCATTAGTATCATCCCGGGTGTAAACCTGACTGGGGGAGGCGGGGAAGAGGAAGACACTGCACTGATACGGGCCGTAAGGGGAGCATTCACGCCCCTCCAAGCGGTAGCATTCAATGTCTTCGTGCTTCTCTACATCCCTTGCATGGTAGCTACCGCCGCTTTTATAAGCGAATTCGGTACCAAATGGGCGCTTTTCAACGCGGGCTATTTGACAGCTCTGGGGTGGATCGTCTCCACACTCATCTACCAGGGCGGGCGGCTGCTAGGGTTCTGACGCTAAACCCCCCGCAGGTTCAGAACCTGCGGGGGGTTAAAGCTATTTGGTCTGAGTGCCACCGATGACCTCGCCGCTCTCTTTGTCCACGTAAACAGCCAGGTAGCTGCCCTCGCAGGGGCCGGGGTAGTAGAGGCGCACGATCCAGCAACGGCGCTTGGGGGGAGATTCGATAGGCGGCTGGCCGAACCTCTCCCAGTATCGGTTCGCTTCCCCCTCCCCCTCCTCCACCTCCACCCGCTCCACGACGGGAGGGTAGTGGGCGTAGCGCCGCAAATGCTCTTCGGCGATCTCCGCCGCCTGCTCCTTTGTGATGCCTGTGGTGATTTGCCTCCCACAGCCGAAGAGGGCGGCAACTGCAATCGCCAGGGCTATAAGCAAATAAAGCACACGTTTCATCAGAGTCCCTCCTTTCCGCTTTATAGACGGAGAAAGGACACAGAAGGTTCCATTTGGTTTAGGAGTGCGCAAGCCACGCTTTGGCAGGCGCTTGACAACGAATATCCAACGAACAAACGAATGTGCCCATTTTCCTATT
>CAZDOZ010000136.1:0-7161 GCA_964507175.1 uncultured Anaerolineae bacterium
CTTTGATAAACCGTGCTGACAATGGCCGTGCTGCCGAAAGTGTCATTTTCCAGCCTCCACCACCCGAAACGCCTTTTCTTTCCCCCTTCCCCTGGGAGTCCGGATTTGCCGACACAGCGCCCTCCCCTCTTGTGCAAAGCCTTCGCCTGTAATATACTTCCTATTGTCTTCCGAACACCAAAACTCTGAGCGGAGGCAGATATGAAAGTCGAACGAGTGGTCCTACACCACGTGAAGATGCCCCTCGTACACCCGTTCGAGACCAGTTTTTCCAGAGAGTACGAGGTCGAGTCAATCATTGTTCAGATATTTGCCGACGGGCTGGTTGGCTGGGGGGAGTCGGCCGCAGAATCCAACCCGTACTATACCTACGAGACGGTGGACACGGCGTGGTCGGTGATACCAAATTTCATCGTGCCCCGAATTCTCGGCAAGGAGATCGTCCATCCGCTGGATTTCTGGGGGATAGTGCGCAGGATACGTGGACACAACATGGCGAAAGCAGGCGTCGAAGCCGCGCTGTGGGATATCTGGTCGCAGGAGCAAAATATGCCTCTGTGGAAAGCAATGGGGGGCGACCGGGATTACATCGTCTCCGGCGTTAGCATAGGGATCGAGCCGGAGGTGTCCATCCTGCTGGACCGCATCGAGAAATTTCTGGCGGAAGGCTACCAGCGGATCAAGCTGAAAATCAAGCCGGGCTGGGATGTGGACATGCTCCGGGAAGTGCGCAGACTCTACCCCGATGTGCCCCTTATGGTGGATGCCAACGCGGCGTACTCCATCGAGGATGCAGAACGCCTAAAAAAACTGGATGAGTTCAACCTGATGATGATCGAGCAGCCGATGAGCTACGAAGACCTGACCTATCACGCCCAACTCCAGAAAATGCTCGAAACGCCGATTTGCCTGGACGAAAGCATCGGGAGTTTTGCAATGGCACGCCAGGCGCTGGAGTTGGGAAGCTGCCGGATAATCAACATTAAGGCCGCTCGCATGGGCGGGCCAAGCCAGGGGATCGCAGTCCACGATCTCTGCATGATGAAAGGGGTGCCTGTGTGGTGCGGGGGCCTGAACGAGACTGGCATCGGCAGACTCCACAACGTGGCCCTCTCCACCCTCCCTAACTTCAAGCTCCCCGGCGATGTCTCCGCCAGCAAGAAATACTACCAGCCGGACCTGATAGAGCCGGAGGTAGAGATGTCCCCCGATGGGACGATCAAAGCTCCAACTGTGCCCGGGCTGGGGGCCGAGGTACGTGAGGATGCGTTGAAAATGCGCCGTGTGCGGATGTGGGATTCGGCCGACAGCCGCCGAGGCGTCTGAACATTGGGCATAAGTTCGGACATCGTCCCTCTGTCGAAGTGAATCGGTGCGGGTGCAGCATGCTGCACCCGTACCGGTTTGAGCAATAGCGACTTATGTGATATGATTTTTATGGTTGGTTACAGGCAGATCGTCTACCTCAATTAATCACATATCCGACCGACATTTGCAATCATACGAGGAGGTAAAAAGTGCAAGACATTTTCGAGAAATGCTACGAGTTCACAGAAGCGCGGGAAGCCATGAAAGGCGGATACTACCCTTTCTTCATCCCATTGGAGGAGTCTGAAGGGACGGAATTCGTCTACCAGGGTCGACGGTTCATCATGATAGGCTCGAACAACTACCTGGGCCTGACAACTCACCCCAAGGTCCGCCAGGCGGCGATCGACGCTATCAACAGGTATGGGTCCGGTTGTACCGGTTCTCGGTTCATGAACGGTACCCTCACGCTCCACGTGCAACTGGAAAAAGAGCTGGCGGAGTTTGTCGGCAAGGAGGCGGCCCTGGCGTTCAGCACGGGCTACCAGACCAACCTGGGAACCATCTCGGCCCTCGTAGGGAAAGGAGATTATATCATCACCGACAAAGACGACCATGCCAGCATCGTGGATGGCTGTATGTTGAGCCGCGGCAAAATGCTCCGTTTCCGCCACCGCAGCATGAAAGACCTGGAGCGGACGCTCCAGAAAGTGCCGGAGGATGCAGGGAGAATGGTGGTGACCGACGGCGTTTTCAGCATGGGGGGCGACATAGCGCCCCTTCCTGACATGCTGGAGGTCACCAAGAAATACGGCGCCCGCCTGATGGTGGATGACGCTCACAGCCTGGGCGTCCTGGGCGGAGGTCGCGGCACCTCAGCATACTACGGCGTAACCGACGACGTGGACCTGATCATGGGGACTTTCAGCAAGTCCTTCGCTTCTCTTGGCGGATTTATCGCAGGGGACGACCAGATAATTCACTACATCCAACACCACGCCCGGTCACTCATTTTCAGCGCCAGCATCTCCCCACCAAATGCCGCTGCGACCCTCGCCTCACTTCACGTCATGCAAGAAGAGCCGGAGCGGATCCAGCGGCTTCTGGATATTGCCGACTACATGCGCAAAGGCTTCAAGAGCCTTGGGTTCGACACCGGCTTAAGCCAGACGCCGGTCATTCCCATCTTGATCCGAGACGACATGAAGACCATAATGATGTGGAAAGCATTATTCGAGGCTGGGGTCTACACCAATGCTGTCATCCCGCCTGGCGTGGCACCTAACATGTCCTTGCTCCGAACCAGCTACATGGCGACCCACACCCAGGAGCAGCTCGACCGGGTACTGGACACTTTCGCCAGGGTCGGCAAGACAATGGGGGTAATCTAACCTGAAGGGGATGCCAATCGCGACCAGGCTGACAGCGCTAGCCTTCCTTCTTGCAGTGGTTTCCTGGATGGGTGGGCCGCAGCGAGTTCGTGCCTGCGGCCCGATAATCGCCGCCTGGATGCCCACATCGTGGGACGCGACCAACGCTCTTGCCTCGTTCCACGATCACATCTCCCAGATATCCGAGGTCAGCCCGTTTTGGTATTCCGTCGACCAGGACGGAACGTTGGACCCATACCCTGGTGCCAGGGATGCCGACCTGGTGAATTTCGCTCACGATCATGGCGTTCTGGTAATTCCCACGGTGAGCAACGGCTTCGACCCGGACAGGGTGCATCACATCTTGAATGATCCCAGCCTCCGGGCGCTCCACATAAGTGCCCTGGCGAAAGAAATTCGTCGGTATGGCTACGACGGGATAGATATCGACTACGAGAACCTGTACGCCGGGGACAGAGATACCTTCTCGACCTTCATCGCGGAGCTGGCGTCCAAAGTACACCGGCTTCCGGGCCACAAAATGCTCACCATTGCCGTTCACGCCAAGAGAAGCGAGCCCGGCACGTGGAATGGGGCCCAGGCGCAGGATTGGCGCGCCCTTGGCAGCGCGGTGGATGAGTTCCGGGTCATGACTTATGACTACTGCTGGAGCATGGGATGCGATGGAAGCTGGGGAAGCCCACCCGGCCCAATCGCGCCCACCTGGTGGGTGAATGAAGTCATCCGCTTTGCCATCACCCAGGTCCCATCGGATAAAGTGATGATGGGGGTGCATTTCTACGGCTACGACTGGGACGCGTCCGGCGTGGGGAACCCGCTGACATGGCTAGATGTCCAGTCGCTGCGTGCAAGCTATGGGGCGACTGTCCACTGGTGGGCCACAGACAGCGAAGGGAGGCCAGTAGAGGAGCACTGGTTCTCCTACGGCGACGGCCATGGCGTGGTATTCGCGGATCACGACAGCGTACGTGCCCGCTGGTGGCTAGCGAGAAACCTGGGGATACGGGGTGTTGCCATCTGGCGGCTGGGAAGCGAGGACCCGCAGAACTGGCAGGCCATGAGTGATCGGAAGGTCTACATCCCGCTGTCACTCATAGCTCCTTAACCTGGGTGAGCCAGAACCAAGAAGCTCGTCGTGGATCTGTCGAGGTGAAGAAATAATCCGCAGATTACGCGGATTAACACGGCTTTTTAGTTCTTTAATCTGCGCAATCTGTGAAATCTGTGGATAATCCTTTCCCTCTGCACCAGATTTTCGCTCAGCATACAAGAATTTCGTTAGCAAAGTACTACGGGTGATTCTTCATGAAGATCCGTATCAGGAAAGCCAAGCCGTTGGACGCCGTTCAGATAAAGTTGCTGTTCGAGCACGCCCGCCGCGCCTATGCCGGATTCGGCCATGAGGATCTGCCGGGGCTGCTGGCGAAGGAACCGTTCTTCGTTGCGGAGACGGGTCCGTTGTTGTGGGGAGCTGTGGCGTGCACCATCCACCGCGCTCCCTGGGCCGAGGCCCACGCTCTAGCTCTGATAAATGGCTGGCGGGCGGACAGCGCCGTCCGGGAATTGCTGCCTCCGGCACTGGACGAACTCCGAAAGCAGGGTCTTACCCACGTCATGGCGATTTGCGATCGGAGGAATGCCACAGAAGGCAATCCATACTGGATGGAGTCGTTTCTTAGACTGGGAGGGTTCGAGAAGCGAGAGGAGATCTGGACTTATGTGGCCCCGGCCGGGCATGTGCCGCGACCTCCGGATGGCGTGCGGATACGCCCTGCGACAGTTGACGACCTGGGGTTGCTCCTCCGGTTGGACAGGGCGACTTTCCCGCCCATGTGGACCTTTGGCAAGAGAGAGATGCTCATGCTCCTGCTTCTCTCTGGGGGCCAGGCGATGCTAGCGTACCGAGAGAATGAGCCAGTGGGATACGTGATCACCGCAGTCCACCGTAGCGTTGGCGAAATCATACGACTGGGAGTGCTGCCAGAGCGTCAGGGTCTGGGCATAGGTAGCTCCCTGATGCGGGCAGCACTGAATTTCTGCAAGTTGAATGGAGCCCTTTCCGTAGTGCTGAACACCCAGTCGAACAACCGCCCGGCGCAAAAGCTCTACAAGTCCTTTGGCTTCCGGCGATACGGCAAACCGGTTCCAGTCATGGTGCTCGACCTGTGATCGGAGCAATGATCTTCGATTGTCGTTCGCTTCATCGGCTTATATTCGTCAGCGCCCGCCGGAGCACGCCGATGGCCCGGAGGTACTCGCTCAGGTGGGTGTGCTCCCCCGGCGTGTGATCCAGGCTGGAATCGCCGGGGCCGTAGGCCACTATTGCCGTGTCGGGCCAGTGGGGACCTACCACGTTCATGTCCGAGGTGCCGGTCTTGACCACGAAGCGCGGGTTGCCCCCTTCCGCCCGGATCGCGCTCAGGAACGCCCGCACCAGCGGCGTGTTCCTGGCCGCTCGATAGGCCCGCTCGTGCCCCCGGAACGCCAGGGAGATCGCCACGTCGTCCTCTTCCGGCGACAGCAGACGCCGAAGGTCTGCTTCCAGCGCTTCCGGCGGCAGGTCCGGCGGCAGTCGGAACCCCATCGTCATCTCGGCGACCCCGTAGGCCCCCTCGTCCGACGTGACGATGCGCCGGAGGGAGGGCATGAGCTGGTCGAAGGCTTTCCGGCGCCCCTCGTTGAACCGCCCGGCGTGATCCACCACCTGCTGCCACAGGCCGACTGCCCGTTCCGGCGGCAGCACCCCAATGCCCGCCGAATGGCTAAACGGCGCACGCAGATGCAGGTCCAGCAGCAGCCTGCCTTTGTACCCCAGCGTGATCCTGTCCCAGCGGCTCGGCTCGCCGATGACGCACACCACAGGCCCCATCGGACGCTGAGCGAGCACGTGCCGGGCCCCCTTGCTTGTCGCCGCTTCCTCCTCCACCGCGCCCACCACCGTGACTCGCCATCCTTCCGGCGGCGTCACGCTCGCCGCAGCCATCGCGAACGCCGAAAGCGGCCCTTTGGCATCCACGCTCCCCCGCCCGTACAGCAGGTCCCCCTCTCGGCGGACCGGCGGATTCCCCGGAAACGTGTCTATGTGCCCCAGGAGCAGGATCTCTTTCTCGCCGTGCCCCTTCGTCCCCACGGCGTTTCCGACCTCGTCCACGAATGCTTCCATCCCGTGCCCCGCCATCCACGAGACCAGAAATTCACTCGCCGGTCGCTCCTGCCCTGATGGACTGGGTGTCCGTACGAGATCTTCTAGCAGCGCAACCGCTTCTTCGTGGTCAAACACTTTCCAATACCTCCCTGATCGCCGCCGCGGCGGTCTCTAAGTCGTTTTCTTCGATAACCAGCGGTGGCAGCAGCCGGAGGACTGTGGGGCCGGCAGGAAGCGCCAGCACGCCTTTCTCCATCAGCGCGCGCAGCACTGGGGTGACGCGAACCCGCAGCGCCACGCCCACCATCAGCCCTAGCCCCCGCACCTCTTTCACCACCGGAGAGCGGATCTGCCTCAGTTCCGCCAGCAACCACGTCCCCAGACGGTCGGCCCGTTCCGGTAGCCGCTCCTCCTCCAAAACCCGGATCGTGGCAATGGCGGAGGCAGCAGCCAGGGGATTGCCGCCGAAAGTGCTTCCGTGGGCGCCCGGCTTCAGCGTCCCCAGGCGTTCGTGCCACACCACGGCTCCGGCGGGCACACCCCCGGCAATCCCCTTGCCCAGGACCATGATGTCCGGCGCAAGGCCGAAATGCTCGACGGCGAACCAACGTCCAGTACGCCCGAACCCTGTCTGCACCTCGTCCGCGATGAGGAGCGCACCCCGCTCGTCGCACAGGCGGCGTAGCCCCTCAAAGAACGCCGCCGATCCCGGGTTGACCCCGCCTTCCCCCTGCACCGGTTCCACAATGACCGCCGCTGTGTCGTCGCCCACAGCCCGATCCGCCGCCTCCAGGTTGCCAAAAGGCACGTGCCTGAAGCCTGCCAGCAGCGGTTCGAAGGGCCTCCGATACTTGGGGTTCCAGGTGGCGCTCAGCGCGCCCAGGGTCCTGCCGTGGAACCCGGATTTCATCGCCACGACGCCGGGGCGGCCAGTGAAGTACCTGGCGGCCTTGATGGCCCCCTCCACCGCCTCGGCACCGGAGTTGCACAGGAAGAAACGGTCCAGGCCGTCGGGGGTGTGACGGCTCAGGCGTTCGTAGAGCTCGGCGCGGCGGTCGTTGTAGAACGACTCCGGGCAGATGATCATCCGCTCCGCCTGGTCCGAGATCGCCCTGACCACCGCCGGATGGGAGTGGCCCACCACGGCCACCCCGTGCCCGCCGATGCAGTCTATGTACTCTCGTCCCTCGGAATCCCAGACACGTGCGCCCTTCCCGCGTACCAGCGCTGCCGGGCGCTTGGCATACGCCCCAGACGTGTGGACGTCTTCCATTGTGAAAATTTCCTCGGTTTCCATGACCTTGCTCCGTCTAAGTC
>CAZDOZ010000137.1:0-6903 GCA_964507175.1 uncultured Anaerolineae bacterium
GCACCTTTTCAAACATTTCTAAGCACTCTCCCACAGAGCCGGGGACGGCATAGAGCCTAAGCCAGGTTACCTTCCCGGGGGTACATGTATCCCCTGCTCCACGGCATTCCGCTCTTTCCGTCCGGGGCTTTCACCAGGAGAGATTGGTACAAATTGTGCATGCCTTTCTCGAAGCCATAAGCGGAACCCGCCATGTAAAGTCTCCATATCCTGTAAGTGGTTTCGTCTACGTATTTCAGTGCCTCTTCATGGTTCTTTTCCAGCCTGGAGAGCCAGATTTTCGCCGTTCTGGCATAGTGCTCGCGCAGGGACTCTACATCCCGCACTTCGAAACCTGCTTTTTCTGCACGCTCCAGTGATGTACTGATCGACACCAGCTGGACATCGGGGAAAACGTAACGATTTGCAAAAGAATTCTTCCGGAAAGCACAGTCATCCTGGCGACATGCTACTCCATCGTTCAGAAAAAGCCCGCCAGGCTTGAGCAGATCCCATGCTTTCCGAAAATATGCCGACAACTTCTCTCCACCCACATGTTCGAACATCTCAATGCTCACCAACTTGTCAAAAGATCCTTCTACGTCCCGGTAGTCCTTCAGATCGACCCGACACCTGTCCTCCAAGCCCTCCCGCTTGATGAGGTCCTGAGCGTATTCGTACTGATTGCGGCTCAGCGTAATCCCCAGCGCCTCAACGCCGTAATGCTTTGCGGCATACACCACTAACGCCCCCCACCCGCAGCCGATGTCCAAAAACCGCTCGCCAGGCTTCAACCTCAGCTTTCGGCAAATATGCTCCATCTTCAATTCCTGTGCTGCATCCAGGTCCTCGGTTCCAGTTGGAAAGTATGCGCAGGAGTAAATCAGGTTCTTATCCAGGAAAAGCCGATAGAAATCGTCGGATACATCATAGTGGTAGGAAATCGCCTGGCGATCCCGTTCTTTGGAGTGCCTGAACCCTTTCAGCCTGGCTGCGCGGCTTCCATCTGCTCGATTGTCGTGCCTGTACGAGCGGAGGGGCAGCAACGCAAAAGCCAGTCTGGAGAGTACGGCATGGTTCTGGATCTTTTCCTGCAGACGCCCGGCGAATTCGAAAATCTCGTAGATATCCCCTTCGATGTCGATGTCGTTGTAAATGTATGCTTCTCCCATGGATAGGTCCCCAGGGTGGATCAACGCCCGCCAGAGGGCCCCAGGGCTGTTCACGACCAGGGTAAACCTGGACTCCCTGCCGGGTTCAGGGGTGGACACGAACCCATTCCAGAGACGAACCGTGAAGTCTCTGGGAATTCCTTCGAAAAGCAGTGTCAGAAAAGCCAGCGTATCGGTTGCAGCCTTGTCGCGGCTGCTGATAGAAGGCACGTTGGTCGAAGCAAGTTTCTGCTCATCCACGGTTTATTACCCCCTATCGCGGTGACGCAACCGTCTTGTTGTCAACATTCCTCGATGACCTTATGATACCCCCGCATCTGGGTTTTCGCAACCGCGAATGTCTGGGGGGAGAACTGGGCGTTTGGTAGAGCCACACACAACTGCCCATGAGCACCGCGAGGGATGCCAACATCAGCCAAATCCCATATCCGACCGAGATATGCTCCCGGTAGATGCTGGCCAGGAAAGGAAAAAGGAGGTGGAATTGATAGAGAGGCACGATAGCGGACAGGGAGAAAAGCATGCCCAGGAAGACAGCGGCGACACGCCTATGCAGTCTGCCCAGAAGTGGGGAAGCAATCGCGGCGAGAACCGCCAGCACTATCGCCATCGTCTGCTGCCGGAAATCCACCGAATGGAGCATGAGCGCGGGCGTCCATACAGGCGGCAACATGGCGAACGCAGGAGGAAATGCTAACAGTGTCAGCACTACACGAAGCCACTCTGGCACCGGCAGTTCACGCCGCCACACCAGAAAACTTATGCTAACGCTAAGCGCTAGCGCAGGGAGGTAGAACCCCTCCCGCCATAGGTGCAGTTGTCCAGACCTCACCTGTGGCAGGAATTTGACGTACTCGCCCAGGTCTATCCCCAGGATAACCAGGCCAACGTCTTTGTGTGGCACCCATGCGCCCCAGTACCCGGCAGCCCAAAGCACCAGCCCGGCTGGGAACAACAGCCATACCCACCGACGGGATTGGCTCATTGGGCAGCCTCCCTTTGAGCCAGACGTTTCGCCATTTTCAGCCTGATTCGCTGGCGCTCTTTTGCCTCTTCTGCAAGCTGCTTTTCCTCATTGGTTTCAAGTATCAGCGGTGGCACCGGCGTGGGCTTGCCGTGTTCGTCCAAAGCCACGTACACCAAATAAGCCGTGTTCGTATGAGTCCTCTCGCCCGTAAGGAGGTTTTCCGCCTCGACCCGTACCTCCACTTCCATCGATGTGCGACCGACATACGTGAGCCGCGCCTCGAAAGTGACCAGAGTGCCCACATAAATCGGCTTCAGGAAAGACATGGAATCCACCGCTACGGTTACCGTATTCCTCCGCGAGTGGCGGGAAGCGGCTATTCCCCCCGCCTCGTCCACCAGCTTCATGATGATGCCTCCGTGGACGTTTCCAAGAGGGTTAGCATCGCCGGGCATCATGAAATGGCTCAGAATCGTGCGGGACTCGGAGACCCGCCGTCCGACCTGTTGACTCATCTTTTTTCCTTCTCCACTCTCTGATAGACTTCCAGCAATCGGGCGGCTCCCCGTTCCCAGGTGAATTGCCGGGCACGGCGCAGGCCAGATGCGATTAGAGAACGCCTCAGTTGCTCGTCGCTCAACAACCGTGCCATCCCTTCTGCGATGCCCCCCTCGTCCTCCGCCGATACCCAGAGCGCCGCTTCGCCAAGAACCTCCGGGAGGGAAGAATTTTTCGCTGCCACGACAGGCGTGCCACAGGCCATAGCTTCCAGCGGGGGAAGCCCAAATCCCTCGTAATGGGAAGGGAACGCAAAAAGGTCCGCGGCAGTGTAAAAAGCGGGCAGATCTTCGTCCTCCACGAATCCAGGCATATGTATCTGCTCTCGATAAGGAGAGTGCTCCACCTCGCGAAAAATGCCGTCGTACTGCCACCCCTTCCCACCAGCTATCACCAGATGATGTGGCAGGCGGTGTGCCCGTTTCATCAGGCCGAAAGCCCGGACGAGCCCGTCGAAATTCTTTCGCGGCTCCAGGGTGCCAAGGCTGAGGACGAAAGGTGCATCTCCCAGATTGTATTTCTCCCTCACGCCGGACACCATGTCCGGGACGGGGCGGAATCTGGGCTCTACACCGGAGTACACCACGCTTACTTTTTCCGGCGGAGCACACAGGAGATCCACGACGTCCTGCCTGGTGGCTTCCGAATCGGCCAGAATGTGTTCCGCCCTGGCGGTCGATTTCTGTACCACCGACATCAGGTACGCGCGAAGGGATGGCTCGGCGTATTCCGGAAATTTCCAGAAAGAAAGGTCATGAATCGTAACAATTGCAGCAGAACTCCTGATCGGCGGCAAGGCGTAATTCGGCGAGTGATAAATGTCCAGAGGGCCGGAGAATATCTCCACAGGTATCGGCAGCCTGAGCCGCTGCCACAGGATAGCCGCTGTGCGATCGCTTAGCGGGAGGCGCCTGCTTCTGAAATTCTCCGGCCACCGGAAATCATCAGCAGGAGCGTCCTTGCTGACAAGGAGCACATACTCCCCACTGGAGTCCATAGAAGCCAGCGCCCGAACAAGGCCTCGGGTATACCTGCCGATGCCCCCACGTTGGCGCAGGGCAGGCGTGTAGTCTATAGCTACTCTCACCCTTCTCCCTCAGCAAGCAGGATTCGACGGGCTTTTGCGAGGGCTTTCTTGTCACTTTCGAACGACAATTTCTTCTCCACTCCGGAAACCGGTACCCAGCGCGCCTCCAGAACCTCATCGTTATGATCGGACACGTCGCCACCGATTGCACGCAACAGAAATTGGTGCACATCCTTGTGCACCCTGCGCAGCTTTTCCCTCGATCGGCTGAAAAACCAATAGTCGACCGTCTCAAGGGGCATCTCGACTTTTGCCTCTATCCCTGTTTCCTCTCTGACCTCTCTTTCCGCCGCCTGTTCTGGAGTCTCTCCTTTCTCCACATGGCCTTTCGGCAATGTCCACGTGTCGCCGTGGCTGTAAGGGACAAGGATAAGAAGGATTTCCGGCTCCTCCCCTTTTCTCCTCCGGTACACGATCCCTCCGGCGGAAACCTCGTGTCGACTTGGTATTGGCATCTCGCTTCTCCTGGCTATGCTGTTGTGTTGATTGTACAAAATCAAAGCAGAGTTTGCCAGTTTGACCTCGTGAAGGTTTTGTGCTACCATCTTTTCGCCTGCGGGTGAGCATGCAATACTTGTTGAAAACGTATATTCACACAAAACACAAGGAGGTGAAACTATGGCGTACGTAATCACGGAAGCATGCATTGGCACTAAGGACACTGCCTGTGTGGATGTCTGCCCGGTAGAGGCTATCCATCCCAGCAAAGAGGAGCCCGGGTACGAGGAAGTGGAACAGCTCTACATCGATCCCGAAGCCTGCATCGATTGTGGTGCATGCGTTCCAGAGTGTCCCGTGGAAGCCATCTATGCGGAGGAAGACCTTCCGGAAGAATTCTCCAATTACCTGGAGAAGAATGCTGACTGGTATGCTCTCTCCCCCGACGAGTTCAAGGCAAAGTGGAGCTCTGTCGGAAACACGCTGGAGTAATTCTTGGAACGAGCTACTTCGTGGGGTACCCGCTAGGGTGCCCCTTTTTTGTTCTTGTATCCACGACAAACCGGCCAGCACCACACTAACTCAACCGTGGACATCTTCTTGCCATCCCAGATGCAGGCATGGGGCAGGTTGTGCACCAGTCGTACGTCGGAGAGAGGAAAATGAGTGAGCGGAAATTGCTTGCGTGGATTCAGATTGTCTTTGCTGCAGGGATAGTCCTCTGGTGGGCATTGTTCTTCCTGGTCGAAAAGGACAACCCAGCGAACACTCCAGAGTATCTGGCGTTTGAGGGGTCGTTTCCTCCAGCGGATTTGGGCTGGCTTGTGCCGTTGTTGCTAGCAGCGGTGCTGGGTAACGTACGCGGGCGCCAGTGGGGTGCTTTTTTTACCCTTATGTCAGGGGCGGTGCTCGTCTTCCTCGGGTTGCTGGATACGTCCTTCAACCTGCGGAACGGCATCTATGCCCGCAGCATGGCCGACGGCATCGTGAATGCATCCATCAACGCAGCATGCCTGGCCTTTGGCCTGGCAAGCGTGGCCTGGACGCTATATATTTTGTCCAGGCAGGATCGGATCAGCTAGACAAGATGCCTAGCTGCGGAAATCTGTGCGCACGCGAGCCTTGAAAGGTTCTCGCCAGGAGGACACCGACTCCATCTGAAGATGCTGCCATAGTTCCAGCCCTGCAGTGTAGAGGAATCCAGCCAAGTACAACCCAAGAAATGGAACAACATAGGGGTCCCCTTTGGCAAGGGCGATTGCTATCGTCAGTGCAGCGTATCCTGCAAGAGTCACCTCCCCCCAGAACGTCCGGGCCAAGCGGAGAGCGTAAGCTTTGCCCTGCCATTCTTCGCCAGCCTTCCTTATGCTGAATTTTGGCGTCCGCAGGAAATGGTTACTCCTCCCGAAAAGCCCACCTATGATGGCCAAGGTGTTGCTCCAACTAATGCCGATGCCGAGCATAGCAAGGAAAGGGAAGTCCAACATGCGTTTCCACCACTTTTTCGGCGCGGCCACTCTCTGTGCAACCCCGTAAAGGACCACGGGACCCAATCCAGCCAGGCTTACATACGCCAACGGCCATGGCACACGGACGCCCATCCATACTATGGGCAACAGCAGCGCCAGGAGCAGAAGCATCAACGGCGACACCATGTAGCCTGCTAAATGCATCAACGATTCCGCCTTAGCCCACCATGGGAGAGCGGATCGGAGTATTTCGCCGCTCAGAGAGCGCAGCACCTGGGTGGAACCGCGGGCCCACCGGAACTGTTGGCGTTTGAACGCCGCCAGCTGCGGAGGTAGCTCCGCCGGAGCCACTACATCCGGCAGGTACATTCCTTTCCATCCCCGTATCTGCGCCCGAAAGCTAAGGTCCATATCCTCTGACAGCGTCTCTGCCGACCAGCCGCCGCTCTGCAGGATACAGTTTTTCCGCCAGATCCCGGCAGTGCCGTTGAAATTCATCATCAAGCCAGATCGGGACCGGGCTACCTGCTCCACTATGAAATGGCCATCCAGCGCCAGCCGTTGGGCACCAGTCAGACGGGAGTAATCAGGATTCAGGTGCCCCCAGCGGGTCTGGAGGAAGCCCAGCGATGGATCGCCGACGAAATATGGCACAGTACGGAGGAGCCAGTCCCTTGGCGGCACGAAATCCGCATCGAACACCGCGACGAGATCGCCAGAGGCGGATTTCAAACCGTGGGCGAGCGCCCCAGCCTTGTATCCCCGCCTTTCCGTCCGGCGGACTACCTGCACGGAAAGACCTTCTCCCCTATATTTTCTGGCATACCATTCGACGATGGCGTGAGTGTGGTCGTCCGAGTCGTCGAGGATCTGGACTTCTAGCAAGTTGCGGGGGTACCTGAGCCTGGCGACGGAGCGCAGCAGTCTGGGTACCACGTACCGTTCGTTGTAAATGGGCAACTGTACGGTAACAGCAGGCCATTTCCTCACCTCGGGAGGCCGGACGTATTCCCTCCGGTGGCGCAGATAGAGAACGAGCAAGACCATAGCCTGTAATCCGTACAGTGCTGTCAACACAGCAGCCGTGGCGTACGACAAAGCAAGTGCCTGACGCAATTCGATCTCCTTTTTGCGTGATGTGCGGGCAAGTATAGCATCTGAGCATGAAAGTTGCCAAAGGCCGGTGTGGAGATGCTGCGCAGCCATTAGCATCCTTGAGGAATGGGTGCATTT
>CAZDOZ010000138.1:0-6867 GCA_964507175.1 uncultured Anaerolineae bacterium
GGGGCTGTCTGGCCTGACCACGGGAAAGCAAGGGCGGACTAAACAAGCGGGATTGTCGTTCCGAATCGAGGCGCACGAAAGCCACTCGCGCTCAGCGGCCAGCCGAGAGCGCTTCTTCCGCTGCCCTGATGACCGCGTCGGCCGGGATTTCCTGCACGCACCTGTGTTCTGGAATCTCCGCCGGCGGGAAGTCCAGTCTTCCGCATGGGGCACAAGGCCAATCGCTCATGACAATTTTGTGGCGTTCCGGCGGTCCCCACGGGCCGAAAAGCGTTGGATCTGCCGGACCGTACAAAGCGACGGTCGGCGTGCCCACAGCCACAGCCAGATGCATCGGACCGGAGTCAGGCCCCATGACCAGCATGGCCCTGGCGAGCACGGCAGCTAACGTATCCAGGTCTGTCTTCCCGGCAATCACTGCCGACGGAGGGCGACACGCATTTGCTAGCTCCTCCGCCAGCGCACGTTCGCCCGCCCCGCCCGTGATGACCAGCTTTGCGCCAGTGCGATCCAGCAAAAGTCTGGTGACATACGCCCATTTCTCCGGCACCCATCGTTTTATCGGGGAACCGCTCCCCGGATGGACCACCAGGATGGGCTCGTCTCTCCCTATTCCCTCGCTTTCCAGCAATTCGTTGGCCCTTCTGCGTGCGTCTTCGGGCACGGGGAAGAAAAGCGGCCCTACGGATGCCGGGTCAACGTCCGGGGTGCCCTCGATCAGCGCCCAGTTCTGGACCGCCTCGTGCCTGCCAGGACGGTAAGGGATGGGGTCGGTCAGAAAAGGGCGAACGTCAGGGTGATCGTATCCAATTCGCCTGGGGATTCCTGCCACTGCTGCCATTAGCGCTCCCCACCAGTGGTCGAATCGCATCACAAACGCTGTGTCGAATCCTTCGCCGCGGATGCCCCTGGCGCAATGGATCAAGAGCCGATAAGGCGCCAGTGGATTCCCCTTCGGTCGGCGTGTGAATCCGGGGAAAGGACATGTGATAATGCGATCGAGCTCCGGCAACCGTTCCCACACAGCTTTGCCCCACGGCCCAATCATACCGACTATCTCTGCTTCTGGGTACAGTTCACGCAGGTGCCTGACGGCAGGCATGGCGAAAAGGAGATCGCCCATGTGGTCCGGACGGATTACAAGGATTTTCTCTGTCGTGCCTGGGCGAAGCGTCGAGTGTAGCCGGATGATTTTCCCTGTGATTTGCAGTAATGTCCTTCTGATCCGATGGGTAGGGGGGAAGTGCTGTGGAACTGAAAGGGGGTACGATGACATAGTTGGTCGTCTTCCTCAGGCCTTTGCTGCATGACGGTAGACTTCGAGGGTCTCCCGGGCAGTTTTTTCCCATGAGAAAGAAGCTGCCCTGTTCAACCCCTTGGCTCGCAGTTTGTCGCGCAGATCACCGTCAGAAAGGATGCGCCACATCTGCACCGCAAGCTCCTCCTCGTCCTCAGGCGAGACCAAAAGCGCTGCATCTCCTACGACCTCCGGCAGGCTAGAAACCCTTGTGGTTATAACCGGCGTGCCGCAGGCCATTGCTTCGAGAGCAGGAAGCCCGAACCCCTCGTAATGGGCAGGATGCACCAGCGCCAAAGCGGAGTTGTACAAGTACAAAAGCACTTCGGTGGGCACCCGCCCGAGGAAAAATGTGTGTGATTCCAGATCCAAGTCTTGAACGAGCTGAAATATCTTGTCGAAAAGCCAGCCAGGCCTGCCGGCTAGCACCAGTTTGACATGATCCGTCTTGTAATTCTGTCTCATGAGGCTATACGCTCTCAGGAGCGCTGGAATATTCTTTCTGGGTTCCAGGGTGCCGACGAACAGGAAAAACTGCTCGGGAAGGTTGGGGTAGTGCTCCTTTGCTTTTTTCCATGCTTCGTCGCGGTTTATGGGGCGGTAGATGGGATTTGCCGCCTCGTGGATGACTGTAATCTTTCGGTCCGGTACCCCCAGAAGGCGAATCAGATCTTCTTTGGTGCTTTGGGAGACCGCGATGATATGGTCAGCACGCCGGACAGCGTGGTCTATCTGCCCATAATATCTGGCCGCCTGGGGCGTTAGAAAATTCGGGTAGAGGAGGAAAGCGAGGTCGTGGACCGTGATCACCGAGCGGAAATCCGATCCAAACCAGCGCTTCGGTGGAATGAAATCGGGGCTGTGGAGCACATCGAGTTGCATTCCGAGCACTTCGAGGCCCAGTATGTAGTGTTCCAATCTGTGATGGCTGGGCGTCCATAGCCCTTTTCTCCGAAAATTCGGATGGTTTACCAGAGGGTCCGGCTCTTTGCGGCTCTGGAGCAAGAAAAACTGGTCTTCGGAATCTATCTTTGCCAACGCTTTGACCAGGTGCGTGGTGTACTGCGTTATCCCTGCCTGGCTGTAATGGATCAATCGTGCATCAATCCCTATCCGCATTGCTTTTGCCTCGTTCCTCCGTTGCTGCCCTGTCGTATCTGCTGCTCCGAAAATAGCAACCACGAATTGCACAATTTCGCGAAGCGACTACGAAAAGATATAGAAAAGGCTAAACTGGGTAGGCGAAGATGGTGTTTGCTTCGGAAATAGAAAAGGCCAAAAAGGGCATGCGAAGATGGTGTCCTTGCTCGTTCTTGCTGCCCTTTTGCCTCATCCACCCCCAACCTCATCCTCCCCATATTCATGGGAGAAGGATGGGGTCAAAGCCCAAACGCCACCCAGGATATTGAGACGATACGTCCTGTCCAAAAGGATGCTCCCTGGACATGTATCACCTAAAAACGCCCTCGTTATCGTAGAGGGCGCCTTTGACCATGACGGTACAATCTTAACATAAAGCCATTGTCTGCGCAAAAAGGCTGCTCGCTTTCCCTTTTGCGAAACCCTCCGCTATGGGATATCATTGGTGTGTCCTGAATCGGTTGGCCGTCCATAGCGCAGAGGTTGCTATTCCTGTGTCATTCCGAGCGGTTCGGAATGACGATCTTTGC
Source organism: uncultured Anaerolineae bacterium (assembly GCA_964507175.1). GTDB lineage: Bacteria > Chloroflexota > Anaerolineae > S016-19 > S016-19 > S016-19. The sequence goes on from CAZDOZ010000138.1 coordinate 2,968, forward strand.
GTGCCGATAAGTTGCCCAGGGAGGTGAGAGAAATGACGAAGAAATCTCCGTTGCCGGGTCAGCGGCAGGTCAATGTCGAGATACCGGCAGAGCTAGATGCCATTTACGCTAATTTTGTGATCGTGAGCCACTCTGCGTCCGAAGTGGTTCTTGACTTCGCGCGGGTCCTGCCCAATGCACCAAAAGCAAAAGTCCATGCTCGCATTCTAATGACGCCTCTGAACGCCAAAATGCTGCTGAAAGCCCTGGGGGAGAATCTGGGACGTTACGAGGAGAAGTACGGCGAGATAAAGCTGCCACAGGAGGAAGAGGAGCGCCCCATTGGATTCCGTCACTAATCCCGGACGTTGGGATTCCCTTGTCAAAAATCACCCGGCGGGGCATTTTCTGCAATCGTACCCGTGGGGTGAATTGAAAGCAGCTTTTGGTTGGCCTGCGCCTGTTCGCCTGACGTGGAATGATCCCCCGTGGGGAGGCGCACAGGTGCTCTTCCGGAGACTCCCCCTGGGATTCAGCGTGGCGTATGTTCCCCGCGGCCCATGGTGGAACTGGTCGCTGCCGGAGGTCGAACGCGCGCTGGCAGAGATTCGGCCCCTGGCGCGCCAGCGGAGGGCCCTGGTTTTGATCCTGGAGCCAGAGGCAAATGATGACCCAGCCCTGACGCGTCGTCTCCGGTCCCTTGGCCTCAGTCCCACAAGGAGCATCCAGCCCAGAAGCAGCATCCTGGTTCCTCTAGATGCCGACGAGGACGAGATTCTGGCCCGAATGCACAGCAAGACCAGGTACAATATCCGTCTGTCGGCCCGGAAAGGTGTGGAGGTGCGCGTTGGTGGGGAGGAGGACCTGCCCGCGTTCTACGCCCTGATGCAGGAAACTGCCCGACGTGACAGATTCCCCATTCATTCCTTCGAGTACTATCGAAAAGCACACCAGTTGCTCGTGAGTGTCGGATACGGCAGGCTTTTTTTGGCATACTACCAGGACGAGATGATAGCTGGGATCATGGCTGTCGCTTTCGCGCGGAAAGGGATATACCTTTACGGCGCTTCCAGTGCCCGCCACCGCCAGCGGATGCCGAATCATGCCCTCCAGTGGGCCGCGATGAAATGGGCAAAGCAGCAGGGGTGCAGGATCTATGACCTCTGGGGTATCCCGGATGAGGTCGGGGCCAATCCAGAGCGGTACGAGAGGATCGGGGATTATGGCAAAGGTGGACTCTGGGGGGTCTATCGGTTCAAGCGGGGATTTGGCGGCAAGGTGGTGCGCACCATCGGAGCCTGGGAGATGGACGCCATTCCTGGCGGGCGGGCGATTTACCACTTGTTGCTTAGGGCCAGGAAAGCAGCGCAGGGATAATCGATTTGGCGATGGTGGAAATTGCTTTAGAGGAGAACCCGCGTAGGTGGAATGAGGAACTGAGCAAGCTGTCGTTCCGACATGTACTGCAGACGGCCCAGTGGGGTGATGTCAAGGCCTTTACCGGCTGGCAAGCGGAGAGGTGGGCGTTTCGTGATGGAGAGCGGACAGCGGCGGCTGCTCTCGTCCTTACGCGGCGATCGATACGGGGTTTCCTGGCTGTCCAGTACGTGCCAAAAGGACCGGCCCTGGACTACTCCAATCCGGCGCTACTGGATCGCGTTCTGGCTCACCTCGAGCAGAACGCCCGGCGGCATGGTGCTCTTTTCGTGAAAATAGACCCCGACGTAGTCGTGGATTCACCCCTGGGGAGGCAGGTTGCTGCACACCTGCAGACGCGTGGCTGGCTACCGTCGCGGGAGCAAATCCAGTTCCCGAACACCATGGTTCTCGACCTCGCTCCTGACGAGGAGGCACTGCTGGCGGCGATGAAGCAAAAAACCAGGTACAACATCCGGCTGGCGATGAGACGTGGCGTGGTGGTGCGCTCCGGCGGTCACGCTGACCTCCCCACGTTTTACTCCCTCTACTCGGCCACCGCAGAGCGGGACGGATTCATAATCCGTCCTTTTTCGTACTACCGGCGTGTCTGGGAGACTTTCCTGGATGCTGATCTGGGACACTTGCTCCTGGCAGAGGTGAAAGGGGAACCAGTAGCAGGGGTTTTCCTTTTCAGGTTTGCCGACAGAGCCTGGTATTTCTACGGGGCATCTGCTTCCAGGCACCGGAAGCTAATGCCGAACTACCTGCTCCAGTGGGAAGCGATCCGGTGGGCGAAAGCTCAAGGGTGTTTCACCTATGATCTTTGGGGCGCGCCGACCGAGCTTTCGGAGAGCGACCCTATGTGGGGCGTGTACAGGTTCAAGCTGGGCTTCGGGGCAAGGCTAGAGCGACATATTGGCGCGTGGGACTATCCTGTCAAGCCGGCGATGTACCGTATTTACAACACCATGATGCCCAGGATACTCGATTTCATGCATTGGAGGGCGCGTCGTTTTCCGGGATGAGGTGTTTTAACGCAAAGGCCAATCAGCGCCGGTCTGGTCATTTCCAATGAGCGAGGACTATAATCATTTTCAGGAGTGGGTTATGAATCGAGACGACATTGCCAGGCGTGTGGTGATCACCGGATTGGGGAGCATCAGTCCGTTGGGGCTCAGCGCTCCCGAAACGTGGGAAGGGATGGTTCAGGGGCGTTCGGGCGTCGCCCGCATCACTTTGTTCGACCCAAGCAACTACAAAACCCAAATCGCCGCTGAGGTAAAGAACTTCGACCCGAAGGATTTCATGGATGGTAAGCTGGCCCGGCGGATAGACCGATTCACCCAATTCGCCATTGCCGCTTCCAGGGAAGCGGTGGCTGACGCTGGCCTCGATTTGAGCAAAGAGGATATCTACCGTGTGGGCGTGCTCCTGGGCTCTGGTGTCGGTGGAATTGGAACCTTGTTGAAGCAACAGAGTGTCCTCGAAAGGCGAGGACCTCGCAGGGTCAGCCCGTTTCTGATAACCGCCATGACGCCCGACGCGGCGTCAGGGCAGGTCGCCATAGACCTGGGCGTGCGCGGGCCGAATTTCGCGGTGGTCTCGGCGTGCGCTACCGGCAGCGGTGTTTTGGGAGAGGCATCCGAAATACTCCGCCGCGGCGATGCCGATGTGATGGTTGCAGGCGGCAGCGAGGCCTGTATTCTTCCTATCACTATCGCTGGATTTGACATCATCGGGGGCATCTCTGCCAGGAACGACGAGCCGGAGAAAGCCTCTCGGCCCTTTGACCTAGATCGTGATGGGTTCATTCTGGGAGAGGGGGCAGCCATCCTGGTGTTGGAGACTCTGGAACACGCGATGAAACGTGGTGCCAGGATATACGCAGAGTTCATAGGGTACGGCGTGTCCGCGGACGCGTATCATATGATCGCCCCGGAGCCGGAGGGCAAAGGAGCTGTAGCCTCCATGAAGATGGCCCTCCGCAAGGCGGGTATCCGTCCAGAGGATGTAGATTACATCAACGCTCATGGCACGTCTACCCCCCTGAATGACAAGTCCGAAACGGCTGCCATCAAGGAAGTCTTTGGCGATCATGCATACCGGCTCATGGTCAGCTCTACCAAGTCAGTCACGGGACACATGCTTGGTGCCACCGGGGCGACAGAGGCGCTGGCGTGTGCTATGGCCTTGTACGAGGGGATTGTGCCTCCGACGATGAATTACGAGACGCCCGACCCGGATTGTGACCTGGATTACGTACCAAACAAAGCACGTAAGGTCCCAATACGGATAGCCCTTTCCAATTCCTTTGGCCTGGGGGGGCATGATGCCACCATCATCCTGCGGCGGTGGGAAGGGGACTGAATCAAAACCAGCAAGTCAGCGGATCAGCGAAGAGTTGATTCGTTCCCTTTGTACGGGTGCAGCATGCTGCACCCGTGCAGATCTACTCCGCCGGAGGAATGATGTCCGGACTTATGTCCAGAGCTGAGTATCTGG
>CAZDOZ010000139.1:0-6861 GCA_964507175.1 uncultured Anaerolineae bacterium
TGTTGCATGCTGTACCAACATAATCCCGGCGCTTCGTCGCCGGGAAACTTTTTGGCGGGGCCAGACTCAGACATGGAAAAACGGTTTAATGGACGCGTGATCAAAGAAGGGCATGTAACCGGTACTGCGCTCGTCTCTCCGGAGCCAATCGGCTTCCTTGGTGGGGTCGATCCGAAGACCGGAACGATCATAGAGCCAGGGCACCCTCTCAATGGCCAATCTGTGGCCGGAAAAGTGCTGGTCTTTCCCAACGGCAAAGGCAGCACTGTCGGATCCTACACTATTCTCCGATTAGCCGCCAACGGCGTGGCGCCTCTGGCCATGATCAACGCTCAGAGCGAACCGATAGTCGCTGTTGGTGCGATTCTTGCTGAGATTCCCATGGTTGACCTGGTGCCGGTGGAGGAATTCCGCACCGGAGATGAGGTATCCGTGGATGGGGATACTGTCGTGCTCCGAAGGCAGATAGTCTGATCGGCGTCGATAGGTTGTCCCACAAGCCCCTCGTTCGCGCACGCATGTCGGAGTAGCATCCGTCAATCGCCTCCAGCGTGCTCCAATGCTGACATCTCATTCATCATTTGCAATATCCCCACTTTAGTTGTATTATGTCCAGGTCAATATGCAGGCCATGTATCGAGTGCATCCTTGCAGCCGCAGAGCGCTTCGGCTCCCCGGCCGATTGCGTGAGGCGTTGCGTCGTCCGATTACCCTCTAGCGGGCCACCGGCACAGGCGAAGATATCTGGGGATAGAATATGAAAACACGGTGCCCAGCAGCAGTGTATATCCTTGCCAACGCTGTGTATAACCAGCAAGGCAATTTGCCGCTCAGTATCACTGAGTTTTTACGGACGTTCGGTATAGGAGCCTGGTCTGCCTCCAAGAGGTCTATGTACGGGCTCCTCAACGCGAATACCAGCTCGACGCTATCATTTCCTTTGTCCGTCAGACGTACTTGCCATGGGGCACTATTCCAACGGTCTGAAAGTAGCAATTCCGGGGGCTTTATCCATCCATATCTGGCATCGAACTGCCAGAATTCTGCGGGGAGGGAGTAAACTGCTAGAACGGCGTACAGCCAGCACGGGGCCCTGCCGTACACTCCCAGCGGCTTGCTTCCCGGGAGGTAGTCCAGGAGCGCTGGGATGTCCTCCGGATGCCAGTCGGTAGGGCCGCCTGGGATGCGCAGCGTAACGGCCAGTCGTTCGATGTCGATTGCCAGTTCTACCGGCGCTTCCAGGATGTGCTTGCGGCGCAGCGCTTTTCTGTCGGTGGCGAAGAGTCGGGCAACTTTTTCGAGGAGGGCGTCGAACGCCGGACCGAGCTTCGGATTGAGTCTGTCCAGACCGGAGATGGTGCCGCGGACTATCGGTTCTGTGGAAATGATCTCGTCGGGGCCTGCAAGGGACGAATGGAGGTCGGCGATGAGCGGCAGGCCGTGGCGCTCCACACGGGCGAGCCATTCCAGGTGGGTACGTTCGTCGGGCCAGAGGAGGATGGCATGGGTGCATTCGTCGAAAGGCGTTTCCTGAGAGAGGGTGGGCTTGCCGCCCACGTCCACGATGAGCGGAAGATGCCTGCGGGCGATGTCGCGGCGTATTCTGGCAATCCATCTTTCGTCGCCGAATCCTTTGATCCTGATGGCGCGGACCAGGTTCTGGCTGGCTTCGTAGCTCCAGTCGCCTTCTCCATCGGGGTAGGCGCGGAGGACGTAGTGATCCACCTGGCGCTGGCGGAGTCCTTTGGTCAGGTGGTACGCCAGCACCGATTTCCCGCTGTGTGGCGGGCCTCCGACGAGGATGGCCGGAAATTCGGACATGGTTTTCACTCCTCTCGTTACGAGTTTAGCTCGGAAAGGCAGGTTTTACATCGGAGAAATCTCTGATATTCGAGGGAGAAGATGGGGAAAACTCTGGTGGTTACGATGGGTGGGCAGTCGCAGGTGGTGACTTTTGCCATTGATTTGTTGGTAGATCAAGGGGAGCTGGTGGACGAGGTGCGGGTTCTTCACCTTTCGCCCGAGGATCCCAGGGTTGCCAGGGCCCTGGCCCAGCTTTCTCAGGAGTTCGCCGGGGATTTTTACGCCCACAAGGGGGTTCCTTGCAGGTTCAGGAGGCGGTTGTTGCGGGAGCCGTCGGGGAAGCCGTTGCAGTACGTACAGACGGAAGAGGATGCGGATGCGGTGTGGCTGGACGTGAGGGATGTGATCCGTCAGTTGAAAGAAGACGGCCGGGCGATGCACCTGGTGATTGCCGGCGGGCCGAGGATGGTCGGGTTCATGGCGCTTTCTGCTGCGATGCTGCTGTTCGGGCACACGGACAGGGCGTGGCACATGTTCACGGAGTCGGAATTTCTGGAGCGCGCCAGGGATGGCGCCATCCGGCATGACCCGTCGGGGGAGCATGTGAGGCTGATCCAGATACCGATGGTGCCGTGGGGAGCGTACTTCCCGACGCTGCGGGTGCTTTCCGGAGCGACGCCGGCCGGTGCGATCTCGGCACAGGTGCAGGAGCTGGATTCGATGAGCCTGGATCGCTGCCGTCAGGTGTGGGATCATCTGACACCTCGCCAGCGGGAAGCGCTGGTGAAATTTGCCGAGGGGCTCACGCCGCAGGAGGTTGCGGAGGCGATGGGGATCACGCTGAAGACGGTGGATTGTCACAAAACGCCTATCCTAGACGAGTGCCGCAATGCGTGGGCGCTGGCGCCGGGATCGTACATCAGCTATCATTTCGTCCGTGAGCACTTCCGCCCCTGCCTGCGGGCAATGAGGAGGTGGTTGGAGGGGGAATAGGGGAAATTCAGAGGTTGTTCTGATGTGATGTGGAATGACACGAGGTACAATACTGGAGAGAACCACAGTATGCCGGGAGCTTCATGGTGGATCTTAATGCGGAGGTAAGCATATGGGTAAATCTTTGATAGCCTTTGATACAAACAAGATTAAGAATTATGTGTTTGCTACAGGTACACTCAAGGAGATACGAGGTGCCAGCGCGCTGTTGGATCGTCTGAACCGGGTAGATATGCCTCGGCTGGCCGGCGGCAAGACAATTTATGCCAATGGGGGAGCGGGACTTTTTGTCGTGGATACAGATGGCGACGAAGTCATCAAGACTGTCGGCAAAGCCTATCGAGATCAGACGCTAACCGCTTCTATAACCGGCGCAATGGTCGCGTTGCCAGAGGACGAATCCAATGTACAGGCTCAATTGGAGACACTCCGCTATCGCCTGCGAGCTAAGAAAGACGGCTTCCGTTCCTTTGAATTGCCGGTTAGCCATCCGTTGCTTCACCCTTGCGATTCATGTGGAACCCAGTACGCCACCGATTATGTGGACGGTGAGATGCTCTGCTCCAGTTGTCAGAAAAAGCGCCAAGAGGATGCACGGGTCAAAGCAGACATCCGTCGGTGGACATCTGCTACAGCAAAGCCTGATGAACATCGTTTATGGGGACGCCTGATCAGGCAATTGGGCGATCTGGGATACCCGATCACCCATCACGACCGTCCAGAGGATTTTGACACGTTAGGGGAAGTGTCTTCGCCCAAAGGGTACATGGCCTTGATCTATGCTGATGGTGATGGGATGGGGCGAGAGATCGAAGCGATCACCGATTTGCAGGAAATGAACCGCTTTGCCGATGCTGTGGATGGAGCTTTGTATCAGTCTGTGAGTGAAGCGATAGCCGCACACCTCGTACCTCAGGGCAAAACCTGGCCCTTTGACATTCTTTTGTTGGGTGGGGATGACTTGGTTATGGTTACCCAGGCGCAAAGTGGGATTGAAGTAGCCTTGCATATTGTGGAACGATTTCCAGCCCTTACCGAGAACTGGTTGGGAAAACGGCTGAACTTGTCTGCTACGGTCGTATTGGCACATATCAAGTACCCCATTGGCCCTTTGCTCCAACTGGCCGAAAGCAGCCTGAAGTTTGCCAAGAAAGAAGCAGTCAGGCGACGTCTGGCAGGGGAAACACTGGATGGTGGGCTGCTCAACTTCCTGGTCGTCAGCAGTGCCAACCACCTGGACTTTGACGAATATTACCGACAGGTTCTCAAATCGGAGGAAAATCGGGGACAAACGGTACTCTATCGCACCCAGCGCCCCTACACGGCGGCCGGGATGGCTGATCTGGTGGCGCAGATACGCAAGGTGAGAAGCAGAGTTCCGCGAGCCAAGTTAGAGCAACTGCGGGCGGCTGTTTTCCAAAGCCGCATGCAGGGCACGCTTGACGCGATGATGGCAGTCTTGCGGCTGCGGCGCAACGATGAGCAGCGGAAAACGTTGTTAGAACTGGTCGGCACAGGACTCAACGAGCAAATCTATCTTCCCTGGATAAAACGGGGGAAGAACGATTGGACGACGCCAGTGCTGGACATCGTAGAGTTATTGGATTTTATCGGGAAGGAGGCGGCATGAGCGTGAAAACCGAACATATCCAGATCAAGTATGAGTTGACGTTCAAGTCGGCGTTCCACTTTGGCACCGGCTTACGCGGCGGGTTAGTCCACCGCCTGGTAGCCCGCGATGCCGACGGCTTTCTCTATGTGCCCGGCTCGACGCTCAAAGGCGTGTTACGTGAACGATGCGAGCAGTTGGCACAGTTGTTCGACTTGCAGATCACATCGCCACATGTCGAGGAATGGCGTGAGGCAAACCGGCGCAATCCGGACATCGTGACGCGCATTTTTGGCAGCCGCTTTACGCCGGGGCAACTTTACTTCGACGATGCGCAGATGTCCGAATCATCACGGGAGTTGTTTGAAGCAGACAAAAAGCTAGATTTCTTAAAGCCCAAACTCCAGGCCTGGCAGGTAGAACGTCGTACCCAAGTCAGCCTCTCGCGGGTGACGCGTACGGCGCAGTCGGGGCTGCTCTTCACCAGCGAGTATGGCGTCCCGAATTTGAGTTTTACGGGCAGCATCGTGGGCTTGCTCGCCGGTTTTCCGCTCAATTCAGATGATGGAAAGGGCACGTATTCTCTACTCTTGCTGCTGGCCGGGCTGAAAAGCCTTGACCGCCTGGGTGGATCGAGGTCTAGCGGCGCGGGACAGGTGAAATGCCAACTGATCGATTGCAAAGTGGATGGACAGGGCATTGCTCCCAACGGTCTGATCGAGCAATTGGACGAACTCGAATATTATCAGTTGGTGCGAGAGGAGGCGGCAGAATGAAATACATCGTTCGAATCACGGATTGCGGGCCGCTCTCGTTCCGCACCGGGCGCGCGACTGCGGCCACCGAGACGCTGCCTTACGTACCGGGGACGGCGCTCTTGGGCGGGCTGGCTTCGGCTCACGCACTGTTGCGCCACGATCCGACTGAATTCGATGCTCTCTTCATGGACGATGGAGCCAGTTTCGGCAACCTCTACCCGGCATCCTTTGATATGGACGAGTTGAAGGATGACATGTCTCCGATCTATCCATTGCCCAGAACGGCGATGTCGTGTAAACGCTTTGCCGGCTTTACCTTTGACGAAAAGGATCCTAAGGACAAACCGCACCATGGTGTTTTTGATGCGCTGATTCCATGGGCGCTCTTTGCACTGAGCGGGCAGACAGACACTCGCCCACTAGAAGCCTTCAAACGATGCCCCCGGTGTGGTGAACCGCTAGACCGCTTTGACGGCTTTTATCGGCGCAACTTGTTCGATGCACAAGAGATAGGCACAACAAAAGCCCAACTCGGCTTGCGCACCCGCACCGGCATCCACCGCATTACCGGCACAGTGCGCCAGGGCATTCTCTACAGCCGCCAGGTGTTGCAGGCAGGGGCTACATTCTGGGGCACGCTAACGGTAAACGACAACCAGGCTCAGGCATTCGATCGATTCGTCCAACAGGCCAACACCAGCGGCCTGCTACACCTGGGTAACAATCGTACGCGTGGCTTTGGCCGGGTGACGCTGCAGATCGAGGCGATGAATGACGGCGAAACTCTTGATGAATTGAAGACCCGCATCCAGACCTTTGACGCTGCACTACGCCAACAAGCTCAGAGCTTTGGTATAGGCACGCCTCACGCTGCCTACGTTCCGCTGACGTTAGTCTCGGATGCGATCCTGTTCGACAGGCTGCTGCGTTACCGGACGAGCCTCGCGCCGGACTATCTGGCCGATGTGTGGGGGCTGAAAGGCGTAGAGTTAATCTACCAGAACAGCGGCACCCATCGGGTGTTGGGCTGGAACACTCTGCTCCGACTGCCCAAACCGGACGATATAGCGATCACCAAGGGATCGGTTTTCTTGCTGGGATTTTCCAAACCGCCGGACGACGAAATGCTCGGAACACTGCTCAAGATGCAAGACAAGGGCATTGGTGCCCGTCGCCGCGAGGGGTTCGGGCGGCTGCGGGTCGCCCATCCATTCCACTGGGAGGTAAACGGACAATGACAGAACAGACGTTACGGATGAAAATACTGCGGGCGGTCGCGCTGCGGGCTGACAGTTTCTACGATAAAGCCAAGCGTCTTGGCAGCAGTGCGGCTCAGGCCTTGACCGACAAAAAACGGTCGCAGATCAATGGCCTGGAAGGCATCGCCAACAGCGCGCTCAAAACGACCGACGTCTTTGATTTCATCAAGGTGCGCACGGCGCGCCAAGAGGAATGGCGCCAGGGGAACTGGGGTCCCGAACTGTTGGCTTACCTGAGCCGTGACCTGCGCAAACAGCGCATAGCGATTTGTCAGGAGCTTGAAGTAGATCCCAACAGCGCGGAGGGAATCCAGGTCTACCTGCTCCTCATCCGCGAGTTCGTGCGCCAACTGGCTGCCCAGTATGAATACGCCTGCAAGTTTCCGAACGCGGGAGGTGCAGGATGAAATTGACGCCAGAGCAAGAAACCCAGATTCGC
>CAZDOZ010000140.1:0-6858 GCA_964507175.1 uncultured Anaerolineae bacterium
GGGCAACGGGGTCTACGAGACGGAGCGCCTGGAGAAGATCAAGAGAATCGTCGACCTCTCTCCCCAGTGGGAAATTATCACGGCAGATGATGTGCTTACCCTGGACGGCATTCCTCTGAAAGTCAACGTTGGTGTTGGGTTCCAGATAAGGCCATGTGACGGCAGAGACAGGCAGACGTTGCCAGATTGTGGCAACAACGTGTCGGAGCACGCCAAAGACATCACAGCAAGCATCGGCAGGGAGATCCCCCTGTGGGACTGCTGCATTCCCGGTAGCTTTTCCGTGCGCCTTAGCGACATCCTCAGGGCGGTGTTCAATCCATCGTCTGACGATTGGCACAAGGCACCGTTCCTCGCCCTGTCCCAGTTGAGAGATATCATAGCCGAACTAGACCTTTCTGCATTACTGGGCATGAATGTTCTCCAGGAGCTCGCCGACAGGACATCAAATAGGGCTGGGGGGATATTCCCACGGTGGGGACTGCGTCTCAATGCTGTCAGGATAAATTCTATCTCTCCCCCGGACAACCTAAAAAAGTCCTGGCTCGAGCATTGGGGCAGAATCAGAAGTGCCAAGGATGAGAAAGCTGCTATGGAGTACAGAGGAAGGGGGGCAGCCGAGCAGATTGGTATTGTGGAAAAGGCCAGGTTGGAGGCGTTCGACAATCTTCAGAGAGAGGTCATCCAGGCAATTCGTGGTATTGAGAACCTGGGAAAGCTAGATCGTACTAGCATGGAGGTACTGGAGTTCATGGACACTCTCTCCGAGAGGCTGGCTGCGGGGGATGTAGTGGCTTACAGGTATTTGCACATACTGGAGAACATCGCCAAATCGGAAGGGGACAAGCTGTTCTTCATTGGTGGGGAGGACCGGGAGTTGCTGGAGGCCATGTTCAGAAAACGAGGAGGTAAGGATTAGCCAGAGGCTTCGCCGCCATTGTGCGGATGGGTGCCTCATAAGTGAAAGCCAGCCTCCCCCATGGGTGTCCATGAGGGAGGCAGTGCTGTCTAAGGGAAGATCCCCCTCATCTCAAAGGCCTCGGCCACGCGCCCGATAGCCAGCGTGTACGCCGCGGTACGCATGTCCAGGCCGGTCTTTTCGTGCTGATCCAGCACGGCATTGAAACTCTCGACCATGGTCTCTTCCAGCTTTCTGGCAACTTCGTCGCGCCTCCAGAAGAAATGTTGCCATCCCTGTACCCACTCGAAATAGGATACCGTGACGCCTCCAGCGTTGCATAGGATGTCCGGGACGACAAAAATACCCCTGCTGTGCAGTACCTTGTCGGCTTCAGGAGTGGTGGGGCCATTGGCGCCCTCGGCGATGATTTTCGCCTGAATCTTCGGAGCATTTTCCTCCGTTATCTGCCCTTCTAGCGCTGCCGGAATGAGGACATCACATTTCATTGCCAGCAGGTCTTCGTTGGTTATCGGTTCCGAACCAGGGAAGTCGGTCACGCTGCCGGTGCGCTGAGCATGTTCTATCAGCCCAGGTATGTCGATGCCGTTGGAGTTGTAAATCCCTCCGTACACATCGGAAACGGCGACGACCCTGGATCCAAGTTCGTGCATGAACCGCGCCGACATGGAACCCACATTCCCGAACCCCTGGACCGCCACTGTGGCCTCTTTGGGGTCTATCCCGTTGTACTTCATCGCCTCGCGGGCGCTAAACATCACCCCCATGCCGGTGGCTTCCAGCCTTCCCTGAGATCCCCCCAGAGGCACCGGCTTGCCGGTCACCACTGCCGGGGCAGTCCCGCCTCGGAGCCAGCTGTAGGTGTCCATGATCCATGCCATAACCTGAGGGTTTGTGCCTACATCCGGTGCAGGGATGTCAGATTCAGGGTTCATGATAAGGGTGATCTCTGAAGCATAGCGCCTGCTCAGACGGCGCAATTCGTTTATCGAGAGTTGACGGGGATCGACCGCAACGCCGCCTTTCGCTCCGCCAAAAGGCAGCCTCAGCAGGGCAGATTTCCAGGTCATCCACATCGCCAGAGCCCTGGTCTCGTCCAGAGTGACATTTGGGTGGAAACGGATGCCTCCTTTTGTGGGCCCCAGAACATTGTTATGCTGCACCCGATAGCCGGTGAACATCTCGATCCCTCCATCGTCCATCTCCACCGGGAAAGTAACCGTCAGTTCCCTCCGGATGCTCCGTATGTACTTGACGGTGCCTTCATCCAGGTCCATGTGGCTCACTGCAGCATCGAACTGCCTCAGGGCTATCTCATAAGGGTTGTTTTTCCTGCTCATGTTTTTTCCTCATAGTCAAAAGATCTGGCTCCGGAATTCCCGAAGCTGTTTTTGTCGCGGCACAGACAAGCACAAATCTTCAACCAGGCCAGTTGTCCGCCTGGACTCAGGCCGAATAGCTGCTCGCTTTTTCCATATGCCTTTCCGACGCAAGGGCGTACTCCCGGCTAGCCGACAGAACCTTCCGCAGAAAATGGCCGGTGTAGGAATTGGGGTTCTCCGCAATTTCCTCCGGCGTTCCTGTGGCGACTATATAGCCCCCCGCATCTCCCCCCTCCGGCCCCAGGTCTATGATCCAGTCGGCGGATTTCACTACATCCGGGTGATGCTCTATGACGATTACCGTGTTCCCGTGGTCCACCAGCCTACGGATGACGTCCAGCAGCTTCTCGACATCTGCCATGTGAAGCCCTGTGGTCGGCTCGTCCATGATGTAGAGGGTACGTCCGGTGTAGACCCTGCTGAGCTCCTTGGAGAGCTTTATGCGCTGCGCCTCTCCGCCGGAGAGGGTGGTGGCGGGCTGGCCGAGTCGTATGTATCCCAGGCCCACATCCGACAACGTTTGTAGCCTGCGCCGGATTGTTGGGTGATTCCAGAAAAACTCCAGCGCTTCCTCCACCGTCATGTCCAGCACGTCAGCGATGTTCTTCCCTTTGTAGCGTATCTCCAGCGTCTCTCGGTTGTACCGCTTGCCGTGGCACACCTCGCACGGCACCCATACGTCCGGCAGGAATTGCATCTCGATGCGGATGATGCCATCTCCTTTGCATGCTTCACATCGCCCTCCCTTGACGTTGAAACTGAACCGGCCAGGCTTGTAACCGCGCGCTTTCGATTCGGGGAGGCTGGCGAAAAGCTCGCGGATCGGCGTGAAGACATTGGTGTAGGTGGCCGGGTTGGACCGAGGCGTCCTGCCGATAGGGGTCTGGTCGATATCGATCACCTTGTCGATGTACTCCACCCCTTCCAGCCCCCGGTGCTTGCCTGGAGTGTCTTTCGCCCTGTACATCTGCTTGGCCAGCGCCTTGTAAAGTATCTCGATTACCAGACTCGACTTCCCCGACCCGGACACGCCGGTCACACAGGTAAAGGTTCCCAATGGGAAGCTCACGTCTATGTCTTTCAGGTTGTTTTCCTGCGCGCCGCGCACCACCAGGTAGCGGCCGTTTCCCTCGCGGCGTTTTGCCGGCATGGGTATCCATCTCTTCCCGCTGATAAACTGTCCCGTGATCGATTCCGGAGTAGCTACGACTTTCTGCAAAGGCCCGCTGGCGACCAGATACCCACCATGTTCCCCTGCCCCAGGGCCAAGGTCCACGATCCAATCCGCCGCCCTGATGGTCGCTTCGTCGTGCTCCACCACCAGCACTGTGTTGCCCAAGTCGCGCAGATTTTTCAGCGTACGTAGAAGCCGATCGTTGTCCCTTGGGTGCAGTCCGATGGAAGGCTCGTCAAGCACATAGAGAACGCCGGTAAGTTGCGAACCAATCTGAGTTGCAAGGCGGATTCGCTGCGCCTCCCCGCTGGAAAGTGTGTCTGCTTTTCTGTCCAGTGTGAGGTAATCCAGCCCCACGTTTACAAGGAATTCGAGCCTGGATCGAATCTCCTTCAATACCTGCCGGGATATGATCTGTTGCTTTGGGGTCAGCGGAGAGGGTTCCTGCTCCCCCTGGAGCTTCCTGACCCATTCCAGCGATCCGGTGACCGCCATATGGGTGACGTCGTAGATATTCTTGCCATCTATGGTAACCGCCAGTGCCTCCGGTCGGAGCCTCTTGCCTCCACAGGCAGGGCACGGCTTTTCGGTCATGTACCGTTCCAGCTCGTACCGGACGTAGTCGGATGTGGTTTCTCTGTGGCGGCGTTTCAGCCATGGGATGACTCCTTCGAACCTGGCGTGGAAAGTACGGGTTATGCCGCTCCTGGAATGAAAGCTGACCTGGACTCTCTGCCCATCCCGATCGCCATAAAGCACCAGATTTTTCTGTTCCTCGGTCAGGTCTCGAAAGGGCACATCCGTCGGGATGCCATGTTCCCTGCAGGCAGATCGAAGGGTCTGCATGTAGAACCCTCTGTTGTGGCGGTCGCGGTTCCACGGCGTTACGGCGCCCTCCGATAAGGAACGGTTCCTGTCGATCACCAGGTCGGGATCGAATTCCACCTGCACGCCCAGCCCGCCGCAGACAGGGCAGGCACCATAGGGGCTGTTGAACGAGAAAAGCCTCGGCTCCAGCTCCGGCAGGCTTATGCCGCAGTAAGCGCAGGCGTATCTCTCCGAGAAAAGCCGGTCTTTCCAAGTGCCCTCTTCCTCAATGGACAGAATCAGGGTGCCTTTCCCGGCTTTCAGGGCGGTCTCCACGGAGTCGGTCAGGCGCAGGCGGTCTAACCCAGGCCCGGTGCGCAGCCTGTCCACGACGGCTTCGATGGTGTGGATTTTGTACCGGTCCAGGCTTGGCACTTCCTCTATGTCGTAGAGCTTACCGTCCACCCTCACGCGCACGAACCCCTGCCGACGGATCTCCTCCAGCACGGATTTGTGCTCTCCTTTCTTTCCGGTGATCACTGGTGCGAGGATCAGCGCTCGATCCCCGGCGGGGAGGTCGGCGATGGCATCCACGATTTGCTGCGGGGTCTGCTTGCTGATAGCCCTGCCGCATTTTGGGCAATGGGGCTGCCCGATGCGTGCGAAAAGGAGCCGCAGGTAATCATAGATCTCCGTCACGGTTCCGACGATGGACCTTGGGTTGTGGCTGCTTTTCCGCTGATCTATGGAGATGGCCGGAGACAGCCCCTCGATCTGGTCGACATCTGGCTTTTCCATAAGCCCCAGGAACTGGCGCGCGTAGGCAGAGAGGGACTCCACGTATCGCCGTTGGCCCTCCGCATAGATGGTGTCGAACGCCAGGCTGGACTTGCCAGAGCCAGAAATGCCGGTGATAACAACCAGTTTTCCCCTGGGGATTTCCACATCTATGTTTTTCAGGTTGTGTTCCCGCGCTCCGCGGACGATCAGCCAGTCCATTTCCCGCACTCCACTCGAACCTCGTCCACTCCTTGCAAGGTTTCGTTCGATCCGTGTGAGCTGCGTCCCGCAGTTCTGCGTGCTATCAATTCATCCGCTCTCCCGCTGTTCTCGTAAGCTCTCTAGCCAGCGCCTGATCTTGAGCTCATACCCCTGTTCGGAAGGCTTGTACCAGCCGCCTTCCACCCCGTCTGGCAGATATCGTTGCTCCACCCAGTGTCCCGGGTAGTCGTGGGGGTAGAGATAGCCTTTGCCGTGCCCCAGAGCTTCCTTGTCTCGGTGGGTATCCCGCAGGTAAAGAGGAATTGGCCCGGCTCCTTTCTCCTCGATCTCGTCTTTCGCTTTCCAGAGCGCTTTCGTGCTGTTGGATTTAGGAGCAGTGGCCAGATAGAGCGTAGCTTCCGCCAGGTGATATTCAGCCTCCGGCAGGCCAACCCACTCCAGAGCACGAGCGCACGCTGCAGCGACCACGATCGCCAATGGATCCGCCAGGCCGATGTCCTCCGCTGCCAGGATGAGCAACCGCCGCATGATGAACCGAGGATCTTCCCCTGCCAGGAGCATCTTGGCGAGCCAGTACAGAGCTGCATCGGGGTCCGACCCTCGTATCGACTTGATGAACGCGCTGATAGTGTCGTAGTGAGCGTCGGCTCCTTTGTCATAGGCCACCACACGCCGTTGCACAGACTCCTCTGCAATCTCCAGGTCTATGTGGATTATACCATCGGCATTGGCGGGAGTGGACTCCACCGCAAGCTCCAGGGCGTTCAAGGCTACGCGGGCATCCCCTCCGGCGACGCGGGCAATATGGAGCAGGGCGTCATCGTCCACATGGACGTTGCGCTTACCATACCCGCGCTCAGGGTCGGCCAGCGCCCGCCGGAGCAGCGTCAGGATATCTTCCTCAGCGAGCGGGGTGAACTGGAACACACGCGCTCTGCTGAGGAGAGGCCGTATGACCTCGAAATATGGGTTCTCAGTGGTCACGC
The DNA here is from genome assembly GCA_964507175.1 of uncultured Anaerolineae bacterium. GTDB lineage: Bacteria > Chloroflexota > Anaerolineae > S016-19 > S016-19 > S016-19. Next base: position 6,271 of record CAZDOZ010000140.1, read on the forward strand.
CCACCAGAATTATCGTACCGTCCTCTACATGGGGAAGCAATGCATCCTGTTGCGCTTTGTTCCAGCGGTGGATCTCATCCACCAGCAGGATAGTCCGACGGCCGTGCAGATTGTACCTGTCTTGCGCTTCTTTGATGATATGGCGCAGGTCGGCCACACCCGCCAGGACGGCGCTCAGGGTCTCGAAATGGCTGTCGGTGTGCCGGGCAATGAGCATCGCCAGCGTGGTCTTGCCGGTGCCCGGCGGTCCCCAGAATATCAGACTGGAGAAAAGGCGGTTTGTCTCCAGCGCCCTCCGTAGCAGCTTTCCCGGCCCGACGATATGGCTTTGCCCTACGAACTCGTCCAGGTTCCTCGGGCGCATTCTGGCTGCCAGGGGAGCTTCTCGCTTTTTTCGTTCCTCCCCTCCATAAGCGAACAAATCCATAGCATTTCCCTGTGTCACTCTACCACTTTCCATCCCCTGTCTATCGTCTCTTTTCCAGGGGGATGGTCGCCTATCTGGGCGCCGACGTCACCGCAATGTTCCTGCCTCCGTGCCTGTATCCTGTATTCCCGATGAAGTTTGGACTTTTGACAATCGGGCTG
>CAZDOZ010000141.1:0-6786 GCA_964507175.1 uncultured Anaerolineae bacterium
GTGTCACGACAGCAAATCCTCTACCAGTTCGTCAACCGTGTCAAAGACCGGCATATCCTCTTTGCTTTCGGCAAACGCTTGCAGCGTCACACCATTGGGAACTTCTGACAGCGCAAGACTTTGCCTAACTTGCTCATCTGCCAAAATGTAATGAGCAATGGCAATTCTCTCCCGTAGGGGCAGGGCGCAAAACACGCGATAGAACGCTTCCGCCGTACTCAGCGTATGCTTTGTAGTTGTTTGAGACATTTTTCACTCCTTCAGTGTGCTACTTTTTACATTCGGCGCGTGCTGACTATTACTTATCCGGACTCATTCCACCCAAGGCCCTCTTCGGGGACATCATCTGGCACGACACCGAACAACACCCTTGAGGATATCCAAAACCGGACTCGGCGATGAACACATTCCCAGAACAAATGATATACCCCGATGTAAGAAGCGTCAAATGTCCAGAACACCCAAACAAACCAAAACCCCAGGACAATACGGCATGCCTTCAGGGCGCTGTTCGTCCCCATCCCCGCGCATTTCAGGCCTTCGCGCAGGCACCCTGGCGCAAATCACGGGTCGCCGTCGGGGTCATCAGGTCCACGTTTGGGATTGCTGCTCTGGAGGTCTCCCGCTTTCCGGTAACCGTCCCTTGTGGTAAAATCTGCGGAGGAACCCGATTTCACAGCCCCGCAGGATTCCACAGAAGGAACCATTGAGGTCTTGCAAAAAGCTGTGCGGGGTGATGCAAGGAGCGGCGGTGCACGAGCACAAGGTGATTGGAAGCACCATACGAAGCCTGATGGCGGCAATGCTGATTGCGACGATTCTGGCAGCGGCGACGCCAGGCCCTTCGGCGTGGGCGTCGAAATCCTCCGTCGACTTGCTCATGGAACGAATGTCGCCGGAGGAAAAAGTCGGGCAGCTTTTCGTGGTTACTTTCGTTGGCCATGACGTGGGACCAGATTCGGACATAGCCCACCTGATCCGTGATTACCACGTCGGCGGCGTGGTACTCTTGGAAAGCAACGGCAATTTCGCCAATGATGAGGACACGCCTGCTCAGGTGGCCAGACTCACCGACGCCCTCCAGACTTTGGCTTTCGGCGGCGAGAAAAACCTGAATCCGAAAACATCTCCCTGGAAGTTGCCCCAGGGCGCAAGCACCACTATCCCGCTCTTCATCGCCATAGACCAGGAAGGCGATGGGTTCCCTTTTACACGCCTGCGCAACGGCTTTACTCCCCTGCCAAGCAACATGGCGATCGGCGCCACCTGGAAGCCGGATGACTCCAGAACGGTTGGGAGCATCGTGGGCAAGGAACTCGCAGCCGTGGGGATCAACCTGCTTCTGGGGCCATCGCTGGATGTGCTGGACGTACCGCGCAGCAGTTTGCCTGGGAACATCGGCACCAGGACATTTGGCGGTGATCCATACTGGGTCGGACGTATGGGCGAAGAGTACATCGCGGGCGTCCATCTGGGGAGCAAAGGGCGCGTCCTGACGGTGGCAAAGCATTTCCCCGGACAGGGCTCCAGCGACCGCAGGCCGGACGAGGAAGTTGCTACGGTGCAGAAATCGCTGGCGGAGCTAAAGCAGGTGGAGCTGGCTCCGTTCGTCGCCGTAACACGTAAGGACGTGGATCAATCCCACCGCACCGATATGCTCATGACATCCCATGTCCGGTATCGGGGATTCCAGGGGAACATCCGCCGCCTGACGCCTCCTATCAGCCTCTCACCACAGCTACACCAGCTTCTGGAATTGCAGGAATTTGCATCGTGGCGCAAGAACGGCGGGGTGGTCATCAGCGATGCTCTGGGTGTCCCAGCGATCCGCAATTACGAAGACCCCACTCTCAAACAATTTCCGTACCGCCAGGTGGCTCAGGAAGCGTTCCTGGCGGGAAACGATATGCTCCTCCTATCCAGGTTCGCTATCACGGATGTGTGGCCGGACGAATTGGCGAACATGAAAGGGACTATCGAATTCTTCCGGCAGAAATACCGCACCGACCCCACGTTCCGCACCAGAGTGAACGATGCGGTCAGGCGGATTCTTCAGATGAAGCTTCGCCTTTATCCGGACATGACATGGGAAAGCACTCAAGTTCCGGTAAAAGATGTGGGGAAAAAAGTGGGACACGATACGGCAGCTATCAGCAAAATTGCCCAAGATAGCATATCTCTCCTCTATCCCGGGCCGAAAGAGCTGGCCGACCGAATGCCCACCGGCCCTCAGCAAGGGGAGCCAGTGCTCATCATCACCGACGTACGTCAGGGGAAGGCCTGTCACGACTGCAAGCCATTCCCTTACATTTCGGTGGACGCGCTGGAGAAAATCATACTGCGCCTCTATGGGCCGGAGGGAACCGGGCAGGCATCGCCTGACCAGATCCACAGCATCTCATTCCAGGAATTGAAGGACTACGTCCTGGCAAAGGAGAAAGGAAACGCACCTCCAAACAAGGAGATCGCAAAGCTCATCGAAAACGCCCGATGGTTCATTTTTGCCATGCTGGATATCGACCAGGATTATCCGGAGTCGGATGCCCTTTCTCTGTTTCTGCGACTTCCCGCCAGTGTTGGACCGGACAAGAAGCTGATAGTCCTCAGCTACAGCGCTCCGTACTATCTCGACCCAACGGAAATCAGCAAACTGACGGCATACTTCGGCGTCTACTCCAAGACGCGGCCGTACCTTGAGGCCTCGGTGAGGGCGATATACCACGAGTTTGCGCCTCAAGGGCATCCGCCGGTGACGATCACAGCCCTGAACTACGATCTAATAGAGGTCACAGCCCCTGACCCCTCCCAGATAATCCACATCGTGCCCCTGACAGGGCCCAAGGGTAAGGGGAAAGTCGAGCAGCTCACGAAAATACAGGTGGGATCTACTCTGGATCTGATCGCGGGGCCGATATTGGATCACAACGGGAACTCCGTCCCCGACGGCACGCCGGTGGTCTTCCGTCTCCGCTACCCGTCGGAGTCACTGGAGCTGCCGTTACAAGAATCCACCACGGTCAACAGCTATGCTCGTGCCACGGTGAAGCTGGAACGGAAGGGAGATCTGTATATCACCGCCAGTTCCGGCGAGGCTCACAGTTCCACCACGCTGGTGGTAACCATTACAGGCAGCAAGCCTGGAGCGATAGCCACCCTGGTGCCTCCGCCAACGGCCACTCCTACACCGACAAGCACCCCAACCTCGACGGCTACTCCTACACCGACTGCCACGCCGACCCCACCGATTGCTCCAGGTGTGTTCGAGCCGTCGTCGACCAAACGGACCAACGGCTGGGCGCTGCTGCTGGCGCTCCTGAGCGCGGGAACCGCCGGGGGAATGGGGTATGGCGTCAGCCGCCGGAATTCGCTATACAAAGCGGTGAGGCTGGGTCTGTGGGGCGTCCTGTCGGGAATGGTGGTCTACTCTCTCTATGGGCTGGGCATTCTTCCTGGGGAGATATGGTTGAGCCACGCTCCGGTGGAATTGGGAGCGGCAGCTGTCGCTTTCGTGGGTGGTATGGTGCCGGTACTGGTGGATTTGGTGATGTGGGGGGAGGATGACGAGGCTTGACGTGGATCACAAACCAACTTTTTACAGTGTGACACATGTTCTTCCGTCATTCCATGGAACGGAGCGACGAATCGGCAAGTCGGCGGGGCGTTCTTTGAAAAAGAATTCCTTCGTACGAGGTTCTGCTGTCGGCTAACGGCTCTCAGCCCGCCTCGGTTCGGAACGACGAATTTCGTTTGGGTGGTTGCGATCTCATGCCGTTGCCAGAACATACCTGCCCGACGCAGAGGTTGATATTGCACGATGTTGACGGAACTGTACATTCGAAACTTTGCCATCATAGATGAGCTCCACCTGGATTTCGAGCCCGGACTGAACATCTTCACTGGCGAGACAGGCGCGGGCAAATCCATAATCATAGATGCTCTCATGGCTCTCCTGGGGGGTCGCGCCCATCAGGAGTGGCTCAGGACAGCGTCGGATGCCCTCGTGGTAGAAGGGGTATTCGTGCTCCCGCCGCATGTCGTCCCGGAGATCGCTCCTGTCCTGGAGCGTGAAGGGCTGGAAGGCGATTCCCCCGATACCCTCGCTCTCTCCCGAGAGATACGCTCTTCGGGGAGAAGCATCGCCAGAATAAACGGGCGGATGGCTTCCTTAGCCCTGGTGCGGGAAGTGGGCGACCGCCTGGTGGACATTCACGGCCAGGGGGAGCATCTATCGCTTCTGCACCGGGGCCAGCACCTCCTCCTTTTGGATCGTTTCGCCGGCCTGGAAGACCAGCGCGTCGAGTTCGCGTCGCTGGCGAGAGAACTGCAGGACGTCCGCAAAGAACTGGAGCGGCTACGCGTAGCAGAGCGGGACAGGGCACGCCGAATAGACCTGCTGAAATACCAGATACAAGAAATCGAGTCCGCCGGGTTGGTTCCAGGCGAGGAAGAAGAACTGCAACAGGAGAGGACTCGTCTGGCCCATGCGGCACAGCTCATGGAACTGGTGGACGCCGCGTACCGCCTTCTGGAAGTAGGCGAAGAAGGCCTGCCTGCAGCGTCCGACATGCTGGGAGAGGCGTCGGGAAACCTGGCGCGCGCTGCAGTAGTCGATCCTTCTCTGGAGCCGCTGCAGGCCCGCATGGATGAATTGCTTGAACTGCTGAGTGATCTGGCGGTGGAGATGCGGGATTACCGAGAGGAATTGGAGTTCAACCCTCAGCGTCTGGACGAGGTGGAGGATAGGCTGGCACTGCTTGATGGCCTCCGGCGGAAGTACGGAGACACTGTGGAAGAAATCCTGGGGTATGCTCGTGGAGCTTCGGAAGAGCTAGAAGCCTTGACCCACAGCGAGGAAATGGCGGGAGAGCTGAAGTCGAGAGAGGAAGCTCTTTTGAGGAAACTGGGCGAAGTCGGGGGGGATCTCTCCGCTGCACGCCATGCCGCGGCCGAAAGACTGGCAAATGCCGTGGAAAAGGAACTCTCCGACCTGAACATGGCAGGTGCCAGATTCGCCGTCTCTATGGAGCAAAAAGAGGACCCGTTGGGGGCATACGCCGGGGGGCGCAGGGTCGCTTTCGACCTCACCGGTTTGGACAAGGTAGAATTCCTCGTATCCGCAAATCTTGGGGAGGAACTCCGTCCGCTGGCGAAGGTCGCTTCCGGGGGTGAGACATCTCGGCTGATGCTAGCGTTGAAAGCAGTGCTCTCCCGCGCAGATCCCACGCCGGTGTTGGTTTTCGACGAAATCGACGTGGGCATAGGTGGGCGCGTCGGGAGTGTGGTGGGCGAGAAGCTCCGGTCTCTGGCGAGGGACCATCAGGTCCTCTGTGTCACTCACCTGCCGCAGGTGGCGGCCTACGGGGGGAGACACTTGAAAGTAGAAAAGAAAGTGTTAGACGGTCGCACGATTGCTGAAGTGACCCCATTGGATCGGGAGAAACGGGTGGAGGAGCTGGCAGAAATGCTGGGCACGCCCGGAGAAAGCGGACGCCGAAGCGCCCGCGAACTTCTAGAGAGGACGAAATGATCAACGAAAAGCGAGTTCTGGATTATTTTTTGGAGCTGGTTCGTATCGACAGCCCAAGTACTCACGAGGAGAAAATCGCCGAGAAACTGGAGGAAGGCCTCAAGGAGCTTGGACTCGAGATTGCATTGCACGATGACATTCACAACCTGGTGGCGTGGCTGCCTGGACGTGGGAGCCGCGCTGACGACGACTGGCTTATGCTCAGCGCCCACACCGACACTGTGGGCCAGGATACAGGTATCAAGCCGGTGATCCGTGACGGCGTGGTCTACAGCGACGGCACGACGATCCTGGGAGGGGACGACAAGTCCGGCGTGGCGGCAATCATGGAGGTACTTCGTACCCTCGCCGAGCATTCCGAGGTAAGTCATCCGCCCCTGGAGATAGTCTTCTCGGTGCAGGAGGAGATCGGGCTGATAGGTGCGAAGCGCTTGCGAGACACATGGAAGTTCAAATCGCAGCAGGGCGTTGTGCTGGACACTGGAGGCCCCATCGGGGCTATCGTCGTGAGCGCTCCCACGCAGCAGAGCATCACCGCTGTGGTGCATGGCAAAGCATCCCATGCAGGCGCGGAGCCGGAGAAAGGGGTGAGCGCCATTCAGACGGCTGCGACGGCTATCGTAGCCATGCACCTGGGCAGGATAGACAAAGAAACTACAGCAAACGTCGGCGTCATCAAAGGCGGCACGGCCACGAATATCATCCCCGACAGGGTCGAGATGTACGGGGAGGCCAGGAGCCACGACGAGGCAAAACTGAATCGCCAGATCGCTTCCATGCAACAGGCGCTGGAAGATGCAGTGGCCCGTTTCCCAGGAGCATCGGTGGACATAGAAATAACACCGGAGTACAAAGGGTTCCAACTGGCCGCTGAGACGCCAATAATCCGCAGGCTGGCGGATGCGGCAAAGCGCGCCGGATTCGAGCCAAGCTTGGTCATCGAGGGGGGTGGAAGCGACGCAAACATCTACAACGAAGCCGGCCTCTCGGTAGCCGTGGTCTCTACCGGCATGGCCGATGTACACACGCCCAAGGAACACTTGGCGGTCTCCGATCTGGTCGGATGCACTAAGTGGATGTGGACGCTTGTGGCTGGCTGATTGATAGCGCCAGAATCTCCGGATGAGGCTTCGAGCAAAAGTGTTGGTTGCGCTCCCCCGCCTGGAGTTCCGGACTAATCCAGAACTCCAGGCGGGCGCAGCGTGCTGCGCCCGCTACCCATCCGCCGAGCTGAACGTTGGACCGATAAGAACGCTCTT
>CAZDOZ010000142.1:0-6751 GCA_964507175.1 uncultured Anaerolineae bacterium
CAGGCGCTTGACAACGAATATCCAACGAACAAACGAATGTGCCCATTTTCCTATTGGCTAATTGGTTATCCATTCGTTGAGAGCACACACAGATGTTACGAGAACTCATCAGGACAATAGCAGAAGGCCAGGCCCATAGCCAGATAGAGCTGGCAAGGCGGTTGAGGGTAAGCGAAGGATTAGTGGAGCAAATGCTAGAGGATCTGGCCCGTGCAGGGTACCTGGAGCCTGTGGGCGGGGGAAGCGCCGAAGGATGTGCTGGCTGCCCTTTGGCGAGGACATGTGTCACTGCCCAGTCGAGAAAAGCCTGGGTGCTGACAGAGAAAGGACGGAAAGTGGCTGAGGGCAGGTAAAGGTGAACCCCCACAACCCCACAGATCCGACCCACATACAGTACTTCGGCGTGCTTTCGGCTACCTGACAAAGCGCCCAAAACGGCCAACCCGGAGTTTGCGATTGACTTGACTTTCACGGTTGTGGTATACTCCGGTTGAAAGTTTCCACTCTTGGTAAAAGACACAACAGAAAACACATTTGGTAAGGCAGGACATCTCTTTTCGAACCCAAGGGCAACTGGCTGTTCGCCGCTCTCTTCTTCTGGAACGGCGAAAAGAGTACCTGATAGCATCACGGGCAAAGGAGGAAAAAATGAATGCAAAATGGAACACTTTGCGCTACCCCCTTGCTTTCTTAATGGCGACGTCGATCCTGATTGCGGCTTGCGCACCGTCCCCCACTCCCACGCCTATTTCCCCGACCTCTACACTTGCTGGCAAAGCAGCAAATGTGACAGCGACTCCGGCACCGACATCCATTTCAACCAAGGCTTCTGCCGCTACGCCACTCCCTGCCTCCACACCGCTGCCGCTAAAGGCACTCCGGCCGTTGAAAAGGGTTGTGTCGATAAAGGTAGAAGGAACGGTTGCCCACTTTGTGGACGAGTCCTTTTGGGATGAAGCCCAATTCTCAGCCATCATGATGCGCAAAGCTGAATTCAAGTCCAACAGGATAGAGCGACTTAGAAAAGTTCTGTCGAAATATGGTGTAAAAGGGACTGACTACACAATCGAATTCGACGAAGCGGGAAGAACTACCTCTCTGAAATGTGATGTCAGTGGTGCCATATCGAAGAAGGGCAACAGCTATTACGGGAGATTCGGATGGCTCATCCGACCTTTTGGGCTGGACTTCATCGACAATCACTTCAAGGAATCCAGAGAGGGGCTCTCCTGGCAAGGGGTCATCGACAGCATTCCAACAAGCATTGCCTGTGAATTCCCATCCCAAAACGTTCCCTACGCCGCCTGGGGTCACCGGATCGGTCATTGCCATGCACATGTCTGGTGGACGATGACAAAGTGAAGAGAAGGAGCAAATGCTAAGCGGCTTTTGGGACAGGCCACTGTTCTGGGTTGGACTCTTCTTTGTCGGCCTGGTAATCACGCTTATTGTGTATCGACTGCCGGCAGCGAAAGAGAAGAGCCTCCGGATGCCTAAGATTGTGCAGCGGCTCTTTGCCCTGACATTCTATCTGCTCCCTCCGTTCGTCCTCCCCTTGCTACCGCAGCCCAGATTGCGTTGGCCTCTTGTGGCGGCGGTCGGTGCGGCCCTTGCATTTTTCGTTGTGGCGATTGGGCTGAGGGCAAGGGCCCAGAGGGTACTTGGGGCTCATCCCGCGCTACGGGCAAGGAGTAACCTGGTGACAACGGGGATCTACAGTCACGTGAGGCACCCTATGTACCTGAGTAATCTCCTGCTTACTGCCGGGTGGGGATTTCTCTTCCGTGGAATCCACGCACTTTTCTGCGTGCCTGCGTGGGCGCTGGGATACGCCGTGCTTCTGCTCTTCGAGGAGAAAGGGCTCGAAGAGGAGTATGGTGACGAATATCGGGAGTACAGAAGAAAGGTTCGGTATCGGTTTCTGCCGTATCTGTGGTAGAGACAGTGCCATAGCCCAGGACACACCAAAGCGGTTCAGACCAACCCCACGGCCATCGCCCCGAGCCACAGCACCACGCCGCCTACGATCACCCACAACAGATCCAGCTTGAAATACCTGACGCCAATGAACGCAGCACCTGCCAGCACCATTGAAGGAATTCCATTGATCCCAGCATTGCCCAGCGATAGGGCTGTTACGGCTATCAGCCCCACGAATGTAGCCAGCACGCTTGCCAGGGCGCCCTTCACAAACTTCAGGGATTGTACTTTCTCAAAAACCTCGGCGGCGATCAGGGTCATCACAAAAGAAGGTGAGAAAATGGCAAACGTAGCCAACAGCCCGCCCAGGATGCCACCCAGTTTGTACCCGATAAACGCTGCCGTTATCAGGAAAGGTCCAGGGGTGATTTGGCCCAACGCAACACCATCTGCAAATTGACGCATGGTAACCCAGTGATGACCATCCACAGCCTCTGCCTGAAGTAGCGGCAGGATCGCCAGCCCGTGCCCGAACGCAACAGACCCGATCTTGAAAAACACAGTCCCTGCCTTCCCCGCTTCGGAATGGGTCGCCCATGACAGAGCGACGACCCCCAGAACCACGACAAGGGATATCCCTATCCCTACCCAACGTCCTGTGGAAGTCTTGTGGTGAGCGGGGGTGGGCAGTGCCTTAGCAGGGTCCTCTTTCGGCCGGATGAACAAAGCGCCAATTGCCAGAGATGTCAAGACGATCCAGAGCGGGTCGACCCTGGCAAGCTGCGCTGCAAAAGCGCCCAGGGCGATGGTGGCCTCCAGCGGGCCTTTTACCGCCTTACTGCCGAAATCGAGCAAAACCTGTAGCACCACTCCCACGACTATCGCATCCAGCCCCAGGAATAATGTGTGTACTATCGGCAGGTCCACAGCGGCGAAATACGCAGCAGACAGCCCCAGCATCAGCAAAGTCGCCGGTGCAATGAAACCGATAGAGGACATAACAGCTCCTGGCACGCCATGAAGCTTGTATCCCGCGTACGTGACGAAGTTTGGCAGTACCGGCCCCGGATAAAGCTGCACCATTGCCAGCCCTTCGCCGATTTCGTCCTCTGTCATCCACTTTCGACGCAAGAGAAGCGACTTGATCTCTTGCAGACCTGCCAAACCATAAGCCACTGTTCCAGTCCTGAGAAATGCCAGCAGTATGGTGATAAGGCTTACGTTTTCGCCCTGAACTGCCGGAGGCCTTCCTTCTTCCACGTTGTCTCTCCTCTGCTCGATCACAGATCAACCGACAAAGTATACCACAACCCTCGAGATACTTCATGGTTATCCGACTTTGGGATTTCGAAGCAAATCGAAGCCCAAAAGTGCTCCTGGAAGCTCTCACGCTTGATACAGGGCTTGTGCCCCCCAGGAATTGCTTTGTTTTCCCGCTCTTCGAGAGGAATCCCAAGGGCTTCCAGGTACCAAGGATCTACCCCGGACTCCCGCCCAGCATTGCAAACTCGACAAGTGCAAATTTCCAAGCTACAATCGCAGTTGAATTCATCTATCTCACGGTCCGGAAGTATACCATTGGAAACAGACGCTAGGCGGCAACGTATCACCCGACCGAAACCTGAGAACGTCTGGGTGTAAAGGTAGAGACGACGATCGTCGCCAAGGAGCCTTCCTTTCCGGAGGGAGAAATATGGGAACTGCGATACAGAGCGTGCAGTGGAAGGACGGGAAGTTCCGCATCATCGATCAGACCGAGCTGCCGCTGAAGCTGGTCTACCGTGACCTGGGGACGGCGGAGGAGGTCTGGGATGCGATCAAGAAGCTAAAGGTGCGTGGGGCGCCTGCCATCGGGATCGCCGGGGCGTTTGGACTGTACCTGGGCGTGCGGAATTACCCCGGCGATGACTACGATGGCTTCCTGACGCAGGTGCAGAAAGTGGCGGGTTACCTGGGCACCTCCCGCCCCACCGCGGTCAACCTCTTCTGGGCGCTGGAACGCATGAAGAAGCTCGTGCGGGAAAGCGCAGGCCTCCCGGTTCGGGAGATCAAGAATCGACTGCTGGCGGAGGCGCAACGGATGATCGAGGAGGACATCGCCGTGTGCCGGGCGATCGGGGAGCGCGGCGCCGAGCTCATCGCCGACGGGTATGGAATCCTTACCCATTGCAACACTGGCGGCCTGGCAACGAGCCGCTGGGGAACGGCGTTGGGGGTCATCTACGTGGCCGCGGAGCAAGGGAAGCAGATTCACGTTTATTCCGACGAGACCCGCCCGTTGCTCCAGGGTTCCAGGCTCACCACGTGGGAGCTGATGCAGGCAGGCATTCCAGTTACACAGATTGCCGACGACATGGCCGCCACGGTCATGGCACAGGGGAAAGTGGACATCGTGCTGGTGGGAGCCGACCGGGTGGCGGCCAACGGGGATTTCGCCAACAAAATCGGCACCCTGGGCGTTGCGATCCTGGCAAAGGAGTTCGGCATCCCGTTCTTCGTGGCCGCGCCGCTTTCCTCCATTGACATGAGCCTTTCCTCCGGCGACAGCATCCCCATCGAGGAGCGAGACCCGAACGAAGTACGCACCTGTTTCGGCAAGCCAATAGCACCCCCCGACGTGGATGTTTACAATCCGGCGTTCGACGTGACGCCCCACCGATACGTGACCGGCATCATCACGGAGAAGGGGATCGTCTGCCCTCCTTTCGAGATCGCTCTAGCGAGACTCATGGATTGAGTTTCCCGGTGGGATGTGATACTATTGTTTTACAATTGTGGCTCGATTGTGAAACATAAGGAGGGCGTCATGGCTTTGATAGGTGTGCGTGAACTCAGGCAGAAGACATCGGAAATACTCCGACATGTTCAGGAAGAGAAAGCCGAATACGTCATAACCTATCAGGGTAAGCCGGTGGCATTGCTCCTTCCGCTCGATCCGGAAGCAGTGGAAAAGGCGATGCTGGAGGCTGGGAAGCGTTCGGCGGTGGGATGGAAGCGCTACGCGGAGCTGGCCGAAGAGATTTAAGGGGGTGGCCCAAAGGCGTGAACTCGCGGAGCGTGTTGGAGGAGGTACGGCGTTGATATCGTTCACCATCGATGCCAGGGTCTGAAGACAAGCTTGCCTGGGAACCGTCTGAGTGATGCGGACATCTGCACCTGGGGGACAAGCGGCTTCCATTTGGGCGAAACTTGCCATGCTGATAAAATGACAATCCGAAACCTTTCTTCGCGGAGGCTCTTCAGTGAACGTAAACGGAAAACATTACCGGACTATCTGGCTGAACGAGGACGACCCTACGGTCGTGCGGGTCATAGATCAGCGGTGGATTCCCCACGATTTCGTCGTCGAAGACCTAAAGACGGTTGATCAGGTGGCAGCTGCAATCAAGGAAATGCACATCCGCGGGGCAGGCCTGATCGGCGCGACCGCCGGATTTGGCATGTACATCGCCACACTGGAAGCGCCCAGGAAAAACCGGGGCGCGTTCTGGCAGTACCTGGTGGAATCGAGCGAGAAGCTAAAGGCCACCAGGCCCACAGCGGTAAACTTGGAGTGGGCTGTCCATCGCCAGCTTGAGGTGCTGAAGTCCATCGAAGATGTGGATGACATGGTGCAGGCAGCGCTCCGCACGGCCCAGGCCATCGCCGACGAGGACGCCGATTCGTGCCGGCGTATTGGCGAGCATGGCGTCAAGATCATCCAGAAGATCGCCGAACGGAAGAACGGCGGCACGGTTAACATCCTGACCCACTGCAACGCAGGATGGCTGGCTTTCGTGGATTACGGCACTGCCACCGCCCCGGTTTACAAGGCCCATGATCTGGGCATCGACGTGCATGTGTGGGTGGACGAGACCCGCCCGCGGAACCAGGGGGCGCGCCTCACAGCGTGGGAACTTCTGCAGGAGGGCGTGCCGCATTCTGTGGTGGTGGATAACGTGGGCGGGCACCTGATGCAGCACGGCATGGTGGACATGGTGATCACTGGCGCCGACCGGGTCACTTCCACCGGGGACGTGGCGAACAAGATAGGGACGTACCTTAAGGCGCTGGCAGCAAAGGACAACGGCGTGCCGTTCTACGTGGCATTGCCCTCGTCCAGCATCGACTGGAAGATTCGAGATGGGATAGAAGAGATTCCAATCGAGCGAAGGTCGCCGGAGGAAGTGAAGTGCATCGCCGGGTGGGATGGCAACCGGATCCGGCGTGTGCTCCTGACGCCGGAGGAGAGTCCGGCGGTCAACTATGCCTTCGATGTCACCCCTGCCCACCTGATAACCGGCCTGATCACCGAGCGCGGCGTGTGCGAAGCGTCGGAGGAGGGGTTGCTTTCGCTCTACCCGGAGATTCGCAAGAAGTGATGGTGTCGAACAAGGGCGCAGCAATTTTTGGGAAGTTGAGGGAAAACCAAGCACTGTGTATAATTCCCAGCGCGGCCTTTGGAAGCCCGACATATGAGAAACCAAGGTGGTACTTATGGTGCCGTTTCGACTGGAACAGGTTGTCCTAGAAGGGTACAAGTCCATCCGCGAGGCACGTCTTGACCTCAACCCCATCAACGTACTGATCGGGGCCAATGGGTCCGGCAAGTCCAATTTCGTCAGCCTGTTCCAGTTCATGAACGAAGTAGTAAATGAAGGAATGCAGAAATTCGTGCTTCAGTCCGGAGGCGCTGACCAGATCCTTCACTATGGCCGGAAGAGGACGGAAAGGCTGCGCATCGAGCTATGGTTCCGGGAGGACGGGTACGAGTGTTCCCTCATGCCTACGGCGTAATACATGCTGGCGTTCGAGAAAGAGGCGGTGTTCTTCCACGACCGTGAGCATCGTC
>CAZDOZ010000143.1:0-6749 GCA_964507175.1 uncultured Anaerolineae bacterium
CCCACTGCTTTTGAGCGCCACCAAACAATTTGTCAGATGCTCATATCTTGAAACAGGGGACGCCGACCATGGGAAAGTGGATCAAGCCGACCACGGACACGAAATTTTGGATAGATTTCGACTGGTGGCAGAAAGAGAATCTGGATTTCCGCCTAGTGCTCCGCGACCAACTCTGCGATGTGTGTAGGGAACGTTACAAAGACCAGTGGGAGATCGAGGAAGTGGACTGGGTGGACCCTGAGACAGCTGTGGTCGTCCGCACCGACCCAATGATGCAGTGCCTGTTGATGCATTGCAAAGATCAGCCGGATTTCATGGGCCCGCACATCCCACTGACCACCAATATTTTTCGAGTCTTTTTGGTCAATGGGAACAAGCCCCTTTCTCCCAAAGAGATGAGCGAAGTAATCCCATGGCGCTCTCCGGAGACTATCCTGCGGGTAATCAGAGGCCCCAAAGTGTATTTCGGCATCAGGCCAGCCAGTGTTAGATGAGTGATCCAATGCAGAACCAGCAGGTCGAACTGGTAGCCATTGGCAACGAAATTCTCATCGGCCAGGTGCACGATACCAACCTGCACTGGCTTTGCCGACGCTTGAATGACATAGGAGCGTTCGTTCGCCAGGCGTATATCGTCCGAGACGACCCCACCGCTATCGGGGAAGTCATCCGGTTGGCCCTGAGCCACCGCCCTGTGCTGGTGATAACCACCGGCGGTCTCGGCCCCACTTGGGACGATATCACCCTTTCCTCCATCGGCAAGGCGCTGGGCCGGCCTGTACGCATGGACGAAAAAGCATTCGAGATGGTAAAAGAGCGCTACCGCCAGGTGAAAGCCGCCGGCCTCATAAACGACGACACGATAACCCCCGAACGAGAGAAAATGGCCTACCTCCCTGAAGGCAGCGTCCCTTTGTGGAATCCGGTTGGCACTGCCCCGGGCGTGCTAATGGACGTGGAAGAAACACATATCATCGCACTCCCTGGCGTGCCTCCGGAGATGCGGGGCATTTTCGATTCCTCGTTGCAGCCGTACCTGCGACAATGGTTCTCCGGTCTGCACTCGCTCCAATGGGGAATCATGCTGGGGCAGGGTGAAAGCACTGTCGCCAGCGTAATCAACGCCGTCGCCGAGACACATCCCGGGGTGTACGTAAAGTCCAGGGCCAGGGTGGTGGACGGGAAACCAAGGGTGCTGATAACCCTGACGGTCTCCGGCATGGAGGAGGGCGAAGCCCGGAAAGAACTGGAGGCCGCCAGAAATGACATGGTGGAGCGGCTGAGAGCGGGCGGTGCTGCAATCATCGAGGAGGGAGAGGACTTGCCTTTCCAGCAAGAAAACTAGGTTGCCAATACACCGTAGGAATTCTCCGATGGACTGGAAAAAGTTTGCACGCTACGCGCTGAGAAATTGGCTGTTTCTGGCAGTCCTGCTGGGATTCTGGGCTACTACCGGTTTTGCTTCTCCCAGGATAGTTGGCGGACCCGACAATGCCTGGGACCTGTCGTCGCCCCAGATATCTCTGCTGGTCGAAACAGAAAAATGGCCGGCTCTCACGGCCAAATCCGCCATTGTCGAGGATGTGGACAGCGGCGAGGTGCTCTTCTCCAAAGCGCCCCATGAACGCCTGGCCCCTGCCAGCCTCACCAAGCTGATGACTGCGGCGGTCGTGCTGGAAAAAGCCGACCTGAACCGGGAAGTCACGGTCCCTGGAGCAGCCCTGGTCGGTGGGTCCAGCATGGGCCTCCGAGCGGGCGAGCGCATCACTGTCCGAGATCTCCTGTACGGAATGCTCATCCCTTCTGGGAACGATGCCGCTACTGCCCTGGCGATAGCCGTAGGCGGAAGTGTTCCCAAATTTGCCGAGATGATGAATCGGAAGGCCGCGGAACTGGGAATGAAAGACTCGCATTTCGTCAATCCTCATGGCATGGACGCTCCAGGCCATTACAGCTCAGCTGCAGATATGCTTCTGCTTGCCCATTACCTTTACGACAACTATCCGTTGTTCCGGAAAGTGGTCGCCACGAGGCAGGTGACGGTCTCCGGGCACCCCCTTTGGAACAGGAACGAGCTTCTTGGAACCTACCCGGGGGTCAACGGGATAAAGACCGGCACAACGGAGGCAGCCGAAGAGTGCCTTCTGGTTTCGGCGGTCTACCGTGGACATCAGGTGCTGGTGGTAGTGATGGGAAGCCAAGACCGGTATGGAGAGGTGCGGGCACTATTGGATCACTACCGGAAATACTTCGTCTGGGTTGCTCCTCCACCCCTCTGGCCTCGGTTGCGATTGTTCGACACGTCTACAGGCGCAGTTTTCCATTCCCCCGGCAACAGGGATTTCTTCGTCCCCAGATGGCAATTGCCATGGCTCCAGTACAGGCTTTCCTGGCAGCCTGAATCCACGCCAGCGCTGGTCTTGAAGTTGGACGGACGAGTGCTGATGAATGTCCCCGTCTCGACGCAGTAGGGAGCACGAAGACCTGTGCCTTCTCCGGTCACCCAAGCAAAATCCTGCCGCACTCACCACAATGGACGATCTCGCCGGAGCGCATCCTCGCCAGGAAAGCCCTTGGTACCACGGCTCCACACACCCCGCACGTCCCCTCGACCACCCTGGCAACAGCTCTGCCACCCTTCCGCGGAACCAGATAGTCGTAGTCGGCCAGCAGGTCTGCCGGTATCGCACTCCTCAGTACCGACCTCTCCTCACCCAGACGCTCCAACTCTTCCTCGATTCCTTTGATGCGTGTACGCTTCTCCGACTGATCCGTTTTCCACGATGCTTCGACCTCTGCCAGGTGACTTTCCCGTTCAGACAGGGTTTCTTCCCACTCCTCGATCTGTATCATTACGTCGAGGAGGGAATCCTCCAGGTCAGAGCGGTGTTTCCTGATGGATTCAGCCTGCTCCCGCAGCGCCTCCACCTCCCTCGGGTTCCGGATCCTGCCGCCGAAAAGCTTCTGATTTACGGTTTTCGCTTTCGCATCGACCCTCGATATTCCCTCCTGCAGGTTTTTGGCTTCTTTGTGGGCCTTTTTCAGCGTTTCTCTGGCCTTCAGGACAGCATTCCTGGCTTGCAGGAGTTCCCCAGTTTCGCCCAGGGACTTCTCGAGGTCGTTCAGTTCTTTCCTGAGCTGCCCAATCGAGAGTTCTACTTCCTGCAAATGGTACAAGCGCTCCAGACTTTCCATCTCCGCCCCCTCGAGCGATGCTCGTAAAGCCACTTCAGTGGAGGAAATGGCGCACGCCGGTGAACGCCATCGCCAGGCCCAGTCTGTCTGCCGCGTCGACCACTTCCTGGTCACGGATGGAGCCGCCCGGCTGCACCACCGCCGTGGCGCCCGCATCCGCTGCCGCTTCGATCCCATCCGGAAAGGGGAAGAATGCGTCCGACGCCAGCACGGCGCCTTTTGCCCGGGCGCCCGCTTTCCATGCGGCCAACTTCACTGCATCTACGCGGGACATCTGCCCCGCGCCGACGCCCACAGTCGCCTGGCCTTTCGCCAGGACAATGGCGTTGGACCTCACGTGCTTGACCACTTTCCAGGCGAACGCCATTGATCGCATTTCTTCCTGCGTGGGCCGCCGTTTAGTCACCACGCGCCATTCCTCCGGAGGTTCCATGCTTCGGTCGGGGGTGTTGATGAGCACGCCTGCCGCCGTGGTTCGCCAGAGGGAGTCGGGCAAAGGCACTCCAGTGTGTTTCAAGATACGCAGGTTCTTCGATTTCCGCTTGAGTCTGGCAAGGGCATCCGGCTCGTAATCCGGAGCCACGATCACTTCGATGAACAGGCCTTTCATCGCCTCTGCGGTCTCCAGGTCGAGCGGGCGGTTGACGGCGATAACCGAGCCGAAAGCGGACACGGGGTCGGAAGCCAGGGCCGCCTGGTAAGCTTCCACCAGGGCGAGAGCAGAGGCCACGCCGCAGGGGTTCGCATGCTTCGTGATTACCACCGTCGGGTCATCGAAATCCTGGATGGCATTCCAGGCACCGTCCATGTCCCGCCAGTTGTTGTAGCTCATTTCTTTGCCATGGAGCTGAACGAACGCCTTTTCTGTGCCGTCGGGCAGGTAGAGGGCTGCTGACTGGTGAGGGTTTTCTCCATATCGCAGGGTCTGCACCTTGCGAAGCGACATGAGCGCCGCTTCGGGGAGCGCACCTTCACCTGTCTGCCGCGCCAGGTATCCGGCAATGGCGATGTCGTAAGATGCGGTGTGTCGGAATGCTTTGAGTGCCAGTGCTCGCCGCTGAGCTACGGTCTGCTCTCCCTGCAGCTGGATGAGAGCCTCACCATAGTCGTCCGGATCGCAGACGACAGTTACCCGCTCGAAGTTCTTGGCAGCAGCCCGCAGCAGGGCCACCCCCCCGATGTCTATTTGCTCCACGGCTTCCGTCTCCGGCACCTCTGGCCTTGCAATTGTCTCCCGGAATGGATAGAGGTTCACCGCCACTACGTCCACAGGCCGCAAGCCGTGGCGTTTCAGCTCTGCCATGTGCTCCGGCGTGTTGCGGGCCAGGATCCCCCCATGAACGGCCGGGTGCAGCGTCTTAACCCTGCCACCGAGGATCTCCGGGAATCTGGTAAGGTCGCTTACCCTCGTGACCTCCAGCCCGGCTTCTTGGATAGCTCTGGCGGTGCCACCGCTTGCCAGGAGTGGGTATCCCAGCCGTGTCAATCCTTCGGCGAATTCTGCCAGACCTCGCTTGTCTGCCACAGACAACAACGCCCATCCTTTTCTGTCCGATGTTTCCAAAATTCACCTCCAAGACTGCTACCACCTGTTGTGGCTTTTTGTGACGCATCTGCCCGTCAGGGCGAATAGCCGAACTTTCGCCAGCTTGCACGTGGGTTGATACTCGAGGGCAAGGCGGTACTCCTGTTCCGCTTCTTTCTTCTTCCCCAGACCCATGTAGGCATCGCCGCGTGCCACGTGTACCTCGGCTATCGATGGGGCCTCCTTGATCACTGGCGTCGTGAGGTCGAGCACCATCTGGTAATTTCCTGTTCGGTTGAACGCCCAGAGGGCCCGGAACTGGTACCAGAAGAAACGACGGGGAAGGCCCAAGCTTACCGCCTTTCGGAAAGCGTCCGCTGATTCCGACCACCGCTCCTCTAGAAAATATGCAACCCCCAGGTTGTGCCAGGCATAGGCATCCCTGGGATACTGTCTCACGGCGTGCCTGGCCGCTTTCAGCGCATCCGCCTTCATCCTGGCCCCGTCCCAGTCTGGCCCTACCAGTGCTGCCACAAGGGGCTCTTTCTCTGGCGGGTAGATCAGCATGTACTCGTTGAAGAACGCTTCCCAAAGTCCGTAGAAGTGCTTGCGGGAAAGAGTGTACCACTCGCCGTTGTATGGATCATCTGAGATCAGATTTTCGCCGAGTCTTCGGTAACCTATCACCACACGGAAATGGGCGATGTCGGAACCAGATCTCAGGCATTGACGCACTATGACCGGAACCCCGGCGTTCACCAGTCGGACGATTGTCGGCACATCCCCATTGGTTAGGTATCGGGCGCGATAGCCGAGAGATTCAGCGTATGCCGCCATCTCGTCAAATCTAACGCTCTTGTCCTCCTTGTTCGGCTTGATCGCCGTCGCCACCGTTCGCTGATCTGTTTTTTCTCCGTAGTACCGTAGCACCATGCTAAGGACGGCAGGGCCACAATTGTTCCTGGTTTGGAACGTAAACGGAAAATCCCACATAAGAACGTTCGGGGCGGGCGTAGGCGGAACTACCATGGGCGTTTGGGTTGGCGGAACCGCTGTGGGGGCCGGTGTGGGCGTGGAAATTGGAGTCGCCGTCGGAGTAGGGGACAGGGTTGCCGTGGGCGACGGGGTGGGCATTGGGGTTGCGGTCGGAGTCGCTGTTGGCGGCGAGGTTGGTGAAGCGGTCGGAGTGGCAGTTGGCAGCACCGGCGATGCCACAGCAGAACCGGTAGTCGAGACCACAGCCACAGTCGGTGTGGGGTCTAAGTGCATCTGGAGCCAGATGCCACCCAGCAGAATGATGAAAACCAGAGCGATTCCCAAAAGTCTACGCAATGCCTACCTCGTTTTTCGCGTTTGTCGAACAAATGCCCTGTTCGTCGGTGCCACCGTCGTGAAACCGCCCGGCACTCTCCGCATGTTTGCCGGCAGAACCCTGCATCCCCCTTCTGTGCTCCCTAGATGTGTTACTGCCCCCGCACCCTGACGATTTCCTCCTCCACATGGATGCGCAGGCGCTGGAAATGCACCGATGGGACTTTCAGGTTGTGCACGTCTATGCGTGCGTTCAGCCGATCCACATCCTCACGGAACCTGGAAACGGCCCTCTCCCATGCCGACCGTGCCCCCTCGCCCTCCCACTCCAGGCAAAGCGACCACGCGTGCCTCAACCTCGCCCGCGCGGCTTCCAGATCCCGCCGGATTTCCTTGTCCTCCTCGATCCACTCCAGGCTGAACCCGGCGTTCTGGAGCAGCCGCCATGCGGGTTCCAGCGTGGGATCGGCGAAAGGGTTCCGGGAGAGATCAAGAGGCTTCCCTTTCCCGGACAGATTGTCGAAATCGCCGCGAGCCATCGCTTCCTGTATCCGCTGCTCTACCAGCGAATCCCACTTTTTCAGAGGGTCTTCTTCCTGCTTTTTCTCTTCCACCATCATTCTGCCCCACTCGGACTATTGAAAAAGCGAAAGCGGAGCCTTCTGGGGCTTCACGCCTGGTACATGACTGGGAAAAAGGGTACATCTTGTAGTCGGGC
>CAZDOZ010000144.1:0-6541 GCA_964507175.1 uncultured Anaerolineae bacterium
GTCCTTACCTTCGTGACGGTGCCGCGGTTAAATATAGCGCCACCCTTTTGACAAAGAAAAGTGTTAAACCTATAATGGCCGCGTATGTGAAAAAGCCCACCGGATTCAGGGTTCCGACGGAGGACAGGGCTTAAAAGCAGTGCTCGGTCGGGTGCTGCTTTTTCATTATGGTGACAAAACCGACTTGGTATTAGGCTCTTTCCGTCCGCGGCAGGCGCAGGCTTGCCGTAATCAGAGACTACCGTCGGTTAGTGAAGGTATCAATCCGCAAATTGTTGGGAGGAAAAAATGGCAGTAGAGGATCTTGTTATCCGTATCGGTGGGGAGTCGGGTGAAGGGATCGTGACCACCGGTGAAATTCTCTCCAGAATAGCCGCATTTACCGGTTACGAAATCTTTACTTTCCGCACTTACCCCGCAGAAATCCTGGGAGGGCACGTCGTGTACCAAATGCGTGTCTCGACCCATCCCGTTGGCTCCCGTGGCGATCAATTGGATGTACTCCTGGCAATGAACCAGGAGGGGTATGATAGACACATCGGGGAGCTGAGGAAGGGCGGCGTTGTGATTTACGATGCCAGCGTCGTGAATGTTTCTGAGGATCGTGACCACATTCTTTACTCCGTCCCTTTCGCCGAGATCGCCAAGAGCATCAAATTCATGCGTGGGAAGAACCTAGTAGCCATCGGAGTAATGACGCGACTTATGTCCCTGCCGCTGGACCGGGCAAGGGAGATCGTCATCCGACGGTTAGGCAAGAAAAAGGAGCTTCTGGACAACAACCTGAAATCCTTGGAACTCGGGTACGAGTACGTTGAGGCTCACCCATTCGAATCAGGGTCTTTCGAATTGCCGGAAGTTTCTTCTGAGCGTGACCGTCTGATCCTGAACGGGAACGAAGCGGCTGCTATGGGGGCACTGGCCGGCGGCGCACAGTTCTTCGGAGGCTATCCGATCACGCCTGCGAGTTCTGTGATGGAATTCATCGCTGCCCAGTTACCGAAACTCGGTGGTTACATGGTACAGGCCGAGGACGAGATTTCAGCAATCAATATGGTGATCGGGGCGGGGTTCGCGGGCGCAAGGGCTATGACCGCCACCTCCGGCCCTGGAGTCAGCTTGATGTCAGAGGCCCTGGGCATGGCCTCCATGTCCGAGATACCCGTGGTACTGCTGGATGTGCAGCGTGTCGGGCCCAGCACCGGCATGCCCACCAAGACCGACCAGGGAGACCTGAATCTGGCGCTTTATGGTTCGCACGGTGAAGGCCCTCGGTTTGTCCTGGCGGCCACCAATGTGGAGGATGCGTTCTACCAGATGGTGAATGCTTTCAATGCTGCCGAGCGGTACCAGGTTCCGGTGCTGGTGCTGAGCGATCAGGGGCTTTCTTCCCAGGTGGAAGCAGTCCCTGCTTTCCCCGAGAAAGTCGAGTTGATAGATAGAGTCAGGCCAGACCTGGAGCACTTGGAGGGGCGTTATTATCGGTATGCCGTCACAGAGAACGGAATTTCCCCCATGGCCGTCCCCGGGCAGAAAGGAGGTCAGTACACCGCCGAGAGCCTGGAGCACAAGATCACCGGCGCTCCCAGCCACGAGGCGGACAACCGAGTCGTTCAGGTGGACAAGCGGTTCCGGAAAGTGGAGACGGCTCTGAAAGAGATGGTGGAATGGCCCAGAATTTTCGCCCACTATGGCGATGAAAACCCCGAGATCGGGGTCATGGGGTGGGGGACTACCTATGGGGCAGCCAAAGAGGCAGTTGAGATGGCACAGGCCAAAGGAATCAAAGCGGCCGTTTTCTACACCAAGCTTTTGAGCCCCCTGCCTGTCAAGCAACTGAAAGCCTTCACCGACAGCGCCCAGGTAATCCTGGTGCCGGAACTGAACTATACCGGTCAGTATGCGCGCCTGTTGCGGGCCGAACTCGGAATCAACCCAGAAGTCGTCCATCGTTACGATGGCCTGACGTTCACCGCTGGCGATATTTTCGCCAAGATGGAAAAAATCCACGCCCGGCTCTCCGGTGCCAGCGCGTAAGGAGGTATGGAAATGAGCAATCTCAAAGAGAAAATCAAGTCATATCGAAGTGATGTCAAGCCGATTTGGTGCCCAGGTTGCGGTGACTATGCTGTTTTGAATGGCCTGACTACTGCTTTGGCGGAGCTGGATATCCCAGCCGAGAATGTGGCTATCGCGTCCGGCATCGGATGCTCCGGGCGTTTCCCGGCATTCGTCTCGGCCTACGGGTTCCACGGCATCCATGGGCGTCCTTTGCCGCTGGCAACCGGCATGAAGATGGCAAACCCTGAGCTTACGGTGTTTGCCGTCGGCGGAGATGGCGATGGCTTCAGCATCGGCGCCGAGCACCTGCCCCACGCGCCTCGCCGGAATGTGGATATAACCTACATCGTCATGGACAACAGGCTCTACAGCCTGACCAAAGGGCAGCCTTCGCCGACCAGCCCTGTTGGAACACGCCTGAAGGCTTCTCCCTACGGCACGGTAGAAACCCCGGTGAACCCGATGGCAATGATGATCGCCTACGGTGCTAGTTTCGTCGCGCAGGCATTCTCCGGAAAGCCAAAAGAGATGACCAAAGTCATCGAAGAGGCAATCCAGCATAAAGGCTTCTCTTTCATCCATGTCCTGAGCCCGTGTGTCACTTTCTACGACACTTACCGCCAGTTCCGGGCTATCGCCACTCCCCTGCCGGAAGACTATGACCCGACGGATCAGGTGGAAGCGTTCAGACTTGCCCTGGATGAGAGTAAGCTTTACCTTGGGGTTTTCTACAAAAAAGAAGGAGATGTACCCTACCATGAGCGTCTGAACGCCGTGAGGCCGGAGCGACGCTCCAGGGAGGGGTTGCTGAAAGAGCTGATAGAATATTACCGCCCCTGATGAAGACTTTGGTTCCAAAAGACCTCCCTCTCTTTTCAGAAGGGGAGGTCTTTTCGCTATTTGGACTTGCGGAGCCCCCGACGCCCATCGTCAACGAAAAGGCTCCTCGGTTGTTTCAAGGAGGTGTGTCATGCGTAAGATTCTCTTGATCTTGCTCGTAGCAGTATTGACGATCCCGTTGGCAGCGTGCTCCGGCGGTGCAAAAAAGCTCAGCGAAAAGGACTCCGGAGCCGTAGTGCGTCTCCGTCCCAGAGGCAAATTGGAGATTGCCCTTGACAGCAACCCTACCACCGGCTACAGGTGGGAAGTGGCCTCTATGGACGAGAGTGTGCTTCGGCAGGTTGGAGAGCCGGAATTTAAGTCGGATTCCAAGGCACTTGGAGCGGGCGGCAAAACGATTTTCACATTCCAAGCAGTCTCCGAGGGGAAGACTGTTCTCAAGCTGATATATCGCCGCTCGTGGGAGAAGAAAGCTCAACCTGCAAAAGTGTTCGAGGTAAGCGTGGAGGTGAAATAATGGTGCTCAGGATCACCATAATTTACGACAACACCTCCGCCAGGAAAGATCTGGCGGCAGATTGGGGGTTTTCTGCTCTGGTGGAAGCACATGGGCACAGGATACTCTTCGATACCGGCGCCGATGGTCGCATTCTCCTGTCCAACATGGAACGTCTCCACATAGAGCCCGATTCTGTGGAGGAAATATTCATTTCCCATGCTCACTTGGACCATACCGGTGGCCTGTCTGACTTCCTAAGGCTGCACTCGGTCAAGGTGTACATCCCTGAATCGTGCCCTGCCCCGGGAGGCGCTGAAAGCGTGGTGCGGATTTCCGGACCTGTCGAGCTGCACGATGGCATCTTTTCCACCGGCGAGCTTTCCGGCATCGAACAATCCATGGCTGTCAAAACGGACAAAGGCCTTGTGGTCATCGTCGGGTGCTCTCACCCGGGAGTCGGGGACATCCTGAAGGCGGCATCGCTTTTCGGAAAGCCATTTGCACTCGTGGGTGGGCTCCACGGGTTCCGTGATTTCGCTCTGCTGGAAGATTTGGAGCTTGTCTGCCCTACGCACTGCACCAGATTCAAGAAAGAGATCCGAGACCTGTATCCAGAGAAATACGTCCCGGGCGGAGCGGGAACTGTCATCGAGATGTGAAGACCGGGGCGGAGGTAGGGGTGACCGCCTGTCCGTGTGCCTACCAGCGGACTTTCGGGGTAGTCCTGGCGAGGAGACCAACATGCAAACGATATCGCTCATCCAACTCGGATTGGGAGGGGTCGGCCGCTCCCTGGTAAGACAGGTGTTGAACCTGCGCCAGTGGCACCGGGAGAAATATGGTGTGCGCCTGCGATACGTGGCGGTGTGCGACAGCGAAGGGGCGATCGTGGGCACGGACGGCATTCCTGATGATGTCCTGCTGGATGCCCTCGAGTGGAAAATAAGTGGCAAAGGGCTGAAAGACCATCCGGCGGGGTATTGCCAAAATGACGCTTCCGCGATTGTGGATGTGGCAGGCACGAAGGAGACAGTGGTGGTGGATGTCACCGCGTCCGAGGAGACAATCCCAGCGCTGCTGCTTGCGATCAGGAGGGGGTACGGCGTCGTGTTGGCGAACAAGAAGCCCATCACAGGCGACATGGAGGTGTACAGAGAGCTAAAAAGTGGGCAGTTCTTCCGGTACGAGGCCACAGTTGGCTCAGGCTTGCCGATAATCGCCACCCTCCAGCGGCTGCTGCGCAGCGGCGACAGAGTCTACCGGATCGAGGGAGCTCTGAGCGGCACGCTGGGGTATTTGATGAATCGCCTCCAGGATGGTGTGCCTTTCTCCGAGGCGGTGAGGGCTGCGTACAAACTCGGCTACACGGAACCGGATCCAAGGGATGATCTTGGGGGAGTGGATGTTGCCAGGAAAGCTCTCATCCTCGCCCGCGACATGGGGTATGACCTGAACCTGGAGGATATTGCCCTGGATTCTCTCTATCCCGCCGGAATAGATGACATTTCTATCACTCGATTTCTAGAGGCGATCTCTGCTCTGGACGGGAAATTTTCGAGGATGGTGAAAGAGGCCTCGCTCAATGGGAAAGCGCTCAGGTACGTCGCATCGGTGACCGAGGGGGAAATCCGTGTGGGGCTGGAGTCAGTACCCCAGAACTCGCCGCTGGGCTTGCTGCGTGGAAGTGACAATCTGGTCGCGTATTACACTTCCCACTATGATAAAATGCCATTGGTGATCCAAGGAAGGGGCGCCGGCACAGATGCTACCGCCGCCGGCGTCCTGGCTGATTTGATGGAATTTCGGGGAGGATGAGCATCGGTAGGGTGCGCTGTTGGTCCTCGTTCACCCCCAAAGAGGCGAGGACGAACAATCGCCCCTGCCGCTATTTCTGAGATCAACGCCCATTGGGGAAGAAGACAATCTTCCCGCTCTTGCCGGATGCCATCAGCTCGAATGCTTCCTCATATTCGTCGAGGCTGAACCGGTGTGTGATCAGGGGTTTTAGATTCACTGCGCCGGAGCGCATCAGACCGCGCATCTGGTACCACGTCTCCCACAGACGCCTGCCGACTATGCCGTGAATAGTTGCCCCTTTGAAGATCACGTATTCATTGAAATTGAACTCCATCGGGCCGGGCGGCAAGCCTAGCATGGCTACCTCCCCGCCGGGGCGGAGCAGCCGGAAACCTTGCTGGATCGCCGCGGGAGCGCCGGACATCTCCAGGAGCACATCCACGCCCTCGCCGTCTGTGTCCGCCAGGATCCTGGCATCTACATCATCTCGCTTCGGGTTGAGTACCACGTCAGCCCCCATTTTTTTCGCCAGATCCAGACGGTAATCACTGACGTCGGTGCCGTAGACTATTCGTGCCCCAGTGGCTTTTACCACGGCAATCGCCATGATCCCCACCGGGCCGCATCCGGTCACCAAAACTTTCTTCGACCTGACATCTACCGCCATGGCTGTGTGAACAGCATTGCCGAAATTCTCCTGGAGGGATGCTATTTCTGGTGGCATCTCTTTCGGCTCAACCCACGCATTCTCCGCGGGAATCGCAACATACTCAGCGAAAGCACCGTCCCTGTCCACGCCGATTATCTTGGTATAAGGGCAAAGATGCCCTCTGCCGGTGCGGCAATAGTCACACACACCACAAACCACATGGCTCTCGGCAGAAATGAAATCCCCCACTTGCACGTGGGTAACCTGGGAACCTCGCTCGACTATCTCGCCGCAGAACTCGTGGCCGATGATCAGGGGCGGTTTTATTCGAGACTGGGCCCATTGATCCCATCGGTAGATGTGCAGGTCGGTTCCGCAGATCGAAGCGGCACGAACCTTTACTAAAATGTCCCTGGGGCCAATCTTGGGGATATCCACCAGGGCCATTTCGAAGCCCGGCCCTGGTTGGGCTTTGATAACTGCACGCATTTTCTCAGACATGGGTCTCTCCTTTGAGACGGATTTTTTGCTAGCGCTCCGCCGTAACTCTCGCTGCACCTGTTGTGGGCGAGATTCGGCAAAGCTGATCTCCTAACCCGAGACCTGAAATGGCGTTGGTCCTATCGACCAGAGTAGAACGCCCCCAAATCTTATCATTGCCCAAGTATCCCGTCAAGACAAAACCCCATTGGGTT
>CAZDOZ010000145.1:0-3951 GCA_964507175.1 uncultured Anaerolineae bacterium
CCCCAGCCTGATCGGCCGAGGTGAATCAGGCACAAGGCGCGGCCTGCTCAGTGGGTCGCTGGAGATTCCCGCGGTCTGAGATGGAGAGGCGTTCCAAGTGCCTCGGGCTGCTCTTGGGCTTGGTGAGCATATCCTGGTACCGGGCTACTGCGCCTGGGATACAGGGTTAAAGCACACACAATGGGATGTGATCTATGAATTCTGCGCTGACTGTAGAAACGGTATTGAAGCTCGAGGAGTTTCAGAGAGCCACCCTGGTAGCAGGCAAGACAGGCTTGAACAGAGAGGTACGCTGGGCTCATATCGTAGATCTGCCGGACATGGCGGATTGGTCCCGGCCTGGGGAATTGCTTTTCACCACGGCTCTGGGGCTCAGTGTGGAGAAAGAGGCCCAGAAGACCCTCATACCTGACCTGGAAAAAATCGGCGTGGCAGGCATTGTCGTCTCGGTGGGCCGCTATTTCCATACAGTTCCCGAACATATGATAGCCCAGGCCAACGAAATAGGATTCCCCATCATCACTCTCCCATGGGATATACCTTTCTATGATGTTACCAGGGTGATCATGGAGAGGGTCATCAACGACAGGTATGCAATTTTGCGGGAATCCCTGGTGGTGCATAATCGCCTGATGGAAATCGTGCTAAAGGGCACTGGCTTGGATGGTCTTGCTGAAACATTAGCGGATTTGGTGCAATGCTCCGTTTCCATAGAAGATGCATCTTTTCATCTGCTGGCATACGCGAACAAGGGGGAGATAGACGAAGCACGACGGGAAACTATCCTCCTCAGGCAGACACCGCCCAAGCACCGTGAAGAGATAGACAAGCTAGGGATTCTTGATACGCTGCACCATACGGGGAGGCCTGTGCACATTCCGCCCCTGCCCCACATCGGGCTCCGCTATGAGAGGGTGGTAGCCCCCATTGTGGCCGCGGGGGAATTGCTGGGGTATGTATGGCTAATCCCTCATCAAAGCTTATCAGATGAATTTGGCATAGTGGCTGTGGAACGTGCAGCTACCGTGGCCGCAATCATCCTGATGCGGGAGAGAGCGGTATACGAAGTACAGCAGCGACTCAAAGGTGACTTCTTTGAGCGTCTGCTGAATGCACGAATCGGCGAGGAAGGCAACCTGAGGGAGGAGGCCAGGAAGCTGGGTCTGGTGCTCAACGGCCAGCAGCAGATCATGATTGTCCGCAACAGCGCGGAAGGAGTGCCCCCATTGCCCCTGCAAAGGACGCTGCAGCAGACATTGACGGATCTTTCCCGCAGCGCGATGGTTCTGGAATGGGGC
Source organism: uncultured Anaerolineae bacterium (assembly GCA_964507175.1). Classification (GTDB taxonomy): domain Bacteria; phylum Chloroflexota; class Anaerolineae; order S016-19; family S016-19; genus S016-19. Next base: position 1,299 of record CAZDOZ010000145.1, read on the forward strand.
AAAGACCTCATCCTCCTGGCGACGGTGCAGGATACGCACGATGGTATAGCCCTCGCCCACAAGCTCTGGCAGGCCCTGAGCAAAAAAGGATACCGCACCTGCATGTCCCTGGGCAATGCCTATTCCGACATACGCATGCTTTTAAAGAGCTATCAGGAAGCAGAAGAAACATTGGCGCTTGCTTTCAACATGCCCCATGGAGTTCATGTGCTGGCGTTTGACGACCTGGGTACGCTTCATTGGTTGCAGCATTTACCGCCGGAGGCTCTTAGAGAAAACAAATATTACCGGGCCGTGGAGAAGCTAGCCGAGTATGACTCACAGCACAAGGCTGGAATACTGGACACGTTGATGACATACCTGGACTCGGGGACCAATGCACTCCAGGCAGCCAGTCGCCTGTACATTCACCGGAATACGCTACGCCAGCGTCTGGACAGAGCGTCGGAGCTTATGGGAATAGACCTGCATTCACCACGGGACCTGTTTGAGATACACATTGCCATAAAAGCATTTGCACTTTATGCCTACAAAGAGCGCGAAAGAGGCACATCACAGGACGATTCAACATCTGCTTTCCCACAAAAATAGTGCATTCTATCACAATGTGCAAATTGCACATATATGGCCTTTCAATTTATGTCTCCCAATGCCATTTACAAAGCCGAATCCTCCCGTTATACTTGCTAACATGGAGTTGGCGGGTCTGCAGTGGGGCTTGGCTTTCGGATGGGCGAAAGCGGAATATTGACAGACAAAAACACTTTCTCCTTGGACTTTTGACAAGGTGGACGCGGAGCTTTATGGAGCTTCACGTCTGGCACATGATTGGAAAGAATGGGTATATCTTGTGACCAGGCTTCGCCCGACTACAAGGTATACCATCTTTTCTTTCCTGCCCTCAAGGCGAAAAACTCGGACTGCAGGGCAGCCCGATTGTCAAGAGTCCGGTTCTCCCTTATGGCCTCATGGCTCCGCACCAATACCGCTTCTTCGGGCTCAGTCGACATTTCTGAGGGGGCATTTTGATGTGACGGGAGGGACAACGTAGCTCATGGCTGCATCGGACACAGAGGATACGGAGCGGGACATGGAGTGGGTGGTAGGGCGTTTGAAGCAAATACAAACGGGCTATCCGCAGGTATTGCAGGACGTGCAACAAGAGGGGGAGAGTGTTAGATTGAGCTTTTACCTCGAGGACATTTCTATGGACGCTTTGAGCTCTCTAAGAGCTGCAGGCGTGGATGCATGGGAGGGCAGGAAGCACCTTCGTCATCTCCACATCGCCCTGTCCTCCATGCTTCCGAAAGACCGCGGGGAGCAGATACTGCAGGAATTCGTTCGATTCCTGGAAAAAACTGCGTCGGGAATGCTGGTATTGTCAGATGAAGAGACCCTTAGGGGGCAGAAAGGGGGTGATGAGAGATCAAGAAATTAGTGTGCCAGGCAGAACGATAGTAGACGGACAGGTGTTGTAAGATTGAAAATACAATATCAGGAGGGGAAAATGAAATCTCGCAGATGGTTCGTGTTAGTTGTCTTGTTAGTGTTGGCGTCTATGGTGGTAACCAGCTGTGCCAAACCAACCGCCGCTCCTACTCAGGTTCCCACGAAAGCGCCTGCTGCCCCTACGAAAGCGCCTGCACCAAAACCGGCGAAAGTCGTTCGCATAGGTGGTCTCTATCCATTGACCGGCAAGCTCGCCAAACTTGGAGCAGAAAACAGGAACGGTCTTCAGCTAGCCATAGACGAAATCAACAAGGCTGGCGGCATAAAGTCCATGGGAGGCGCCAAGATAGAAATAGTGTGGGGTGACTCTCAGGGCAAGCCAGACGTAGGGATTTCCGAGGTGGAGCGGCTGGTACAACAGGAAAAAGTGCCGGTCATCATCGGGGCGTACCAGTCGTCTGTGACCATACCGGCAACCCAGGCGGCGGAACGGCTGAAGACACCCTTTGTCGTCTCCATGGCCGTGGCCGACAAGATCACCGAGCGTGGCTTCAAGTACACATTCCGCGTGTGCCCCAAGGCGGATTGGTATGCCAAGGATCAGGTCCAGTTCTTGAAGGACCTCAAGAAACTGGCAGGGATCGACGTTAAGCGTGTGGCACTGCTACACGAGGATACAGATTGGGGCGAGTCCACTGCCGTAGGCGAGAAGAAATACCTGAAGCAGGCTGGTATGGAAATGGCGATAGAGGTCAAATACCCGGCCAGTGCCCCTGACCTTACCACCCAGGTCGCCAAAGTTAAAGCGGCCAAGCCGGATGCCATACTGACGGTCACCTACCTGAACGACGCCGTCCTCATCACCCAGGCCCGCCAGAAGTTGGGCATGACCAACATCCCGACTTTGGATGGTGCTGGTGGAACCGAAGACCCTGAGTATCTTCACAGACTTGGCAAAGCCGCAGAGGGGATCCTGGCCGAGACCGAGTATACCAAGTATGCCCCCGGAGCCAAGGAGCTGAACGATAGGTACAAGGCAAAGTTCGGGACTGACATCACAGGGAATGGTGCATATGCCTATCAGGCTGGCTACATCGTTGCAGACGCACTCGAACGTGCCGGGAAGGCTGATCCAGAGGCCTTGCGAGCCGCACTGGCAAAGACCGACTTCCGGAAAGGAAAGAACATGATCGTCCTTCCGACC
>CAZDOZ010000145.1:4051-6419 GCA_964507175.1 uncultured Anaerolineae bacterium
CGCACTGGCAAAGACCGACTTCCGGAAAGGAAAGAACATGATCGTCCTTCCGACCGACCACATCTACTTCGATAAAGATGGCCAGAACCCGAATGCGCCTCTTTTTGTAACTCAGGTGCAGAATGGCAACCTGGTACCTGTGTGGCCTGCAGATTATGCGACTGCGAAGGTGAAACTCGGTAAATGAGCAAACTGCGCAGCGAGGATGGGGCAGCGTACCCATCCTCGCTGCCATCTAAACCGAACGGAGGAGAAAGGTGACAACAGCGCTTTTCTTGCAGGCCCTGGTCAGCGGCATCCTGATGGGCGGCGTTTTGGCCTTGATCTCGATCGGACTGACGTTGATATGGGGCGTCCTTAAAATCATCAACTTCGCCCATGGCGAATTCTTGATGATAGGTATGTATCTGGTCTACTTTCTCGTGGCCAAGTGGGGGTGGGACCCGTATCTGACGCTGATAGTCTCGGTTCCGGCGCTATTCCTGATTGGAGCGGGGATATTCGAGCTTACCATACGTCCTATCCTCAAGTACCCGGCTATCAACCAGATCATGCTTACAGTTGGGTTGAGTCTGGTGCTCCAGAACCTGGCCCTGATGTTCTTCAAGGCAGATGTTCTCTTTGCGCAAACACGCTACAATGCCGTACCGATAACCGTTGGCCCCGTGGTGGTCACCGAGGGCAAGCTCATAGCGTTCGTCGGCTCGATACTTGCGACATTAGTTCTCTATTGGCTTCTTCAGAGCACGGACACCGGAAGAGCTATCCGAGCAGCAGCCCAGGACCGTGATGCCGCCGTTCTTATGGGCATAGACGTATCTTGGGCATACCTTCTGGCATTTGGCATCGGCTCTGCATGTCTGGGGGTTGCCGCATCCTTGATGATACCTTTCTATTATATTTCGCCGACGGTTGGCGCATTTTTCGGCTTGATCGCTTTCGTCATCGTGGTTCTAGGAGGCATGGGGGATTTCCTGGGTGCCCTGGTGGGTGGGCTGATAATAGGTATAACTGAATCTCTGGGAGCGGCTGCTCTCCCAGGATCTCTGTCGCGCGTGTTGGTGTTCGCCGTCTTCATCCTGATACTGCTTTACCGCCCGCTAGGGTTGTTCGGAGGGAAACAAAGATGAAAGGTATAGATAAACAGGTAACCTTCACCATCGTGCTCTTCCTCGTGCTATTGCTTGTCCCTTCTTTCGCCAGTGAATACGCCATCCACATTGGATTTATGATTCTCCTCTACGCCTACCTTGCCACGGCATGGAACATCCTTGGCGGATATGCCGGTCAGCACTCACTGGGACATGGCCTGTTTCTCGGCATCGGTGCTTATGCTTCCACTTACCTGTTTGTAAGTGCCGGCATAACTCCCTGGATCGGAATGTGGGTCGGTGCGGTCGTTGCTGGCGCTACAGGGTGGTTCGTAGGCTATCTTTGCTTCCGGTACGGCATCAAGGGCCCTTATTTCGCGCTGGTAACCATCGCATTAGCAGAAGCAGCGGTGTATGTTGCGGCGAACATACAGGCCATCGGCGGAGCAGGAGGCCTGGAAGTTCCGTGGAAAGGTAATGACTTCTGGATTATGCAGTTTAGCAATAGGGCTGGATACTACTATATCGCATTAGTCGTGGCTTTCCTGGGGGTGTTGTTGACTCTCTGGATAGCCAGAAACCGATTTGGCTATTACCTCATCTCGGTCAGGGAAAACGAGGATGCAGCGGAAGCTCTCGGCGTCAATACCATGAGGTCCAAACTCATAGCAGCTACCCTCAGTGCGTTCATGACCGCCATTGGGGGGACGCTTTACGCACAGTATTTCACCTACATGAATCCCCGATCGGTATTCGGTGAAGGTCCATCCGTCCAAATCCTCCTGTTCGCCATCATCGGTGGGATCGGTACTGTCTGGGGGCCCGCAGTTGGTGCGCTCATTCTGGTGCCGATCGCCGAAATCACCCGTGCCGAACTCAGTGGGAGTTTCGCTGGGTCCAGCCTGCTCATATACGGTTTGATTCTGATATTGGTCATGCTCTTTATGCCGAACGGAGTCCTTGGGGTTTTGGGATCTCTTTGGAAGAAAAGAAAAAATCTCCCGCAGGAGGTAGGTCATGAGCCTGCTCGAAGTGAGTAACCTGACCAAATATTTTGGGGGTCTTGCTGCCGTGCGCGATCTTAGCTTCCAGGTGGATGAGGGGATGATTATGGGGCTTATCGGGCCCAATGGAGCCGGGAAGACAACTACTTTCAATATGATATCCGGTTTCATCCCTCCTACCAGCGGCACCGTGAGGTTTAAGGGAAAAACGTTAAACGGTATGAAGCCCCACGAAATATGCGCTTTCGGCCTGGCCCGAACTTTCCAGATAGT
>CAZDOZ010000146.1:0-6418 GCA_964507175.1 uncultured Anaerolineae bacterium
GGGCCGTCGGGTGGATTTCGTCTCGTCCTGGTGTCGGGTACGGCCCAAGGGCGCTGCGCTGGGCTGTAGGTCGGGCCGTCTGGCCCGACCAAACGCATCGCGCAGGCCAGGACGCGGCAGGACGGAAGGACACGGATCGGTCGAAAAGCGCTCTCGGTCGGTTTGGGCGGCCCTCACCCACCCCAACCCCTCCCTCTCCCACACCCGTGGGCGAGGGAGGGCCGCCGGGCGGATTTCGTCTCCTCCTGGCGTCGGGTACGGCTCAAGGGTGCCATCCTGACGCGACTAACGAATTGTCCACGGCGCAGCCTTGCCCGTGGCGGCCAGGGTGATAGGAGAGGGCGCAAAGGCAGCACTACACTGGGCCTCCCGGCCCGACCGGAATGGAGTATGCCCGTACCAACAAGGCAGGTCCATCCCACTGCTTTCAAGCGCTAGCGACGAAGAGTCTTGAACGCTCCCTCTCCAGACGTCCCTGGCTTGCCTAGGGCGCTTGTAGTGGCGAGCTGTGAGCTCGCCAGTCGAGCCAGACGGCTCGACCTACAGGTCTGCACCTATCTGCATCTGCCTCGTGCAATTCGTGGTCGCTATTTTCGAAGCAGCAGATACCATTTTCTTTCCGTTATGCCTCCAACAGAGAAGAAAATTGGCGGAGGAGCGCTATGAGACCTGCCGCCAGCTTGAACCATCCCACAGGGTTTGCAGCCAGGGCAACTTGCTCTCCTTTCTGTTTTTTCTGATGGGTTATACTCCAGGCCAGCGCCATCCCCGCCAGGGCACCTACGATGGCTCCGACCACCAACGTTTTCCTTTCGTCGTTTCGCACGGGTACCTCCCTATTTTCTCACTTTGCGAAAGATTGCCCTAATGGTAGCCTCCACCGCCGCTTTGGCGGATGATGCTGCTATGATTGGTTCGGCTGCCTCTTCGCTCAAGTCGGAAGCCATCTCTCGCGCCATGTGCGTCACCCCTATGGCCTGTGCGATATTCTCCCGAAGATATCGCCGCGACTTCCCGATCAGCCACAGAGCCCCGACTGATACCACCAGCAACAGCGTTGTGGCGACTATACCCTCCAGTATCAACACTATCAATGCTATGTCTGTCCACGTAGCAAGGCTTCCCATACTTCACCTCCAAATGTCCATCATGCTCCCGCGCGCAGCCTGTGGCACAGCATGGTGGACATACCAATTTTATCATCCATCCGAAGGAACTGCCAACTTTGTCTTGGATGGGGATTTCGAAGCAAATCGAAAGCCCCAAGCCGTCCCAGGAGCCTTCTCGCCGCACCTGGGGCGAATCACGATTTACCATTGGGGTTGATGGAAACCGACGACAGTTCAGGGTAGGCTCCTGGAGGCCTGTAGGGCCCCCAGGATTTGCCTCACATTCCCGGATGGCGCTGCCGTCAGATCAAGCGAGCCTTTCCTTTTGTGATAACTTCCTGGCTAACGCTTCCGCCCTAGGGTCTCTCCACCTGAGCTGATGGCGGTATGTGGGATGGGGTTCGAAACGTCGCTTCGCCTCCTCCGGAGTGAGATTGCCAATGATGTCCATTTCTTTCATGCCGGCCTGTCCCAGGCCCGCTTCGCTACAGTAATGCAGGTATCCAATTTCGTCCACCAGATATCCCATCATCCAGGCGGTCAGGGAGTCGGCAGCGAGGAAATCAGAGCTAACCACGGCTATGCGCCATGGAACCACCTGCCCGTCCGTTGGGCCGGCACCCTCCATCCCCTCCCAACCATCTATCACGCTGATATCTGGCCTGAGCCCCTGAATCGCCATGGCAAACAGGTTTAGATTTATGGCTGGGTACCCCTGGTGCATCAGGACTTTGTGGCTCCTGCTGACTTTTTGTGTTATGCCGGAGTTCACATAGACGGACCTGATGATATCCATCCCCGGGAGCTTCTTGGCCTGGCTGCGGAGTTTCTTGATAAGCGCCGACCGTTTCCTGTTTATCGGCATTCTGACAGCGCTCCTGTTTACGATAGTCCCCATGACGATATTCTTCAGCGAAAGGGTAACGATTACCGTATCGTGGGTTTTTGGAGGACCTACGCTTACCACACAATTGCTCTCAAGAACTGTGCTTGCCACTTCCAGAGGTCGAGGCCGGAAGTCCCTGGTGTACGCCTGGAGTGTTACGGTTTCATCGTCGTTCAAATCCAAAAATGTGAGATTTTTGTATTCCTCGTGGAGTTTTAGGTAGCCGAAGTTCAAAAAGCCTTCCCACGTGTTCCTCAATGCTGCCCCTTCGGCGATGACTATGGGTACGTCCGAAGTCCGTCGCACAAAATCCGCTACGGCCCGTACGGCATCTACGTGGGTAGCAGCGGCCTGATTTGTGGTAGAGACGAAGTTGGGCTTTATGAGGACGAAACGGCACCTTTGCCAGTCAAAATCGGCCACTCCATACTCGAGCGCCGAGAGGACCGTATCATATCTGGTTTTCTCCCTGGTCAACGCCACTCTGCTCTTGCCCACTGCCCACAGAACTCCCTTTCACAAAAAGTGTTGAACGACGTCCTACGATTCTATTTGAAATCGAGCCGCTTGCTCCTCATGGTCACGCTTTCCACCAGGCCGATACCCAACAACAACGCTATCAGCGAGCTCCGCCCATAGCTTACGAACGGCAAGGGTATGCCAGTCACCGGCATGATTTCCATATTCATCCCAACATTCACAAATATCTGGAAATAAATCAAAGCTGTCATCCCAACGATTATGAGCTTGCCAAATTGATCGTTGGCGTTTTCTGCCAGGTAAATCATCCGGAACAGAAGTATCAGCAACACCAGGAAGAAAAGCAAAGTCCCCAGGAATCCCCATTCTTCTGCTATGACAGAAAAAATATAGTCAGTATGACGCACACGCAGGAAATGGAGCTGACTTTGGCTTCCATGCCTGTATCCTTGCCCGAGGAGCCCGCCGGAACCTATGCTGATGAGTGCTTGTCGGATGTTGTTGAACACCTCAGGATCAAGGGATGGGTTGAGGAAAGCGGTTATCCGCTCTTTCATGTATCCTCGGAGTTGCTGCCAGACGAATGGCGCAGCAATCACGCCTCCGACAACCAATGCCAGGACGTGGGCAATGGAAACCCCACTCATCAGGATCATTACGCCGCCGACGAAAAGGATGGAGATAGCGGTGCCCAGGTCTGGCTGCATGTATATCAAGATTGCCGGGGGTGTTAGGATGGCTATTGCCAGGGCGAAATTGAGCAAATGCCCCATTCGCCCCTCTCTATCCGCGAGGAACCTGGCCATCACCAGCACCAGGAACAGCTTTACGAACTCGGAAGGTTGGAAGGAAATTGGGCCCAGGGTAAGCCATCTCTGCGCTCCTCCTGCCCGGTGTCCGGACACTTGCACTCCGACCAGGAGCAAAAGCGTAAAGATGTACAAGGGCCAATAGAAATATCCCAGAGATCGATAGTCAGTATTGGCTGCGAGGAACACCAGCAGGAGGCCAACGGAGCCATAAATCGCTTGTTTTTGGGCAGTGCCTTGCAGGTCAGGGCTGTTGACCGTGGCGCTGTGGATCATTGCCACGCCGAACGCTACGAGTAGCACGACCAGCAGGAGTAGAAACCAATCGAAGCGTCGCCACAGGCGGCGGTTGAGCATATTCTATCGCCTCTTCCTGCCTCTCACGGGAATTTCGGCCACAATTCTACTGCCTGCACTCCCCCGTTTGAGAAACACCGAGGCGTTTTCCGTATCTATGTCCAGATGGCTGGACATTACTTTTAGCATTTCCTCGGAGAGCATCGTCAACATGCCTGGCGGGATATCCACCCGGTCATGGGCCAGCACCTTCTCCAAGCGCTGCTTGGCGATCTCCCTGCTGGTTTTCCTCCCTGTTAGTGCTTGCCACATGCCCATGTGAGCCTCCATCCTGCTTGTCCCGCTAACCCATCAGTCTGGCTATTCTCTGGAAAAATCCTCGGCGTTCTCTGATCTCTATAAAGGGCACTCTTTCTCCTAGGATACGCCTGGCAATGTTGCAAAAAGCCTTCCCGCTCCTGCTGTTGCTATCCAAAGTTATGGGATAGCCTCTATTGGTGCTTATCACGATCGCTTTGTCTTCCGGCACTATCCCTAACAGTTCTACCGCCAGAATGTCGAGCATATCTTGGCTAGTGAGCATATCTCCTCTGTTTACCAGATCGGGGTTAATCCGATTGATAACAAGGGACGGAGACTCTTTGCCTTCCGCTTCCAGCAACCCGATAACTCTGTCCGCATCCCGCACAGACGAGACCTCGGGAGTTGCGATGATTATCACTTTGTCCGCTGGTGCTACGGCATTGAGATAGCCCCGTTCGATGCCCGCTGGCGAATCTATCAGCACAAAATCGAAACTAGGGCGCAAGCGCTTGCATAGATCTACCATCTGATCTGGGTGCACAGCATTCTTGTCGCGGGTCTGGGCAGCGGGGAGCAGGAAAAGAGTACCCACTCTTTTATCTCGGATGAGCGCCTGTTGGACTCTGGCCCTGCCTTCTATCACATCCACCAGGTCGTATACCACCCTGTTCTCCAGCCCCATAACGACATCCAGGTTTCGCAAACCGATATCCGCGTCAATGACCACAACTCTCTTGGAAAGCTTGGCAAGGCAGACACCGATGTTCGCTGTGGCCGTAGTCTTTCCTACGCCGCCTTTCCCGGAGGTTATAGTTATTACCGTTGCGCCCATAATATCTCCACTCAATGCAGCTACACAGTTACCAAATTAACCTTCTCCCAGGCAGTCGCCCGGCAAACTTTAGCACATATTAACATAACCGCCTCGTAACGTCAACTTCCCTAAAAACAGACTGGCAACGCCAGATGCCCGGCTGGGCAGTAGCTCCGTGTCCGATTTTCTCGTCCGATCAATGGAGCGGATCAGCGGAGTGTCCCCCCCCGATACAATAGACTCTTATCGGAAATACAGGATACGGGCATGAAAGCAAGAACATCGCGGCGGTGAGGAAGATCTCCCGTACTCATTGAGGAGATACGAGGCATCGATACTTTGCTAATTTGCAGACCGAAACTGTTGCAGCTTTCGGAGATGTTGTATATACTTCAGTCGGAAGCAAGACCTACGTTGCTGGGAGGTAGCATTTTGGGAAAGCACATACCGAAAAGTGAGCTGATAAGCGCTGACGAGGCACTGAAAACGGTACTGCGGGGTGTAAAGCCGTTGCCAGCCGAAAAGGCGCCTCTGGTAGAGGCATTCGGGCGGGTGCTGGCGGAACCGGTGGTTGCCAAGGAGGATATTCCCCCGTTTGCCAATTCGGCGATGGATGGCTATGCTGTGCGCGCTGAAGACGTGGCGTCCGCCAGCAGGGACCATCCAGTTCATCTCCGGGTAATAGGATCATCCGCAGCCGGGTATGTGCCTTCGATGGCTGTCGCATCGGGCACTGCTGTGCGTGTGATGACTGGAGCGCCTCTCCCTCAGGGCGCCAACGCCGTGGTTCGATTCGAGAACACTGACGAGCCGGAGCAGGGAAGCAACACGACGCCAGACGAAGTGGCAATATACGCCCCGGCGGAGTTGTGGGACAACGTCCGCCAGGCGGGAGAGGATGTGAAAAAGGGGCAAGTTGTGTTGGAAGCCGGAACGGTGGTCCGCGCCGGAGAGGTTGGGCTTCTCGCCGCCACAGGACATACCGACGTTCTGGTCCACAGGAAGCCGCGTGTCGCCATCCTCTCCACTGGCGACGAACTCCTGCCGCCGGGAAGTGCGCTGGAGCCAGGGAAAATCCGGGACGCCAACGGCTATTCTCTTTACGTTCTGGTCGAGAAGTATGGGGGAGTGCCTGTACCTCTGGGAATCGCCAGGGATACGGAAGAGGACTTGCGCTCCAAGCTGCATGAGGGACTGGAACGAGGGGTTGACCTGTTCCTGACCTCGGCAGGCGTTTCCAAGGGGGACTATGATGTGGTGAAAGGCGTACTCGACTCCGAAGGACAGATATCTTTCTGGATGGTCAGGATGAAACCGGGGCAGCCGCTGGCTTTCGGGCACGTTCAAGGGGTGCCGCTCCTCGGCCTGCCCGGCAATCCGGTATCATCCATCGTTTCTTTCGAGGAGTTTGGGCGCCCGATGCTGCTGAAGATGCAGGGCCACGCATACCTGCGCAAGCCCACCGTCAAGGGAGTGACTGCGGAAGCGTTCAAGAACAGCGGCCGGAGGAACCATGTGCGGGTCCGTGTGGTGAAAAAGGGGGAATGCTACGTGGTAAGGCGTGCAGGACCCCAGGGGTCCGGCATCCTTTTGACTCTTTCCAGAGCTAATGGCTTGATGATCATCCCGGAAGGGGTGTATCGGGTGGAGGCTGGGGAAATGGTAGACGTGCAGATGCTCGATTGGCCTGAGATCGTCGAAAGCGGGGTGATGGACGTCC
>CAZDOZ010000147.1:0-6393 GCA_964507175.1 uncultured Anaerolineae bacterium
GTGTTGCCCATTTTTTGCAGGCATCCTACGCGGGCTCTACTCTCGGTGCGGGAGGCTGATCATTTGGCACGCGAATTCTATTGGGTTATAATTAGCCCGCCATGCGCTACGGTGTCAGCGCATGGTAGAGACTAGCGTTTGGGTAAGGAGGACGATACTCGATTCACCCCTATGTTTGTGTTCGACTCCTATGTGTCTGGAGTAAAGAAACCATTCCATCAATATTGTGCAAAAAGGAGGGAAGCATGAAGAAGCGAATGTTCACACTTGTCACTATGCTGTTGGTGCTGGCGACAGTGCTCACGGCCTGTGGCCCCAAGGCAACACCTACACCTGTCCCGACCAAGGCACCCGCAGCCCAGCCGACCAAAGCTCCGGCTCCCACCAAGGCCGCAGCTCAGCCGACCAAAGCCCCGGCTCCTACAAAAGCCGCAGCTCCCACCAAACCGGCCGCAAAAAAGAAATTCAAGGTTGGCCTCGTCACCGATGTCGGTGGTGTCAACGACAAGAGCTTCAACCAGTCTGCCTGGAAGGGCCTCCAGAAAGCAATGAAGGACTTCGGCGTCGATGGCAAGTACATCGAATCCAAGCAGGTCACCGACTACGAGAAGAATATCGATGCATTCGCCACCGAAGGCTACGACATGATCATCACCGTTGGCTTCCTCATGGGCGATGCCACAGCAAAGAAAGCCCAGGAGTACCCCAACATCAAATTCGCCATCGTCGACTACGCCTACAAACCTGAGGAGTACAAGACCAAGCTGAAGAATGTGACCAGTTTGCTCTTTGCCGAGGATCAGGTCGGCTACCTGGCTGGTGTGCTCGCAGGCTGCATGAGCAAGAGTGGCACCATCGGCTCCGTGGCCGGCATGGAGATTCCTCCGGTCGTCCGATACGTCACTGGCTACCAGAATGGCGCCAAGTCCGTCAACCCCAACATCAAAACCCTGAACCAGTACATCCCATCTTTCATCGACCCTGCCAAGGGGAAAGAGGTCGGACTCTCCATGATCGAGCAGGGCGCTGATGTGATCTTCGGCGTTGGCGGGAACACCGGCAATGGCGGCCTCCTGGCAGCAAAAGAGAAAGGAAAGATGGGGATCGGTGTCGATGTCGACCAGTATTACACCTACCCCGAGGTGAAGGATATCCTCATCACCTCCGCCATGAAGAACGTGGATGTGGCGGTCTACACTGCCATCAAAGCCGCTGCCGAGGGTACGTTGAAGCCCGGCGTTATGCTCTCCAGCGTGCAGAACAACGGCATCGGTCTGGCTCCTTACCACGATTGGGATGACAAGATCCCCCAGAAGTGCAAGGATCTGGTCAAAAAAGCCCAGACAGGCCTGAAGAACGGTACCATAGATCCCAAGAAAGTTACGCCGCTGGTGAGCGCCAAGCCTGTCAAGAAGATCAAGGTCGGCCTCGTCACCGACGTTGGTGGTGTCAACGACAAGAGCTTCAACCAGTCTGCCTGGAAGGGCCTCCAGAAAGCAATGAAGGACTTCGGCGTCGATGGCAAGTACATCGAATCCAAGCAGGTCACCGACTACGAGAAGAATATCGATGCATTCGCCACCGAAGGCTACGACATGATCATCACCGTTGGCTTCCTCATGGGCGATGCCACAGCAAAGAAAGCCCAGGAGTACCCCAACATCAAATTCGCCATCGTCGACTACGCCTACAAACCTGAGGAGTACAAGACCAAGCTGAAGAATGTGACCAGTTTGCTCTTTGCCGAGGATCAGGTCGGCTACCTGGCTGGTGTGCTCGCAGGCTGCATGAGCAAGAGTGGCACCATCGGCTCCGTGGCCGGCATGGAGATTCCTCCGGTCGTCCGATACGTCACTGGCTACCAGAATGGCGCCAAGTCCGTCAACCCCAACATCAAAACCCTGAACCAGTACATCCCATCTTTCATCGACCCTGCCAAGGGGAAAGAGGTCGGACTCTCCATGATCGAGCAGGGCGCTGATGTGATCTTCGGCGTTGGCGGGAACACCGGCAATGGCGGCCTCCTGGCAGCAAAAGAGAAAGGAAAGATGGGGATCGGTGTCGATGTCGACCAGTATTACACCTACCCCGAGGTGAAGGATATCCTCATCACCTCCGCCATGAAGAACGTGGATGTGGCGGTCTACACTGCCATCAAAGCCGCTGCCGAGGGTACGTTGAAGCCCGGCGTTATGCTCTCCAGCGTGCAGAACAACGGCATCGGTCTGGCTCCTTACCACGATTGGGATGACAAGATCCCCCAGAAGTGCAAGGATCTGGTCAAAAAAGCCCAGACAGGCCTGAAGAACGGTACCATCGAAACGGGGTACAAAGCTCAGTAGCAGAAGTTTTTTCGGGAGAGGTCTCTTCCCGAGGCCTCTCCTACTTTTCGTTTGGGTTGTCGGCAGAGCCAGGCTTGTTGGCGGGCGCATGGCCCAGTCTCTGGGGACATCGTCCGTTTTGGCACTTTTGGTCATGGGGATTACGGAGACCCTTACGCACCTGGTCAGCACTTATCCGAGTGATCAATCAGATTTCAACGGGTTTCCTCTCGCAGTTTCCACGGCCAGTACTGGCCACCGATAACCTTCGAGAACCTGGGCTTTTTTCAAAGCAAATCGAAAGCCCAAGGCCGTCCCAGGAGCCCCTTTGAGGCATCCGAGACAGATCACGGCTCGCCCTTGGGGGTTGATGGAGACCGACAACAGATCTGGGGGCTTCTGGTGGCCCGCAGGGCCCCCAGGATTTGCTTCGCCCTCTCGAACCTTGTGGCCAGGGCATCGGCCGAGAACCATCACAAAAGGGTATCTGACGGAAAGCACGAAGCGCTGGCAGAGGGAAGAAGACAGTGCCAGCGATTACGTTTTTCCGCCCACCCATGCGAGGCCTTTCCAGTTTTCTTTTGGAGGAGGACTACATGACGCTAGCATTGGAAGCCAGAGGGATAACCAAAGCGTTTCCGGGAGTGCTGGCCAATGACCATGTGGATTTCCAGTTGGAGAAAGGGGAAATACACGCGCTGCTGGGCGAGAATGGCGCCGGAAAAACCACCTTGATGAATATCCTCTACGGCCTATACCATCCCGACGGAGGCGAGATATACGTCAATGGCAAAAAAGTGGAGATGGACTCCCCAAGCGATGCGATCAAGCTGGGAATCGGCATGGTGCATCAGCATTTCATGCTCGTGCCGGTGATGACTGTGGCAGAGAACATGATGTTGGGGATGGAAAGCGCAACGCCCGGCAGTAGATGGCTCGGCCCGCTGAGTTTCCTCGACAGGCGAAAAGTGGAATCGGAAATCCGGGAGTTGTCGGAGAGGTACGGCCTGGAGGTGGACCCCATCGCGCCGGTCCGCACGCTCCCGGTAGGCATACAGCAAAGGGTCGAGATATTGAAAGCCCTCTACCGGAAGGCGAACATCCTGATCCTGGACGAGCCAACCGCCGTCCTCACGCCCCAGGAAGCCGAAGACCTGTTCGTGGTGATGCGGTCTCTGAAAGAGCAGGGCGTCTCCATCATTTTCATCACCCACAAGCTAAAAGAAGTCTTCGCCGTGGCGGACAAGATCACTGTCATGCGTGGCGGGCATGTGGTGGGCAGCGTGCTCCCGGAGGACGCTACGGAGGCAATGCTTGCCAGCATGATGGTGGGGCGAGAGGTAATCCTGACGGTGGAGAAGGGCCCCGCGAAACCCGCTGGACCGGTCCTCGACGTGCAGGACCTGCATGTCAAGGACGATCGTGGGTTCACGGTGGTGGACGGCGTCAGCTTCACCGTTAGAGAGGGGGAAGTGCTGGGTATCGCTGGCGTCCAGGGGAACGGACAGTCGGAGCTTGTGGAGGCGCTTACTGGCCTGCGAAAAATCGAATCCGGCAGGGTCCTGATGGGCGGCGACGACGTCACCAACGCACCTCCCAGACAGGTACTGGAGACGGGAGTTAGCCACATCCCGGAGGACCGACAAAAGCGAGGGCTGGTGCTTAGCTATTCCATCGCCGACAATTTGGTACTCTGTACTTATTACAAGCCGCCTTTCGCCAAGGGCGTCGTGATGAACCAAGAGGCGATAGAGAAGCAAGCTGTGAGGCTTATCAAAGAATTCGACGTGAGAACCCCCAGCGCCTACGCCCCCGCAGATACCCTTTCCGGCGGAAACCAGCAGAAAGTCATCGTGGCGCGTGAACTCTCCAGGCCGTACAATCTGCTTGTAGCTGCTCAGCCTACCAGAGGCCTCGACGTTGGCTCCATTGAGTTCATCCACAAGCGGATCATCGAGCAGCGGGATGCAGGTCACGCTGTGCTGCTGGTGTCGGCGGAACTTGATGAAATACTCTCCCTATCCGACCGGATAGCAGTGATGTACAAAGGGAAGATCATCGACACTGTGCCGATTGAGGGAGCCACGCGGGAGAACATCGGGCTTCTCATGGCCGGGATAGAACGCAAACAGGAGGCGGCCAATGGTTGAAAAGCGAAGCATCGACTGGGTAGGTTGGCTTGGAGAGATAGCCATCCCAATCCTGGCTGTCATAACTGCGTTGGCTTTGGGGGCTCTGGTGATTCTGAGCGTCGGTGGGAACCCGCTGGTGGCGTACAAAGGACTTATAGATGGTGCATTCCTGAAGAAAAGGGCTTTCACAGAGACCCTGGTGGCCACCACTCCATACATCTTCCTTGGCCTTGCAGTCGCTTTTGGCTTCAAATGCGGGCTCTTCAACATAGGCGCCGAGGGGCAGTTCTACATTGGCGAGATTGCCGCTGTGCTGGTGGGATACTCCTTCCAGGGTCTACCTGCGTACATCCATCTGCCCGCTGCGTTGCTTGCGGGCATCCTGGCCGGAGCGGTCTGGTCCGCCATTCCCGGATATCTACGAGGGGCATTCGGCGCCCATGAGGTTATCACCACAATCATGATGAACTATGTGGCGATTTACCTCGCCGAGTACCTGGTTGGCCTGAAAGGCCCAATGCGCGATCCAAAGGCCAGCGTGCCTCAGACCAGGCCAATTGCCCCGTCAGCGGCAATCCCCAGACTTAACGAGCTGCCCGGGATCATGCAGAATCCGATGGTGAGGCTCGGATGGGGTCTGGCGTTCGCCGTGACGGTGTACATCTTGCTCAAGTGGTGGCTGGGCAAGAGGATGACAAAGAGCAGTCAATCCACGGCCATTTCCGCCGCCATAGCCCTGGCGGTTGGCGCATTGGTTTTCACCGGGCTGGCGCACCTGAAAGCCCTCGGCGGGCCGTTCACCGATCCAGCCGACAGGCTTCACTTGGGGTTTTTCCTGGCATTGCTGGTAGCGGCCTTCATCTGGTGGCTGTTGAACAAGACGACCCTTGGCTTCGAAGTCCGCACTGTGGGCGCCAACCCCGATGCGGCCGAGTACGCCGGAATCAGCATCGTCAAGAATTTCGTCCTGGCGATGGGGATCAGCGGCGGCCTTGCGGGTTTGGCTGGCTCGGTGGAGGTGCTCGGGCTGGAACGGATGCTAAAATCGTTCTTCTCCGCAGGCTACGGCTTCGATAGTATCGCCGTTGCATTGCTGGCGAAGAACGATCCATTTGGGATCATCGCGTCGGCGTTTCTTTTTGGGTCGCTGCGCAACGGTGCCGACCTGATGGAGTTGCGATCGGGCATCTCCAAGCACGTCATCGGCATGGTGCAGGCGCTGGTGCTCCTCTTCGTTGCAGCCCCAATAATCATCCGCTGGATCTACCGGATAAAGGCCCGGCGCGAAGAGAAGATGGTCATCACCAGAGGCTGGGGAAAGTAATTACCTCACCGCGGAGAGCGCTGAGAACGCAGAGAAAAAACAAAAATGAAGAAACTGTCCCGGCTTCCCGTCAAGGAGGCGGAAGCGAAGAGACTGAACCAAATTACGGAAAGCATCATAGGAGCAGCTATCGAGGTGCATCGTGCTCTGGGGCCTGGGCTCTTAGAGTCGGCTTACGAGACCTGTCTGGCCTATGAGCTTGCTCAGCGTGGCCTGAAGGTAGAACAGCAGAAGCCCCTGCCGGTAGTCTACCGTGAGGTCAAGTTGGATTGCGGATACCGGTTGGATCTGCTTGTCGAGGATGCAGTCGTTGTGGAGCTGAAGTCGGTAGAGCAGTTGCACCCCATCCACCAGGCGCAGTTGCTTTCCTACCTGAAGCTGTCTGGGCGGAAGGTAGGGCTGTTGATAAATTTCAATGTCACGCTGCTGAAAGATGGCATTCGCAGGGTGGTGAACAATTTTCCGGACTCTCCAAACAACGCCAGTCGCTGAGCGTAACTGAGAAATTTCACCGAGAAAAGACTTACTGCAGGAAGCAAAGAGATCGGATAGAAATCGTTCTACTTAGCCTGGGAAGGAGATTGCGCCCAAGATCGCTCGTAACTATTCAGGCAAG
>CAZDOZ010000148.1:0-6300 GCA_964507175.1 uncultured Anaerolineae bacterium
CTCTCATTTATCTTTCTAGCGGAGGTTACGTATGCTCGAAATACAGCACCTGACCAAGGTGTATGAAGATGGTACCGTGGCACTCGAAGATGTGAGTTTTACGGTGGAGGATGGAGAGTTCCTAATCCTCATTGGCCTGAGCGGATCCGGTAAATCCACCTTGCTACGGTGTATCAACCGCCTCATCGATCCGACAGAGGGGAAGATTATCTGGAATGGGATAGACATCACCGCCGCTTCGACCTCGGAACTCAGAGAAATCAGGAAACACATCGGCATGATTTTTCAGCAGTTCAACCTGGTGAAACGCTCCTCTGTCCTGGCGAACGTGCTGTCGGGACGGTTGGGGTACTACCAATCGTGGGGAAGTCTCGTAGGATGGTGGCCGAAAAAGGAGAAAGAGCGTGCATTCCACAACCTGCAGCGGGTCGGCATAGCGGACAAAGCGTGGAACCGCGCCGATGCTCTCTCTGGCGGACAACAGCAGCGAGTCGGGATTGCAAGGGCGATGATGCAGGAACCAAAACTGATGCTGGCAGACGAACCGGTCTCTAGCCTCGATCCGGCCACCTCACATTCGGTGCTCAAATATCTCAAGCAGCTCAACCAGGAAGGAATTACTGTGCTCTGCAGCCTTCATTTCCTCAGCCTGGCGAGGGAGTACGGAAGCCACATCATAGCCCTGAAGGATGGGCACCTTGTGTTCGAGGGGGAACCAAGGGATATCGACCGTAAACGATTCAAAGAGATTTACGGGGAAGAAGCTACGGAGGTAGAGATAGAATGAGCCAGGAACAGAAACCCGAGAAAAAGCAGGAGACAAAAAAAGACAAGACCGAAAGCTTGTTACAACGTAAGCCGTCATATATGTCTCTGAAGTTCTGGGTCATCCTACTCGTGGGAATAATGGTCTATGCGTATGGCTGGAAAGCCACCCAGATCAATCCTAAGATGATGATCACCGACGCCCATCTGATAGCGCCTCTGGTGCATGACCTCCTCGCTCCCAACATCATCGCGAAGAACGCGAAAACAATGGAAGTGAAAGCTCCATTTCAGGTGCCTTGCCAGGGGAAGCCACCGGCGGAGCCGCCACTCCTGCCGAGCAAGCCCTCGATCACTATCTCCAAAGCGTGCGGCAATTTTGGCGATACGATAACTGTGAAGGCCAGCGGCCTGAGGCCCAATACATCCGGCGAACTGTGGTGGGAGAATCCGATAAGCAACCGGGACTTGATAATGGATGCAAAGTCGGATAAGAGCGGGAAGTTCCAAGCGACGTTCGAGGTGCCCAAAGAAATGGCCTCGCCAGGGGAGATCCATCATGTCGTCCTGGACCTGACATGGCCGACGGGCGGCTACCATTTTACCAAGACAGCAGGCCTGGTCTTGAACAAGATCATCGAGACGATATTCCTGGCCCTGATGGCGACGACCCTGGCGATCTTCATAGCCATCCCCGTCAGCTTCCTGGCGGCTAGAAACCTGATGACCGGCAGTCTCATTGGCACCATCGTGTATTACGTTACCCGCACTTTTCTGAATATCTTCCGCTCTATCGAGCCGCTGATCTGGGGGTTGATATTCGTCGTCTGGGTGGGGATCGGGCCATTTGCCGGCGTGCTGGCCCTGACAGTGCATTCCGTGGCTGCTTTGGGAAAACTGTACTCCGAAGCCATCGAGAGCATCGATCCAGGACCAATTGAAGCGATAACGGCTACCGGCGCTAACCGATTACAGGTGATCGTGTACGCTGTCATCCCCCAGATGATCCCACCGTTCATCGCATTCACCCTGTACAGGTGGGACATCAATGTTCGTATGTCCACGGTCATAGGTCTGGTAGGCGGCGGTGGTATCGGCTACCTCCTGATCCAGTGGATCAACCTGTTGCAGTACAGGAACGCCGCAGCGGCGGTCTGGGCTATCACGATAGTGGTTTGGGCACTGGATTACGTCAGTGCTGTGGTAAGAGAGCGCCTTGTGTGAGTTATTCGGATAAATTTGTTTGCGGAGTAAGTGAAACGCCATGAAACGAATGATAGCTCTTGTCGTGGTTTTGGCCTTGATGCTCGACGGGTGTGCATTCAGAGGAAAGCCCACGCGCACTCCTGAGGTATTCGTAGAGCCGGGTGCCGGGCCAGAGCCGATACTCGATGCCATACGCGGTGCTCGGTCTTCTATAGACCTGGTGACGTATC
Organism: uncultured Anaerolineae bacterium; assembly: GCA_964507175.1. Classification (GTDB taxonomy): domain Bacteria; phylum Chloroflexota; class Anaerolineae; order S016-19; family S016-19; genus S016-19. The sequence goes on from CAZDOZ010000148.1 coordinate 2,202, forward strand.
TATTTACCAGCGAGCGGATGCTGGATTCACTGGCGGAAGCCACGGGTCGAGGGGTCAAAGTCCGCGTCATGCTGGAACCACATCCATACGGCCGCAAATCCAACTTCGAGGAGATGAGGGAACGCATGACCCAGGCCGGCATCAAGGTCAAAGCCGCCAGCCCTGCATTCCACATGACCCACGAGAAAGCGATGATTGTGGATGGCAAGACAGCATGGGTCATGACTAACAACATGACGGACAGCGCTTTCAAGCGCAATCGAGAATTTCTGGTCGAACTGTTCGACCCGACCATGGTGAAGGAAACCGAGCAGGTCTTCGATGCCGATTGGAATCGCAATCTGTTTACTCCCATACATCCGGACATGGCCTGGGGGCCAGAGAACGCTCGTGACAAACTTGAGAGTTTCATTCAGCTCGCCGAAAGCTCAATTTATATGGAGGAAGAGGAGTTCCTGGACGAAGAAGTACTCTCACTCTTGATAGGTGCCATCAACCGAGGCGTGGAAGTCCGCCTGATCATGCCACAGGTGCGTTTGGATCAAGGGTACGACAAAGTGCTTATCCAGAAGCTGAGGGATGCCGGAGGTGAAGTCGTCGGCATCAAGTCGCCATTCATGCACGCGAAGGTAATTCTGGTGGATGGCACCAGGGCTATGGTTGGCTCTATCAACCTTTCTCCTGCATCTATGGACACTAACCGAGAGTTGAGCGTTTTCCTAACCGATCCACATGCGATAGATGTCCTCGAGCGAACTTTCGACAAGGATTGGAGATCCGCCACTCAGCCATCTCACCCGACACCGGAGGAGATAAAATCGTCAGAAGCAAGAGAGCACATCGGGGAAGAAGTGACGATTACAGGGAAAGTGGTCAGCGTTTTCAAGGGTGAAAAAGCCACTTTTCTGCACATAGGCGCCAGCGATTTTGTGGTAGTGGTCTTTGCCGAGGATGAGAAGAACTTCCCCTTCCCCCTGGAGGAAATGTACATGGACCGGGTAATCCGGGTCCACGGAGTCATCAAGACCTATCACGATCAGCCGGGGATAATTATCCACTCGCCGGATCAGATAGAGGTGCTGCCGTAATCAAGAGACGAACAGGTAGCCAGCATCATGAAAATTGATAGGGAGAAATGGGATAGACGCTACCAAGTCCGTTACACTGAGGGCATTCCAGGCCCGCGTCGGTGGCTTTCCGACCATGCAGACCTGCTCACCGGAGGCAGAGCGCTGGATATAGCCTGCGGCGTGGGCCGGAGTGCACTCTTCGCAGCGCAGCACGGTTACGTGGTGGATGCCGTGGACATTAGCATTGAGGGCCTGAAACAGTTGAGACACGTTTCAGAGAAACTTGGCCTGCCCATAAACCCCATCCAGGCCGACCTGGATCACTTCCCCCTGCCGATTCTCACCTATGATCTCGTGATGGTCTTCTATTTCCTTGACAGGCGACTGTTCGGCCCAATCAAAGAAGCACTCAGACCCGGTGGGTTGCTGATCTACGAGACTTTCAATGCTTATTACCTGCGTGTCATGCCAGGGATAGAGAGGGACAAGCTGCTGGTGCCTGCTGAACTGTGCAGAGCTTTTGGAGAATGGGAAATCCTTGATTACCGCGAACTCACGGACGGCGACCGCCCTGTGGGGTCGCTCGTGGCGAGAAAACCAGGGAACGCGTCATGAAAGCATATGTCTTCCACGCAGTGAGTGGTGCGCGCCCTGAGCAGGATAAGGCCGCAGACACAATCCCTGGGTTCCTTGAGGCAGTTCGTCAGCATGGATGAGCGCACCTCCCTCTGGAGTGTTCTCCTGATACCGCTGCTGCTTCTCGCCGGCCTGTTGGCATGGAACAGACACACAGCTACGCCGGTGTGGATAGCTGTGGATTCCCACCCACCTGTCCAGATGTACACCCACGCTTCCACCGTCGGCGAAATGCTGGACGAGAATGGCATTCAGCTTGCCCCTGCAGACAAAATCGCCACCCCGAGGAGCGCCCAGATCACGCCGAACATGGTGCTCGTCATCAAGCGGGCGTGCCCTATATTGCTGAGGGCCGACGGTGAAGAGGACCGCCTGAGGATCGCTGGGGGAAAGGTCGGGGACGCTTTGCAATTGGCAGGCGTGCTCCTGGGACGGGGCGATGAAGTGCTTCTGGACGGCAAGCCGACGTCCGCTTCTACCCCTTTGCCTCGATGCAAGCCCGCGCCGGATGGGATCCCAGGGTGGCCCAGACCCCCATGGCTCAGGCCGCTACAGCCGATACGAATCGAGGTGAGGCGATCCCACGATCTGGTGATCCACGATGGAGCCGCCTCCTATCCCGTGAGAACCCTGGCCAGGACGGTGGGGAAAGTGCTCGAAGAGCAGCATATAAAATTGTACGGCAAAGACGTGGTGCGTCCAGCGCTAAGCGCACCGGCAACGGAGGGAATGCAAATTTACATCCACCGTTCGGTGCCAATAACCATCCAGGCAGACGGACGCCGGTGGGGGACACGGAGCGTAGCGCGCACTGTCGGAGGAGCGCTGGCCCAGGAAGGCGTGATCGTCGCCGGAGAGGATGAGGTGTCACCACCGCTATCGTCTCCTCTGGAGCCATTCCAGGTAATTCGAGTTGTCCGCGTTCGTACCAAGACAGAGATAGAGACAAATTTGATTCCTTTTACCACCGTCTGGGTGCCGGACGACCGACTGGAAATAGACCACAGGCGGCTGGAGCAAAAGGGAGTTCCAGGAATACTCAAACGGCGCTACGAATTGATTTACAGGGACGGTGAGCTGAAAAAGCGGCTTCTAGAGGAAACCTGGGTCGAGCGGGAGCCAATCAAGGAGAAACTGGCCTACGGTCGGAAGATCGTCGTGCATACGATGACCCTCCCGGACGGTCGGGTTGTCACCTATTGGCGGAAAATCCGCATGCTGGCGACATCGTACACCGCTGCAAGCTCCGGCAAGCCCCGCAACCATCCTCTGTTCGGGATAACGCGCCTTGGGTGGCGGATGCGGCGCGGCATAGTGGCGGTAGACCCCAGGGTGGTGAACCTCGGCGGGAGGGTGTACGTACCAGGCTATGGGTTCGGGGATGTAGCCGATACTGGCGGACGCATCCTGGGCCGGAGGATAGACCTGGGCTACAATGAGTCCGATCTGGTCTACTGGTACCGCTGGGTGGACGTGTACTTGCTGACCCCTCCGCCTCCGAAAAGCCAGATACCTTGGGTGCTTCCGAACTGGCCGAGGGAGAGGTGAAAATGAAGCTTCCCGACATCCTGGAAAAGCATGGCCTTCGCCCAAAGAAGGGGCTGGGACAGCATTTCCTGGTGTCCGAAAGAGCTGCCCGGCGGATAGTCAAAGCAGCAAACCTTGGGCCAAGCGATGTGGTTGTGGAAGTCGGGCCGGGCGTGGGGGCACTGACGAAGTTACTGGCGCATGAAGCCAAAAGTGTGATGGCGGTGGAACTGGACGAGGCAATCATCCCGGTGTTAAGGGAATACCTGGGGGACGCCAGGAACGTCCGGATAATCCATGGTGATATCCTGAAGATCGAGGCGGCAAAAATCGTCCCTCCCGATCGCAGCTACAAAGTGGTCGCCAACCTGCCTTACTACATCACATCTGCTGTGATACGCCATTTCCTGGAAGGTCAGCACCCTCCTGACATGATGGTGCTGACCGTCCAATGGGAGGTGGCCCGGCGGCTGACGGCCGCCCCTCCTCGGATGAGCCTGCTGTCCGTAAGCGTCCAGGTATACGGTCAGGCGGAGATGCTCTTCAGGATACCCGCCGGGGCGTTCTACCCACCTCCAAAAGTGGATTCCGGTGTGGTAATGATAAAGCGCCATCACTCTCCGCTCGTCCCGCCCGAGAGGAGGGGACATTTCTTCCGCGTGGTGAAAGCAGGTTTTTCTCAGAGGCGGAAACAGCTGCACAACTCCCTCTCCGGAGGATTGCGGATACCCTCGGAGAGTGTCAAGGAGGTATTGCGCCAGGCAGGCATACAGCCGAGCAGGCGCGCGGAAACTCTCTCGGTAGAAGAATGGATAAGATTGAGTAAAGGATTTCGGCAAATGTAGAGCGTGCCCCATGCCAGAGAA
>CAZDOZ010000149.1:0-6282 GCA_964507175.1 uncultured Anaerolineae bacterium
TCGGAGGTTTTCTATGGAGACTTGTAGCTATTTCGCCTATGTCAGGCTCCGCCCGCGGTTTGTGGAGAGGATATCGTCGAGGAACAAGCAAAATCCTACTCGAGGAAATATGTCATGTATTGAAGGTGTACTACCGGGTCTATGTATTCCACCAACACGCCATTTGGGAGGTGGAGGACAATTGGAGCATAGTTGAGGATGGCGCGTATCCCGGCGTTTACAAGTCTGTCTGCCACCTGTTGGGCTGCCTTTGCAGGGACCGCGAGGATGACGATCTTGACGTTTTCCTTCTGGATGAATTCCTCGATTGTCGAGGCATCCATGACCGTCAGACCACGCCAACGTCGCCCGATTTTCTGAGGATCGTTGTCGAACACGCCGATTATGTGGAGCCCCTGCTTGTGGAAGCCAGTGTAGTGCACCATGGCATGGCCCAGGTCGCCTGCGCCTACCAGAATGATCTTCCAGTTTCTATCAGCATGAAGTATCCTACGGAGCTGATCGATCAGATACGACACATTGTAGCCTGTGCCTTGCTTGCCAAATTCGCCGAAGTGCGAGAGGTCTTTTCTTATCTGGGCGGAGCTGATTCCGAGACGCTCCCCCAACTCCTGAGAGCTGGTTACCTCCTTTCCTTCTTCCCTGAGCTGGCTCAAAGCCCGGAGGTACACTGGCAGCCGTGCAACCACGATCTTGGGTACATCTTTGCGCATACTCCCTCCATGTTGTAGAGCGTACTGCACCGCTCTGGCTGTCTCTACCTGTGGTATAGGCCTATTTAGAAGATCCATTGCACGTCTCAGACGTTGTGTTTGGACGTTGACAGTAAACCTGGTCGGGATAGACAAGAGCTCTCGGGCCGAGCAATTGCCTTGAGAAAATTATATACCCGAACACAGGCGGAATGCAATTCGTGAAACTAGGTTTGTCGCAATTTGCACAAGCACATGCCGGACGATGCCGCCTCTCCCGGTGGGATTTCGAAGCGAATCCTGGGAGCCTGTAGGGCCCCCGGGATTTCCATCGGAGCACCTTCGGCAATCATCAACCCCAAGCGATGAGTCATACCGGGCTTCAGGCGCGTCGGAAGATCTCCAGGGACGGCCAGTTGTCTTCGATTGACACTGTGTGGAGGTTATGGGTATAATGGCACCTGTGGAACGGCATCGTGCACGCTCCGGGGATTGATTCTGGTGCAAGGATGTGTGTGAAATCGAGCGTAGATTGCGGGCTAGAGGCTGACTACGCATGCTCATACTTGGGCTTTGTCCTGGATGTCGCCATGTGCGACCGTAAAAGTATCGCAGCGGGAGGCAGAGAATGGTTGTGACAATTGTGACATTTGTGGTGTCCCTAAGCATTTTGATCATTGGACATGAGCTGGGGCACTTCATTATAGCGAGGCGCAGCGGGGTTACCGTAGAGGAGTTCGGGCTGGGTTATCCTCCGCGGCTGTTTACCCTTGCCAATCGTGGTGGCGTCCTCTACACGATAAACGTCATACCGTTGGGCGGTTTCGTGAGGATGAGAGGTGAAGATGAGGACGCGGGCGAGGGGAGTTTCCTCCGTGCATCTCCAAAGTCCAAGTTGGCAGTACTCCTGGCCGGGCCCGCTGCTAGCGCCTTGGTTGCTGTAGTATTTCTGGCTCTGGCATTTCTCTCGCCTCATCCTGTGGTGGTTGACAAAGGGGTTCGAATTCAGAAAGTGGCGCCATCTTCTCCGGCGGAGCAGGCGGGGTTGAAGCCAGATGACATAATCATCGCTTTCGGCGGCAATCCGGTCCGAAATATTGAGGATCTGAGGCGATATACGAAAGAACATCAGGGGGAAACCGTCCCTCTGACCGTCAAGAGGGGCAGTGAGACCGTGAACTTGGAGGCTTTGGTTAGGACTAACCCCCCGGCAGGGCAGGGGGCGATGGGGATCGTGATAACGTCCGTTACGGAGATGAAATCCGAGCCTATCTGGTCAGCTATCTGGGATGGCATCATGGTTACCTTGCGCCTTTTCGTGATAACTCTATTGTTGCCGATTTTGTTAGCCAAAGGTGCTTTGCCCCTCAGTGCGGCACGTCCAATTGGGCCAGTTAGCATAGCCAGGATTACCGGCGTGGCTATGTCTGCGTCCTTGGCAACGGGATATTTCTACCACATTTTCTACATCGTTGGCTTCATAAGCGCTGCGCTGTCGGTTACCAACCTCTTGCCGCTGCCTGCTCTCGACGGCGGCCGGGCAGCATTTGCTCTCTTGGAGCTGATAAGAGGCAAACCGGTGGATCCCCACAAAGAGGCCTGGGTGCATTTCGTTGGCATGGGCTTTTTGCTTTTCTTGATGGTGTTGATCACATACGTTGATATTGTATCGCCTATAGATCTGTCGAAGCTGGGGTATTGAAGCTTGAGGGAGAGATTGTGTCCTTATTGTGGTGCTCCGGTGCCTGCAGGGGCAAAGGTTTGCCCCAGATGTGGCCGTGCACTCCCCTCAGTCAGGCACCTGGTCAAATGCAGGACATGTGGGGCCAGAGTAAGCGCTGATCTTAAAGTGTGCCCCATGTGCGGCGATGACCTCCGGCCTGCGCCACGCCGATGGCCGTGGGTTATAGTCTTTGTTGTGCTCCTCGTCGGAGGATTCCTCTGGCAGAGAGGGAACATGGTGTCAGCCGTCGGTTGGCTTGTAGGAAAGGAACAATCTTTGAAGCCCCCGAACATCTCCGGCTTTATCCTGTACATCCCGACTCCGGCCTGGGTGAGTACACCTCAGGGTTTCGTAGCGCCTTCCGCAACAGTCACGCCGACTTTCACCATTACCTCAACGGCGTCCTTCCGTTATCCCGCGCCTACGCTGCTGAGTCCTAGGGACGGCGATAGTTACAATGGAAGGGGGGCTAGCATAGAGTTGGAGTGGCAGCCTGTGGGTGCTCTGGCGGATGACGAGGTGTACAGAATTACGCTCCGGTACATCCGCGAAGGGCAACCCGTATCCAGAGTTGTGACTACCAGAGGAAGCCATTGGAGGGTGGATCCATCGCTGTTCGGACAGGCGGATCAACCAGACCGGGCGTACAAATGGAGCGTGCGGGTAGTCGTGGTCCATGGGGACAGTGCTGTTCCGGTAAGCCCGCCGAGCCGAGAGTTTGAATTTCACTGGCATTGATGGCCGGCGCACTTTGCCGGTCGGAATCGGATGGAGTAGCGATATGTCTGTCAGAATCACCTGTCTTGTCGAAAACAGTGTCCGCCTTGGGACCAGACTGTGGGGTGAGCATGGCCTGTCGGTCTTGTTGGAGACTCCGGAGGGACGAGTGCTTTTTGACACTGGTCAGTCCGGAGTAGTTCTGCGCCACAACCTGGACGAGACATCCATTTCTCTCCGCGGCATTAATGCCATCGCCTTGAGCCACGGGCACTACGACCATACAGGTGGCTTGGATGTTGCCCTGAAGGGAACTGGTCATGTGCCCATTTTTGCTCACCCTGATATCTTCACGCCACGCTTCAGCCTGCGTCCCGGAGGTTCCTTGAAGCCCATCGGCATTCCGTTCGATCGGAATTGGCTTACAGGCCTTGGCGCTGACTGGCGGTTGAGCCGCGAGCCGCAGGAGGTGATTCCTGGCGTTTTCACTACCGGAGAAGTGCCTCGCCGGGAGCCGCTGGAGGAGACAGGCGACAAGGATATGGTAATCCGGAGCGGGGATAGCATCGTGCGGGACCCGCTGTTGGACGATATGAGTCTGGTAGTGGATATGCCTGACGGCCTGCTTGTGTTGCTTGGCTGCTGCCACGCTGGAGTGATGAATACCCTCCGGCATATAAGTGAGACATTTCGGGGCAAGCGCGTGCTGGCGATTATGGGAGGCACCCACTTGGCGAAAGCTTCGGAAGACCGGCTGGCGGCGACGGAGAGGACGTTACAGGATGTACCTCATATCGGCCTGTCCCACTGCACTGGCATTCCGGTGATCGCTCGGTTCATGGAGCGTTTCCCCGAAAAGGCTTTTGTCTTCCAGGCGGGCACAATTTTTGAGTTTTGAGCGGGGGTTACTGGGTAAGGTGGAATACGAAAGTGTATCCACAGGCCGACGCTTTGTCGCTGTCTGGAGCGTAAGATGCATGCTGCTTTCCTCGCTCGCTTGAGTGATCTCCAAAGCATTGTCAGTGGTAGTGGCGCTGTTTCCTCCTGGGAGGACTTGCTGGCGCTGGCGCGGCCTCACAGGTTGCTGCCAGTGATGTCGTGGTACGTTCGGAGGAACTCTCTGCAGGTTCCTTCGAACATTGCATATGCCCTGAAAGAATCCGAGTATCGGGCTGTTGCCCGGAGGGAAGCAGCACTGGCGCAGCTCAGAGAAATCGGGGAGAGGGCGCAGGCAAATGGACTCCTGATGGTGTTGGTGAAAGGTCCTGTGGTGGCGTCGGCGTACCCGAAGCCGTGGATGCGCCTCCACAACGACCTGGATTTTCTGGTGCCCGAGGATGCCGTACTGTTGGCAGAGGACGTGATGGCTGGATTGGGCTATCGGCCCAGGATAACCGGCAGCCGCGCCAACCATTTACCACCTTTCTATCCGGGCCGTTACGGATTCCGCGTGGAGATTCACACTGCCCTGAGCCGTGAGGGCGGCGTCGACCGTTTCACCTACGAGCAGTTGAAAACGAGGCTTACCCCATGGCCAGAGGCCCCTGGGGTGCTCACCATTCGGCCCGTGCCGCATTTCCTCTACCTGTGCGATCATGCCGCCGGGCGGCATCTTTTCAGCAACGGCTTGCTTTCCCTCTTCGATGCTCATTTTTTCACTTTGGCATGGGAAGACGAGTGGAAAGAGGCGGAGCGCCTGGCGGAGTCGTGGGGATTGGCCCGTCATGTCGGGTTGATGCTGTCTCTGGAAGCGATCCTGTGGGGTAGATCTTCTGCTGCCGATCGTTTTCCTGCTCCGCCGACGGAGGTCCTGGATGCGGCGGTGCAAGCTGTCATTGGAACGTTTTGTCAGATTCCTTCCATCTGGCGAGACCTGCCGAGGAGCAACCTTGCAGGCTGGCTTTCCTATCTGGGCACCATTCTATCCGGTGGGCCTGAGATCCGTCGGATGCCGCTGCCGGAGCGCTTGCGATTTTACATGTCGAGGCCGTGGCACCTGGTGCAAGCCCATGGTCCTGCGCTGCTGAGCTTCTTGGTCGGAGGTCATGGGATCAGAGAAGCATTCTCCGCTCAGAAGGTTCTGGCCGAGTGGATACGTGAAAAGGCCTGAAAAAAGCTTGCAGTTACCCGCAGGGGCGCAGCGCGCTGCGCCCCGGTCGGAAGAAACGGTTCTGGAAGTGTATTGGGCGGCGGGAGGCCAGTTTTGCCCTCGATGGGACCGCCAGGTCACACCGTTTCTCTTCGTTTAGCCAGCAGTTCCCGCACCTGCTCCCCCGCGTGAAATGAAGATCGTACCAGAGGAGCTGATTCCACCCATAGGAATCCTCTCGCCATCCCCTCGTCATGCAGCTTTTGGAACTCCTCCGGAGTGTAGTACCTGGAGATAGGCAGGTGGTATCGGCTTGGTTGCAGGTACTGGCCGATGGTCAGGATGTCCACGTTGTGGGCCCGCAGGTCGTCCATGACGGCCAGGATCTCATCCCATTCCTCTCCCAGGCCGACCATGATGCCGGACTTGGTGAGGGCATTTGGGTCCATCTCGCGGGCCATCTGGAGCACTTTCAGCGAACGGTCGTATTTCGCCTGTGGCCGTACGGTGCGGTAGAGCCTCGGCACCGTCTCCACGTTGTGGTTAAGCACCTCCGGATGCTCGTCCATCACCATTTTCAACGCGGCGGGATCGCCTTTGAAATCCGGAATCAGCACCTCCACGGTGCAGCCTGGCTTTAGTCGCCTGATCTCGGAGATGACGCGGGCGAAGATATGCGCCCCTCCATCCGGCAAGTCGTCCCTGGTGACCGAGGTGATGACGGCATGACGCAGACCCATAGCCGCCACCGCTTCCGCAACTCTCGTAGGCTCGTCCTCGTCTACAGGGCCTGGCTTCCCGGTTTTCACCTTGCAGAATCCGCAACTCCTGGTGCAGATATCGCCAAGGATCAGAAAAGTGGCGGTGCCGTGCCCCCAGCACTCTGGCAGATTCGGGCACATCGCCTCCTCGCAGACCGTATGGAGGTGAAGTTCATGGACGATCTTCCAGACCCGTTCGTAGGTCTCTCCGCCGGGCGGGCGCACGCGCAGCCACGGCGGCCTCCTCCCGCGGGTCAAATGTTCCTCGTGCAGCCTCTCCCTATGAGGAGTGCTGCCCCA
>CAZDOZ010000150.1:0-6246 GCA_964507175.1 uncultured Anaerolineae bacterium
GCTCCAGTCGATAAGACACTTTCCCCGGGGTAGCCGACTCAGAGCAGAAGGAGTTTCCAAACGCTCTTATTTCACCAAAAGGGTACTATTCACCCCCACCATTCCACAGCAGATCGGCCCAGACACGGTCGCGGGACTCCGAATCCTCGAAGCCCAGATGGGCCACGACCTCCTGGGCTTTTTCCTTCCCTTCCTCCTGCTCCAAGTAGCGAATCATGAGGGCATGCTGTACCTTGTTGCCGACCTCCAGAATGCCGGGAACCACCTCACGGAGATGCTCTGGACGGAAGAAAATGTACCACAGCCCCAAGTCCCGCTCCGGCCAGCGCCCGACCAACATGTACCTGGATGGAGGCACCCACGCCATCAGTGCGTGTTCCCGGCTGGCAAAAGTGCGGAAATACGCCTCCAGGTCGGCGAAGCGTTTCCATTTCCCCTCTACGCTGAAATGTCCGCTGGCCCACAGGTGAATCTTCTCCTTCGGGTCCAGCGCCTCCGGCGTAGGGGGTTGGTCGCCGGAAGGGGTAAAACGGAGGTAAAATGCCCTCCCGGCCACCCAGTTCAGCACGAAAGAAAAGGCGAACAACGCCAGGAACGCTGCAGTCCCCAGGATGGAACCTTCGAGGAACGCCCATGCTGCCGCCACCAACAGCAACAGCCCGAGCCACCACGCCAACGTCCACCCGAGGAATCGATGTCCCTTCATCTGATAGATAATCCAGTACAGCTTCAGCATAGGACACCCTTGGATCAGCGAAATGCCCCCTCGCCAAAAACCTTATTGCTTCTCCGCCGGTTCTTTACTTCTGCGGCCCCTCCGTCGTCTCGGTAGGCAGCTTTTCCGGCCTGGGTGCCAGGGTTACGGGAACGGAGATATGTTTGCCATGCCTGATCACCGTCAGCTTGATGGTCTGGCCCGGCCGCGTCTTCAGCGCCAGGTAGGTCACCAGGTCGCTCATGCTTTCGATCTTGTGGCCGTCCACCGCTACGATTACGTCGCCGCCGACGTACATCGGCTTTCCGTATATCTCTGCCCGGTGGCTCCCACGCAGGCCCGCCTTGGCAGCCGGACTATCAGGCACCACCTCGATCACCAAAGCACCGTGGGTGTCCTCTGGGAGATCCATTGCCTTGGCCGTGTCCAAGCCCAGATCCGTGCCGGAGATGCCAAGCCAGGCATATTCGTACTTCCCCCGGGCGATTAGCACTGGCACTACCCGACGCACCAGGTTCACGGGGATGGCAAACCCAACACCAGAACTGCCCCGAACTGGGGACATGATCATCGTGTTGACCCCGATCACCCTGCCGCCGATGTCCAGCAACGGCCCGCCGGAGTTCCCTGGGTTGATGGGAGCATCAGTTTGGATCATCTTCGGGATGGAAAATGGCGTAGAGCCGGATTTCTCCGTTCTGCCCAAAGCACTGACGATCCCATGGGTCATGGTCCACGTCTCGCCGAAAGGATTGCCGATGGCGACGGCCAGCTGTCCCACCACCAGCTTGTCCGAATCTCCCAGGGGAAGCGGGCGCAGGGATACTTTGCGCGGATTCACTTTCAGGACAGCAAGATCGCTGTGAGGGTCAGTCCCCACGACCTTGGCTTTCACTGCCTGCTTGTTGAAGAAAATTACCTCCACCTCCTCGGCATTCGCCACCACGTGGTAATTGGTAACGATATGCCCTTGAGTGTCCCAGACGAACCCTGATCCCTCGCTCTGCTCCAGGTATGGCTTCCCCTGAGGAGGAGTCGGTATCTCCGGCGTAGGGAATCCGGGAATCTCAGGCGTCGGGAATATGAACAATTGAGGCCCCCCACTCACCGTAATTTTCTCCGTCACGACGATGTGCACCACAGACGGTGCGGCCTCCCTGTACACCCTGGCGAACGCTTCGCTCAGGGCTTCCGCCTCCTTGCCTCCCCCCAGCGGAGGAGAGACAGTCGGGGTCGCCACAGGCGTCGTTTTTGGCTTGATTGGCGTGGTAGCGGCCTTTCTGGGTCTTGATGGAGGCTGTGCAGTGGCAGTAGCCATCGCAGCCGGAGCATGCCCCGGCAGGACGGCCCGCAACTGAGGCACGAAGAAGAAAGCCCCGATGCACCCCAGGATCGCTACCCACAGAAGAAATGCCACGACCAACACTGTCACCAACCACCGCTGCTTCTTGTCCATCTCTATCCCTCCGCTCGCCAGCGAATGGCGCTCAGGCGCTTTCCGCTGAGATTTTCTCCACCTTGAATCTGCCGGGGCCGTCTCCCGGCATGACGCGTCCCATGACGGTAGTCGGATCATGCTGGAAGATCAGTACTGCGTCATGCTTCAATGCCCAATCCCCGATCCGTTTTTTGGTCTGGATGCTCACCATTGGTTCCAGATCGAAGGCCGGCACCCACGCCAGCCGCTCCAGATGCACCGCCCAGGAGCACGCGTCTGCCAGGAACATCGCCGTTTTGCCTTCACTCTCCACTACGACGATCTGGTGGCCCGGTGTGTGTCCTCTGGTAACCCACACGGAGACCGATGGTGTAATCTGGCAATCGCCATCCACGATCTGCAACTGTCCGCTTCCCTCCAGCGGGACGAAATTCTCCGGGAAGTACGTGCCGCGGGTGCGCTCGTTTGGGTAACGCGCTTCGGCCATCTCCAGCCGCTGGACGTAATACGCGGCATTGGGGAAAGTGGGCACCACCTTGCCGTCCATGATGCGGGTGTTGCCACCGCAGTGGTCGGCGTGGAGATGCGTGTTGATGACAATGTCCACGTCCTCCGGTGCCACACCATGCTTTGCCAGGTCGCGTATCAGGCGTCCATCCTCGGAACCTTCCATTCCCAGGTTTCTCTTCATCTTAGGAGAAAGCTTGTCCCCGTAGCCGGTATCCACCAAGATGACCTTATCATCGGCAAACACCAGAAGGGAACGCAGGTGGGACGGCACCCGGTTGAGATCATCCGGGCGGCATACTTTCTCCCAGAGAACCCTGGGCACCAACCCGAAAAACCCCCCACCATCGGTCAGCGATGCACCGTCACTCACGACGAATATCTCGGCATTCCCTATCCTCATCCTTCAACCTCCATTACCTGATTTCACAGCCTCACCGAAATGAGAGGGACGATCATTTCCTGCTCGTCCAGGCCGCCGTGGCGCCCGATCAGTGGATGTCTCGGCCTGGCCCACTCTATCGCCCATCCGCGCCGGGAGAGTGCTACCAGGTTGCCGATTCGATCCTCGTACTCCGGAGGTAGCGGGCCGCCCAGCAGGCCAGATTCCAGCGCATTCTCACGCGATATCACCTCTATCGCCCCGCCGGAAACATGGTTAAGGTATTCACGCACTTCAGCCTCTCGGCCGGGCTTCACGTACAAAGTCGTCGCCCTGGATTCCCACGCTGTAGGCATGGAGAGCGCGCCGTAGAGCGCCGGGTGCTCCTGCACACGGATGGTCTGCTTCTCCAGGATGTCTACGTGCCCATGGTCGGCGACGATCACCAGAAGGGTGTCCTGGCGTGCCTTCCCCGAGAGTTTGTTAAGGAATTCTTCCTCCAGCGCCCGACCCATTAGGCGCATTTCCGCATCCCATACCTCGGATGAGGGCCCGTAAGCGTGGGAGAGGGTATCCACTGGCGCCCAATACGCCATCAGCAGCGAACGCCTATCATGAGGCAGTTCCTCCGTCATCTGACGCAGGGCGACCGCGAAATCCGAGAGGGCGATGTAGCCCCTGATCCTGTGTGCGCCCCTGGTGTGCATCCGGCTCAGGCAACTCCCAATGAATCCATAGTAGGTCAGAACGTCCACCGTGACACCCTGAGCCCCCAGCACCACTCCGATGGGGTGAGTCTGAACGAACCCCTCCGGCACCAGGCCGTATTCCTCCATCACGTTCCGCTTCCCGTACTCGAACCACGGGCTGAAAGTGATGGTATTGATGACCACGCCGAACCGCTTCAGGTAAAGATGGTACCCCAACACACCGTGGAAGGCCGGCGGCCTCCCGGTCCAGATGGTGGTCAGGGCGTTGGTGGTGGTGGAAGGAAAGACCGAGGTGATTGGCGTCATGTTACCCTTCTCCAGGATGCGATGCCAGGAGGAATCGGGGTTCTCCTCCAGGAACCGCCGGAAGCGCAGGTAGCCAACGCCATCCAGCAGGACGAAAACCACTTTCCGAGCACCCTGCCAGCTCTCGCTGATATCGGGCGCCAGCGGCGGCATCCCGGGCAGATCAGCCTCCAGAACCGATGCCATTGTGGCGGGAATGCTCGCGATAGAACGCCCGCCGTAGGCTGGCATGACGAACTCCGGCGGCAATCTCTGCAGTGCCTCTGGCCTCTCATCGTAGAGCGCCGCAAATGCCTGTTCCGTCGGTGTCCTCACCTGTACAACATCCTCAACAAAATTTGCTCCAGGAACTCAAGCACGAAAAGCACCACTATTGGTGAGAAATCGAATCCGCCAATAGGCGGGATTATACGTCTGAAAGGCTCCAACACGGGTTCGGTAAGATCATTCAACAGCCGGACAAACGGGCTGTACGGGTCGACTGGCATCCAGCTAAGCACCACCCGAATGATGATGAGCCAGATCATCCCCTCGAAGAGGAAACGGATGAAGTAGTAAAGAAAAGAACTAGTCATTTTTCGCTTAGATCTCCCAGGTATTTGGATTTCTTGTATGCAGACCAGATGGCTTTGGAAATGACGGTCCTCATCCCTCCTTTTTCGAGCTGGTAGAGGGCTTCAGCTGACGTACCGCCGGGGCTGGTGACCATGTTCCGAAGCACCGCCGGATGCAATCCGCTATTCTTGGCGATGGCCACGGAGCCTTCAATAGTTTGAAGCACCAATTTCTCCGCAACGCGTCTGGAGAACCCCATGTGAACGCCAGCGTCTATCATCGCCTCCATGAAAAGGAAGACATAGGCAGGCCCTGTACCGCTGAGGGCGGTTGCCATGTCCAGCTTGTCCTCGTCCTCCACGTACACTTCCTCGCCCAGCGCGCCAAGGATTGCTTTGGCTTGTCGGCGCTGTCGTTCACCAACGGCATCCGTGGCCATCCAGACAGTGATCCCCTTCCCCACCCGTCCCGGTGTGTTGGGCATCGCCCTGACAATGGCATCATGGTTCAACCCGCGCTGCATTGCCCCGACGCGGGTTCCGGCGACTATGGAAAGGACCAGTGCCTCCGGCCTGATATCTTCCCGTATCTCCTCCATCACCTTCGGCAACACCTGTGGCTTGACGCTGAGGACGACTATGTCCCCAATCCGGGCGGCTTCCCTGTTGTCGGTGGTCACTTCTATGCCGTATCGCCCCCGGAGGAACTGACCCCGCTCCGCTCTCGGCCCGCTGGCGTAAATCCTGTCCGATGCGAGTAGGCGTTGATCCAGCACGCCCTTGATCATCGCCTCCGCCATGTTTCCGGAGCCTATAAAAGAAACTATCGCTTCTTGCAGCACGTCTCGTTCTCCCCTTTCCGCAAGTATGCACACAACTATACCGCAAACTCTGGCATTTGTGAAGTCCCGCGCCGAGGTGACTGACCATATCCTGTCCTCCTCCTGAAGCTCCCACGATCCGCCATCCCATATCCGGGTAGCCGAGTGGGCGAATCGATGAACTTCGCCCATTCGCTCTACTTGCTGACTCGCTTGTTCGCTGATTTGCCCATTTGTTGATTCGCTCCATCTCGCTGATTCCGACTTCGCAACCTCTTCCCGGCCCTCTGACCACAAGATCGAATCCGCGTGGGGCGTGACAGCCTACCCTACAGAAATGCACCACGGGGTTGCGCTGTAGGTCGGGCTGCCTGGCCCGACGAGCGGGCTGGCAGCCCGACCACGGGATGCTGTTCTCGTAATGGCAATGTTCGGCCGGTACGGGTGCAGCATGTGTTGAATCTCGGAAAGTCATACCCCCTGCACTTTGACAAAGTCTCGAAAAGTCGTACCGCGGGGAGGGTGAACTGCCTTGGGGCAGTCTGCTCTTCGCGCATTTACAATTCAATTGATAGCGCTCAAATTGTTGGGACGGAGTGGCTCTTAGCCCTCACCCACCCCAACCCCTCCCTCTCCCACATCCGTGGGCGAGGGAGGGGCCGCTGGGCGGTTTTCGTTTCCTCCTGGCGTCGGGTACGTCTCAAGGGTGCCATCCTGACGCAACTCGCGGATTGTCCACGGTGCAGATTTGCCCACCACCGCAGGCGGCCGGGGTGATAGGTGAGGGCAAAAAGGCTCTCTTCGCTTCCTTGC
>CAZDOZ010000151.1:0-6175 GCA_964507175.1 uncultured Anaerolineae bacterium
TGAGGATGCAGAGAAAAACAAAGGCATCAAAGCGAATCGGCGAATCAAGCGAATCGGCGATAGACTTTCTTCCAACGGTTCGTTTCGCTGATTTCAGACCTCCGCGTTCCCTACGGTGAGCCTGCTGTCGAACTCACGAGGATTTCTGGAGGGGAGGACGACACTGGATGAAGCAACACATTTACGTTGCGATCGAGGGGCCAATCGGCGTGGGGAAGACCACGCTGGCACGCATGGCCCACGAAACTTTCGGGTGGGAGCTCCTGCTGGAGGTGTTCGAGGAAAACCCGTTCCTGAGCCTGTTCTACAAAGACCGGGAGCGGTATGCTTTCCCCACCCAGATTTTCTTCCTGCTGAGCCGGTACCGTCAGCAGCACGATGTGATTCCCAGGGCGCTCCGGCGGGACTCTTTGGTGAGCGATTATCTCTTCGACAAGGATTACCTGTTCGCCCGCGTGAACCTGCGCGACAAGGAATTCGATGTGTACGAGCTGGTGCACAATGCCCTGGCGGAGCAGATCCCGAACCCACATCTGGTGGTACACCTGCAGGCCAGCACTGACATACTTATGGAACGGATCGCCTTCCGGGACAGACCCTACGAACGGCAGGTATCCCGCTCATACATAGACCAGCTTCGGCTGGCATACGAGGATTTCTTCAGTTCCTACAAAGCCGCTCCGGTGCTCCGAATAGACACCACCCATTTGAACATCGTCGGCAACCCGGAGGACCGGGCAAAAGTGCTCTCCATGATACGTGCGTACGCCGACTTGCGAGAGCCGCCGGCCGAGGAAAGCACTAGAGCGGTGAAAGTGGAGCAAGGTAAACACGAACCGGCATGGGAAAGCCGCGTGGAAGAAGGAGACCTGTTGGCGGCTTTTTCCTCTTTGGTGGCGTCCGTGGGTGGCCTGGGCCTGGCGCTGACGGACGAGACGAAGCGGCTCGAGCCGAGGCGGGAGGTGGAGCAAGCTCTCGAGCAGCTGGAATTGTTGGCCAGGATGATGGGGATAGACGTGGGTGAAATGAGGAACAGGAGTGACAAGTGAATGGTGTGAAGCGTTCGATAACCATAGCAGGGAACATCGGGGCGGGGAAATCCACCTTGACCCAGGTTCTCAGCCAGCGCCTCGGATGGGAAGCGTTTTACGAAGCCGTGGACGAGAACCCATACCTGGCGGATTTCTACGAGGATATGAAGCGCTGGAGCTTCCATTCCCAGATTTTCTTCTTATCGCGCAAGATAAAGCACTATCACGCGCTGCTCCAGCGGACTCATTCTGTGATCCAGGACAGGAGTGTTTATGAGGACGCGGAGATTTTCGCACGGAACCTTTTCCTGCAAGGGCACATGAGCCAGCGTGACTACATTACCTACCGAGATCTGTATGAATCCATGGCACTTTTCCTGCCTCCGCCAGACCTGGTGGTTTATCTGCAGGCGTCCGTGGACACCCTGGTACGACGAATCGCCAAGAGGGGAAGGGAGTACGAGCGGAGCATCTCTGCGGATTACCTCGCTCAGTTGAACGACCTGTACGAGGATTGGATATCGAATTTCGACCTGTGCCCTGTCTTGACGATCCCCGCGGACAAGCTGGATTTCGTGGAAGAGCCGGAACACGTGGATGTCATAATATCGTGGATACAGGAGAAGCTCATCGGCAGGGACGTGCTGAATCTGTGAGGCCCCGGACACGGATATCTCAGCAATGGCATGGTAGCAAACACTGTTGACTTTGTCGAAACGGCTGCAACCTGCTATCATTGATGCCCGGTGGTGCGGGCAGTCATGCGCCCACTGAGATATCCGGTGCCTCAGAGGACTGCGGTGCCAGCAGAGCCAACGCCGACCACAGGACTTCTTTCGGCACTCTTTGTTTCGGGATAGGAGTGTATCTAAGCGTAGTGCTACCGTTTGGGATGATCTATGATAAGAACCCGTTGGATAGCAAAAAAGCGCCAGGCCCATAGGGATATGCGGCGCGGGCCTGGCTTCACCAGTTGGTTGTGGAGGCTGTTCGCCGGAATTGCGGCGCTCCAGTTGGCCGTGGCTGGCACAGTCCTGTTTGCAACGGTGGGCGCCATTGCCGGGGTGTATGTCTATTACGCCCGCCAGCTCCCGGACCCAACTGCCATTGAGCACAGGCAGGAGAAGTTCGAAACCACGAAAATCTACGACCGGACTGGCAAGCACCTGCTCTACGAGGTGATAGACCCCACCAGGGGGGATCGCACATACGTGCCGCTGGATCAGATACCCGCTGTGTGCAAGAACGCCACCATTGCCCTGGAGGACAGGAGCTTCTACGAGAACCCAGGCATAAACCCAAGAGGCATAGCCAGGGCTTTCGTCTCCGACCTGCGTGGCGAGGCAATCCAGGGCGGCAGTTCCATCACCCAGCAATTGATAAAAAACGTCCTGATTCCGCCGGAGGAGCGTTACAAGCGCTCCTACGACCGGAAGATCAAGGAGATGATCCTGGCGATGGAGATAACCCGCAGGTATCCCAAGGACAAAATCCTGGAGTGGTATCTGAACAGCAACTACTACGGCAATTTCGCCTACGGCCTCCAGGCGGCTGCGAAGACTTACTTCAACAAAAATGTGGGCGATCTCGACCTGGCCGAGTGCTCCATGCTGGCGGCGCTCCCGCAGTTCCCGGCGCTGAACCCCATCGACGCGCCGGAAAAAGCCAAGAAACGGCAGGCCAAAGTTTTGGATGCCATGGTGGAAGCGGGGTACATTACCCGTCGGCAGGCGGACGCCGCCGCGGCAGAGCACCTGAAGATCCGCAAGTCGGTGTTGGAGCGCTTCCACATCGAGGCCCCACATTTTTCCCTCTACGTCCGCCAACTGCTGGTGAACGAGTTTGGCCCACGGATGGTTTACGGCGGCGGGCTGAAGGTCTATACCACGCTGGACTGGAACCTGCAGCACGCTGCGTCGTGCATCGCAAAGCTTCGGGTAGCACACCTGGGGAACCGAGAGCCGGACGAGAAGACGAAAAAAGAGTGCGCTGAGTTCCTGGACATCCAGTTCCCCACCGGTCGGAAGAAAGACGAGGACCACAACGTCTCTAACGCCGCCGTCACGGCCATCAACCCGAAAACCGGCGAGATCCTGGCGATGGTGGGCAGCCTGGATTACTACAACAAGAAGATAGACGGTGAGGTGAATGTGGCGCTGGCGTCGCGGCAGCCTGGTTCTTCTTTCAAGCCGTTCACCTACCTGACCGCTTTCGCCACAAAGAAATACACGCCTGCGTCCATGGTTTTGGACGTGCGCACCGCTTTCCCCGACCCGCCGAATCCGCCCTACGTTCCTGAGGACTACGACCGGAGATACCATGGTCCCCAGAGCTTTCGGCAGGCGCTGGATCGGTCGTACAACATCCCCGCAGTGTGGGTCATGAGCAAGGTGGGAGTGGGCAACGTGATCCGCACTGCCCACAAGATGGGGATCAATACCCTTAACAAAGACCTGAATTTCTACGGCCTGAGCCTGACCCTGGGCGGCGGCGAGGTGCGGCTCCTGGACATGACTTACGCTTTCAGCGTCTTCGCCAATGGCGGTGTCATGGCCGGGAAGCCTGTGCCGAACCAGCGCATTGGATTTCGCCCCCTCAACCCCGTGGCGATATTGCTGGTGAAAGATCGGAACGGCAAGATCCTGGAAGAGTACCGACGGCCGGAGACAAAGCGAATCATCAGCCCGCAGCTTGCGTACCTGATGAACAACATCCTCTCCGACACCAAAGCGCGCGTCGCGGCGTTCGGCAGGTTCAGCAAATACCTGGCCCTGCCTGACCGCCCAGCCGCTGCCAAGACCGGCACCACCAACGACTACCGGGACGCGTGGACCATTGGCTACACGCCAGACCTGGCCGTGGGTGTGTGGGTGGGAAACAGCGACAACGAGCCGATGGTGCACACACCTGGATCTCTGGGTGCCGCCCCCATCTGGCACTACCTCATGGAGTGGTATCACAAAGGGAAGCCGGTCCATCCTTTCGTGGAGCCGCCAGGGATCACCCACAAAACCGTCTGCTGGCCTTCTGGCTTGCTGGTGACGCCTGATTGCCAGAGAACGGAGAAAGAGATCTTCATCGCCGGCACAGAGCCGAAAATCCCGGACAACGTTTGGCAGGCGTTCGAGACCAACAAAGCCAACGGCAAGCTGGCCACGCCGTACACGCCGCCGGAGTACAGGGAGCGGAAAGTCTACATGATCCTGCCGCCGGAGGCCGCCGACTGGATTCGAGAGAAAAAGATTCCGCAGCCGCCGAAGGAATTCGACGACATGTTCGGGCCCGGCCCCGTCGACCCGTTCGTCGGGATCGCCCAGCCGAGGCCGTACTCCTACGTCCATGGCGTGGTGACCATAATCGGGAACGCGCGCCAGGACAGCTTCAAATTCTACCGGGTGGACGTGGGGCAAGGGGCCAACCCCACCAGCTGGCAGACGATCACGGGAGAGCAGTACCATCAGGTGCAGAACAACGTCCTGGCCACCTGGAACGCGTCGAACCTGGATGGGCTCTACACTATCCGCCTGACCCTCGTCCGGGGCGACGGCGGCATCCGGGAGACCACGGCCCCTGTGGTGGTGGATAACACACCGCCGGAAGTTAAGGTCACGCACCCAGATCAGGATGCTGTTTACGTCATGGAGGACGACGAGCAGGTGAACGTCCAGGCGGACGCGACGGACAACTGGGCGATGGACAGGGTGGAGTTCTACATCGATGGGAAGAAGTTCGCCGAAAGCACTGTGCCGCCGTACAACCAGCGATGGCGGATCGTGATGTCGGACACGATACCGGTGCCGGGTACCGTGATAACCGCGACGAAGATGATGACTCAGCCAGACGGCTCTCTGGTGCCAACAGTCGTAACCGTAACCCAGGTCATAACTGATGCCAGCGGCAGGCTGACGCAGATCTTCGACAATGGCATGACGATCATCTCCGACACCCACGGGTACACGGAGACCCACATCATCCAGGTGAAGGCTTTCGACAAAGCCGGCAACGAGATCGAGAGCGAGAAAGTCCGAATCTTCGTGAAGCACAAGAAGAAAAAGAAAGAGAAGCCGGTGGGGATGCTGTGGCCCCCTGGCGCGGTTGGCTTCAAAAACGACTGGAGGGACGATGGAGGGAACGAACAAACTGTTGAAATTGCTGGAATCCTACCCGGTGGCGCTGGCGGACGGCGCTATGGGGACTATGCTCCAGAGCCTTGGCCTTGGACCGGGTGAGGCGCCTGAAGTCTGGAACCGAGATCACCATGAGAAGGTTCAGAGTGTCCATCGGGGCTACGTCGAGGCAGGGTCGCAAATCATACTCACCAACTCTTTCGGCGGAAGCCGCTACCGCCTGGGAATGCACGGCCTCGAGGGGGAAGTGCGCCAGCTCAACCGGCTGGCCGCGGAACTGGCACGTGAGGTGGCCGGAGACGAAATCGTAGTTGGCGGCTCCATGGGCCCCACAGGCGAGCTCCTGACACCGCTGGGCACTGCCACATTCGAAGACCTGAAAGAGGCGTTTGCGGAGCAGGCCGCTGCCCTGGTGGAGGGAGGCGTGGACTACCTGCATATCGAGACGATGAGCGCCCTCGAGGAGGTTCACGCCGCCATCGAAGGCGTTCGCTCCGTCACGGACAAACCCATCACCGCCACCATGACTTTCGACACCCACTACCACACCATGATGGGGGTGTCACCGAAGCAAGCAGCGGAAACCATAGGTCAGTGGGGCGTGGTAGCGTTTGGAGCCAACTGCGGCAACGGTCCGGAGGAAATAATCCGGGTCATCGGCGAGATGAAAGAAGTGGCTCCAGATGCGTGGCTGATCGCGAAAGCGAATGCCGGTTTGCCCAGGCTCGTCCATGGGGAGACGATCTACGATGCCACGCCGGAGGACATGGCGAATTATGCCAGGACTGTGATGGGGATTGGGGTAAAGGTCGTGGGCGCGTGCTGCGGCAGCACCCCGGCCCACGTGAAAGCAATGCGAAAAGCCGTGGACGAGTTCATCGCGAGGGCCGGGGTGAGGTGAGGGCCGCGAGCGGGCTTTTGCCCTCACCCCCTGTTTCCCCCTCTCTCATTGGCATGGGAGAGGGGGAACGGCAGGACTGCTGGGTCTGAATCATCGCCAGGACGGCGGTCAGAAAG
>CAZDOZ010000152.1:0-2319 GCA_964507175.1 uncultured Anaerolineae bacterium
AAGAGTTTTCTGATAGTATGCCACAGACTTATCCAAATTGTTAAGGGACACTACCTAACATATTTGGGTGGTTGGGTGTGCCGGGGCGGGAGGCTCTCAAGAACACGACACCTTTCTCCCCTTTTGACAACTCCCCTCATTTACGCTATCCTTACGGCACAATGTTCGGCTCATGTCTCGGACGAAAGTAAAAACAGGGAGGATTTGAAGTTGGCACATCACAAGTCGGCAAAGAAGAGGATAAAGACTTCGGCAAAGCGGCACCTGAGGAACAAGGCCGTTAAGTCCATGGTACGCACTTACATCAAGCGCTCCCGCGCATACATCGAGGCCGGAGACCTGGAGGCTGCTGAGAAAGCCGCCAACGATGCCATTCAGGCTCTGGACAAAGCCGCCGAGAAAGGAATCCTGCACAAGAACAACGTTGCACGGCGCAAATCCAGGCTTATGGCATCTCTCAACAAAGCGAAGGCGCAGACGCAGCAGGCGGCGTAAAGTAAAGGGGCGGAGCATGCTCCATCCCTTTACTCAAAAGCGGGGTCACATTCCCGACCCCGCTTTTCGTTTCCGCACATCCGGTGTTATCTGTGAGCTGCTCTTTCGACCTGGTCCGGCGTCATCACCTCCGCCTCGCCCCCTGACCGCGCTTTTACCTCCACCCCACCCTGCTTAAGGCTTCGCGGACTGACGGTGACTCGCAGCGGCATGCCCATCAGATCGGCGTCGGCGAACTTCACGCCGGGGCTGGCGTTCCTGTCATCGTAGAGCACGGACACGCCCGCGTCCTCCAAATGACGGTACAGCCCTTCCGCTGTCTCCCGTACTCGCTGATCTTTCTGCTTCACTGTCAACAGGTGTACCTGGAACGGAGCGACCTCCGGCGGCCACACCAGGCCAGCATTGTCGTGATGCGTATGTGCCACGGCCGCCAGCAGTGCCACCGGCAGCAACTCCGTGCTCACCACATGGAGCGGCACGCTCTTCCCGTCTCGGTTTAGGAACACCATGCCGGCGCGCTCCGCCATCTCCGGCACATGCCTCCACGCCCTCCCCACCAGAAAGCCTTCCATGCGCTCGATAGCAGTTCCACACCGCGGGCACGGATCGCCCACTTTCGCAGCCGCTATGTCAGCCCACACGTGCGGCTTGAAATCGCGTCCTGGGTTTACACCTGTCAGATGATACCCCGGCTTGTTGGCGCCCGCCACGAAATTCTGCCCTGCCAGAGCGCTCTCGTCCGCCACCACCAGCACGTCCCTGGGAATGCCAACGGGAGAAGCGTACCCGGGCACCATGCCTGCCCGCTCCAGTTCCTCCGCCGTGGCTGGGTGGAGCAGCCCACGCCCCGCCGCCCGCTCTAGCTTCGTAGGGCTCACATCCAGGTCTCCCCGGATGACGGCGAACACGATATGCCCCTCAGCATCGGCGTAGAAAACCGCTTTCAACGTCTGCGCCTCCGGCACCCCCAGGTACTCTGCCACCGCCGCTATGGTCGTGCATCCGGGAGTCTCGACCAGCTTCGGCTCCTCCAACGGTGCGGGCTCCGGTGGCACCACGCGCGGCCTGGCAGCGTCGGGTTCCGCCCAATAGTCACACCTGGGACACCCGACCCAACGATCCGGACCGTCGGCGGGCACGAAATAAGCGCTGGTCAGCATGTCGTCGTGGGCCATGAAAAGCGCATCCCCTTCCAGGAAGGCGTTTCCCAGCAGCGACTCGCCAATCCGCCACCACAGCGCGCACACTTTTTCCCATGCCCTGTTTGCCGACGACTCGCCCGGCATGAAAGCTATGACCCGCACTGGCGATGTCGGCGCCCCCCGCAGGAGCACCCAGGTAGGGAGCTGCTTGTACGAATTCAACTCGGACGCTGCAGCCTGCCAGAGCCCGTCGGGCCACGCCAGCCCGGACACGGGCCACAGCTCATCCACTCCCAGCGACGCCCGCACAAAGTCCACCAGCCGCTCCGCAGCCATCATCCCCAGGGGCAGCAGCCCGACGCTGCCCGGAGCGTGGCGCACAAAACCAGCGCGGGCCAGCAGGCCCATCGCCGTCCCCAGAGAATCGTCTACCTCTCGCTTGGTGCTACCGAAAACGTGGCTATAGCGCATATCCTTTCCTCTACGGAAAGTACCTGTACATGTCTTTTCGATGCAAAAAACGTACGAGAATGATAATGTCATCCTCTATCTTCAGACCGACCCGATAGTCCCCTATCCTGATCCTGTAAGCGTTCTTTCCCGACGAGAGCTTCTGGATGTGCTTGATCTGGGAGATATCTGCGGAGCGCTCAATGGCAACAATAACATCTTCCACCCT
>CAZDOZ010000152.1:2419-6166 GCA_964507175.1 uncultured Anaerolineae bacterium
CCTCATCCCTGGAGACGAACTCGCTGCCCATACCCTCCTCAATAGCCCTTGCCATCGCGATGTCCTCCAGAATCTCCTCTACGAGGTCGTAAAATACGCTCTGCCGCTCTTCTACCACTTCCACTATAGCCTGTTTGAGTATTTCTTTCAAACGCTCCTCATCAACAGTAACCGTCATTTCCGCACCTCCTGCCGGCCGCCATAGCATCCAAAATGTCTCACCCAATCGTATCCTAACTGCACATTTTATGCAACGCAGCCCGCGTTTCTTTACTTCACACTCACTGGCCGCGGATCTGTCGCCCGACGGTTCCCCGCCAGGTCATACGCCGCAGCCAGCAGGATGTGATGCCCAGAGCTCGCCTGCCACGTCACGATGTACGGCGCCTGAGCTGCCTCCCCGATCCGCTTGCCGTCGACGAAGAAAACGACTCTAGCGACCCCAACGTTGTCGTGGGCATCTACCTCCAGCACCACAGGGCCGGCCGGAATCCCACTAACTTGATCCGGCTTCACCCACGAAAGCCATGGCGGGGTGTTGTCCAGGCGCACCGTCACCCTGTCCTTGGCAAACGTGCCCACCGCCGAGAACACCCTGAGACGCAGCGTGTAGATCCCGTCCGGCAAATTCAGCATCGTTGTGTTCCAGGACCCCAGGAGCCCGCCCGGTGCCGGAACCCGCTGATCCGGGATCACCTTTCTCCATTGATCTGGAGCGGGTTCGGCGCCCGGCGCAAAATCCAGCACGTAGTGGTCGAAAGCCGGACCTCCGGCGTACCCGATCACGTGGACATTGCCGCCCACCACGGCGTTGTCCACCGGCTTGTCTATCCGCGCTGTCAGCAGGCCTGGAATTGCCGTAGCAGTGGGTGTGCCGACGGGCTCGGGCGTGGCGGTCTGGGGTGGGGTAACTTGCGGTGTAGGCGTTCCAGGCATCACCGTGGGAGATATGACCGCTGTCAGGGTGATCGTTGGAGTGGCGGTGATCGTAGGAGTCGCGGTTGGTGTTTCAGTCGGCGTGGGAGAAGGGGTAGCGGTAGGCGTTGGTTGCGCCAACGACACATGCACCCTGGCCTCGTACACATCCCCATGATGATCGTAAGCCAGCACCCGCAGCGTGTAGTCTCCATCGCCCAACCCTGTTGTATTCCACGTGGCCAGCGGCCCGCCATTTGTCTCGGCCGCCACCGGCCCGCTTACTTGCCCCCATCCAATGGGATCCAAAGTGAACCCGTACTCCACCTGGTAATGGTCGAAATCCGGGATGTGCACGGTGCCCATCACCGGAACATCCCCATGTACTTCCTCACCCTCTTTCGGGACATCGATTTTCAACACCGGCTTGAAGCACGCCTGCGAGGTCTCTTTGGGAGGCTGAGGGATGCCATGTTTCTCCGCCCATTCCCGGTATTTCTCCGGGTAGACGGCGAACACCTTCTTCTCCGTCAGGTGCTCCGGGCAGTCCGGCCCGGCCAGCTTCCCATCCAGGACGGAGATGGCGACCTCTTTGTGGATATCGTGGTCCGGCCCCAGCGGCCCCCTCCCGTGGACGAACATCTCGTCCACCCGGAGACCCGGAGGACAGAACTTGCCCGGCATGGTGCCGCAATCGGCGCAGATGGTGATGTGGTCGATCCCCTTCGGCTGCTGGAACCCGCGGGGTTTCGTCCCTTTCGTCGCCGCCAGCATGAAATCGTGCCAGATGGGTCCAGCCGAAAGCACTCCCGGGCGATCTTTCATCGGCGTGTTGTCGTTGTTCCCCACCCAGACCCCCGCTGCCAGATCGGGCGTGTACCCGACTGTCCAGCCGTCGCGGTCATCGTTGGTGGTGCCGGTCTTGGCTGCCACGGGGCGATCGGGGAGCTCCAGATACCTGCCGGCCCTGCCGAATGCGGGCTTCCTCGATTCCCTGTCGCTCAGGATGCTGGTGATCAGGTAGGCGTAAGCCGGGGAAACGACCTGTTTCTTGTTCGGCAGGAAGACTTTGTCCGGCGCTTTCTGAGTACACGCTGGAGCCGTCGGGTGCTCCACGAACAGCCCCAGCAGCTTGCCGGACGAATCCCGGATGCACTGGATCGGCTGGGGTGGGACGTAAGTGCCTCCGGCAGCCAGCGCGGCGTAAGCGTCGGTCAACTCAAGCAATGTGGTGTCGCCACCGCCCAGCGCCAGCGAGAGCCCATACGGCGGGTGTCCTTTCCGGGTCAAAGTTTTCATCCCAAACGCGCTGGCGGTTTTCAGAAAGCGATCGAGCCCCACGTGCTGGAGCGCTTTGACCGCGGGGATGTTGTACGAATTAGCCAGCGCCTTCCGCACGGTCACCATTCCATGTTCTCTCTTGTCGTAGTTCGTGGGGATGTATATCCGGTCCGGCCCATCGGGGAATTTTGTCTTCACGTCCATGATCGTCGTGGCAGGGGTCCACCAGTCCTTCGGCATGGTGAAAGCGGTAAGGTACACGAAAGGCTTGAGGGCCGAGCCGGGCTGACGCGGGCGAATCGTTACGTTCACCTGTCCACCGATGTCCGTTGCATTGTAGTCCACACTCCCCACCATCGCCAGGATTTCGCCGGTGCCGGGGCGTATGGCGACCAGGGCTCCGTTGGTGGCATGATATTTTTTCATTTCCTGGACGTGCTCCCGCACAAGGCGCTGTGCCTCTGCCTGGAGCCCCAAGTCCAGGGTTGTGTAAACCTGTAGCCCGCCGCGGTAGACCATCTCCGGGCCGTAGGCTTCCTCCAGCAGATGCCGGACGTACATGACGAAATGGGGTGCTTTCAGGGCTACGGTCCGGCGTTTCAGCACTTTCTTCGGCCCGCCATCCATCTCGTGCCAGGCGGCCTCCGCCTGCCCCTGTGCGATGTAGTGCTGCTCTACCATGAGCCGAAGCACTGTCTTTTGCCGCTCTCGGGCACCATTCCAGTTGGTGTAAGGGTCGTAATATGCCGGAGCCTGGGGCAGTCCGGCCAGAAGGCTTGCCTCCCCAAGCGTGAGGTCGGCGGCGTGCTTGCCGAAATATGTCTCCGAGGCTGCCTCGATGCCGTAGGCCAGGTTGCCGTAGTATATCT
Organism: uncultured Anaerolineae bacterium; assembly: GCA_964507175.1. Taxonomy (GTDB): domain Bacteria; phylum Chloroflexota; class Anaerolineae; order S016-19; family S016-19; genus S016-19. Next base: position 5,485 of record CAZDOZ010000152.1, read on the forward strand.
CGTTCAGGTAAAGCTCCAGGATCGTGTCCTTGCTGTACCTGCGGCTGATCTCCTGTGCCAGGATCGCCTCTTCGACCTTGCGTTTCAGCGTCCGGCTGGGCGATAGGAATGCAAGTTTCACCAACTGTTGCGGGATGGTGCTTCCGCCCGCCACCGGCTTTCCGCCGGACCGCAGGTCTATCCAGATAGCCCGCAGGACCGCCTTGGGATCGACGCCGTGGTGCTTGTAGAAATCGGCATCCTCAACCGCGACCGTCGCCTGTACCATCCACGGGGATATCTGCGTCAGTGGCACGATAGTTCTGCGGCCTTCAGTCGGGGAGAACACCTCGTTGAGCAGATGTCCGTTCCTGTCGTAGATCCGGGTACTGGAGAAGGAGTTCACCCTGGAGCGCAGGGTGCCTGGGTCGGGCAGGTTCGCAGCTACGCTGGCGTAGATGGCGACGGCGGATACCGTTATCACCATGACCAGCAGCGAAGTAAGGACAGCCGCCAGGGCGAGCCAGTAGACCCACCCTCTGTGCTGCTTCGTTTCGTTCTCGCGTTTGTATGAGTTCTGATACATGGTCAGATTCCTGTCTGTGTGTTCGTGCCGACCGTGGCCTGCTGCAACTTTCCACGGTTCACCACATAGACGCAGCGAGGACCACGCCGGTTCCGCATCGTCGCCCTGAAAGATACC
>CAZDOZ010000153.1:0-6023 GCA_964507175.1 uncultured Anaerolineae bacterium
GCAGGGCAGCCCGATTGTCAAAAGTCCAAAATCAATGAGGATTCGGAAATCCAATTAACATAAACCACGGAGGATGAGGATTATGATGTCTAAAAGCGACAAGCGAGTTTCCGAAGAGCAGGTGTTGAATGCACTTCGGAAAGTAATTGACCCAGATTTGCACAGGGACGTGGTCTCCCTGGGGATGATCAAAGACCTGAAAGTCGAAGACGATACAGTTAGCTTTACTTTCGAGTTGACAACTCCGGCATGTCCGTTGAAAGACCAGTTGACCAGAGCGGTACACGACGCCGCTGCCAGCGTGCCCGGCGTGAAAAAAGTCAATGTCAAGCAAACAGCGAAGGTGAAAAAGGATACCCGGATCGAGTTAAAGCTCAACGCTCCTATCCGTAATGTCATTGCCGTCTCCAGCGGAAAGGGAGGCGTCGGGAAGTCCACAGTTGCCGTCAACCTGGCTCTGGCTCTGAATAAATGGGGGGCCGAAGTCGGCATCATGGACGCCGATGTCTATGGGCCAAACGTAAACATCATGCTCGGTGTGGACGGCACCCCGCGAGTGGAAAACAAGAAAATCGTGCCTATGCGTGCTTATGGCATTCAGATAATGTCCCTGGGGTTCCTGGTTCCCCCCGGCGAGGCGATTCTTTGGCGGGGTCCCATGCTTCACAATGCGGTGAAACAATTCCTTGAAGACGTCAAATGGGAAGAGATGGACTACCTGGTGGTCGATCTGCCGCCCGGAACAGGGGACGCACACATGTCTCTGGCACAATTGATCCCAATCTCGGGCGGGGTTGTCGTTACCACGCCTCAGATTGTGGCCCTGGCAGATTCCACAAGGGCCGTGACAGCTTTCAAGAAACTGAAAGTACCTGTACTAGGGATCATTGAGAACATGTCCGGAAATGTCTTCGGGCAGGGTGGCGGAGAGCTGGCCTCGCAGAAGCTGAGTGTACCTTTCCTAGGCAGGATTGGGCTCAACCCGAAGATCCGAGAGGGCGGGGACGCAGGGCGACCTATCGTCTTCACCGACCCAGGGTCAGAAGCTGCCAAGACATTCCTCGACCTGGCTGCCAGGGTAGCAGCAGAGTTGTCCAAGCTGAATGTAGAAAGGCCGGAACCTTCCACCGAGGAAAAGTTGGCGGGCATGAAACTCAATGTCGGCCCTGGGGCAGGGTGATGCCATCGTCGGCGATCGAAACAGAGGTTTGCAACATCGAAATGGGGTGATGGATGCTCCATGACGAAGCTTCGAAAGCATACACCGGAGGCAGCGATGCCCCCGCTTTTCCATCAGTCTCTGCGTGGACGTTGCCATGATTTAGCAACGCCCACTTTTTTTGTAATTTTGTAGCGTTTCGCATAACCCGTGTAATTCGTGCAGTTAGTGTAATTCGTGTAATTCGTGGCTACAAATTCGTGGTTGCAAAGGAGGAAGGAATGGGAGAACCGCACAGGGTCAACTTCTGGGGCATCCCCATGTGGGCCCACTATGTCTTCTGGCTTATCATCCTTAGCTCAGCCGTTATCATGTTCTATGGGATTTACCGACGCTACCTCCTATGGCGGGCCGGGAAGCCGGAGATTCGCACAGATCAGCTAGGCGCGCGCACCGTGAATTTCCTGAAATACGCCATCGCGCAGATCAAAATATTGCGCCAAAGATATCCAGCGTTCATGCACCTGTTCCACTTCTGGGCTTTTACCCTACTTTTCCTGGGAACTGTGTTCGCCACCCTCGACGCCGACATCCTGCCGCCGCTATTTGGGTATAAACTCCTGGCAGGACACCGCTACCTGTTCTACAAGCTGGTGCTGGATATCTCTGCTTTCTTTATGATATTCGGCGTTTTGATGGCATGGTATCGTCGGTATGTGGTAAAACTGGAGCGGTTGGATCGGGATTGGCGCTTCGCTTTGACCACCAGCCTCCTAATCCTCATTGGCCTCAGCGGGCTGACCATTGAGGGATTGCATTTCGCAGGCATTGGAAATCCATCGTGGGGCATCTGGGCTCCCATAGGCTTCGCTCTGGGGCACCTGTTCGCGGGGATGGGCCATCAGGCAATCCTCAACTGGCATCTCTTTTTCTGGTTCTTCCACTTCCTGTGCGTGGGGACCTTGTTCGCCACCCTGCCGTTCACCCAAATATTCCACGTTTTCCTGGCGCCAGTGAACATCTTCTTCGGCACTTTGGAATCCCCCGGTGCTCTCATCAAGCCGATCGAGAACATCGAGGAGGCGGAAATCCTTGGAGTCGGACGAATACAGGATTTCACCTGGCATGACCTCTTTAGCTTCGATGCGTGTGTGGAGTGCGGCAGATGCCAGGAGGTCTGTCCAGCGTACGCCACCGATCAGCCACTGTCCCCGAAAAAGTTGATCCTCTCCTTGCGGGAGTACATGACCAGACACGCCGATCAGCTCCTGCACCCGCCGGAGCAGGACGTGGATGAAACAGGCATGCCGGCAGGCGAGACCCTCTTTGGGGAGGATGGCGTCTCCTACGACACCATATGGTCTTGCACCACGTGCGGTGCCTGCGTAACCGAATGCCCGGTGCTCATCGAGCATGTGCCGTTGATTACCGAAATGCGACGATATGCCACCCTGATGGAGGGCGAGATTCCCGACACCCTGGGTTCCACCCTCACCCTGATCGAGAGAAGCGGCAACCCTTGGGGCATCTCCCGGCAGGACAGGACGAAATGGGCCGAGGGCCTGGACGTGCCGCTGATCTCGGAGAAAGGCGAAGCAGACATCCTCTACTGGGTTGGGTGCGCCGGAGCATACGATCCACGCAACCAAAAAGTAAGTCAGGCTCTCGTCAAGATATTGAAAGCCGCAGGCGTGGATTTCGCCATCCTGGGGAACGAGGAACAATGTTGCGGCGACTCAGCGAGACGGGCAGGCAACGAATGGCTTTATCAGACGCTGGCGGAAGCGAACATCGAGCTCTTGAAGCAATACAAGTTCAACCGCATCCTGGTGCAATGCCCTCATGGGTACAATACTCTGCTGAACGAGTACCCCAAGTTCGGCGGGAAGTTCGAGGTGGTGCACCACAGTCAGTTCATAGCCGAGCTCATGGCAAGGGGGAAGATAAAGCTACGAGAGGACAGCGATCGGAAGAAATTCACTTTCCATGATCCTTGCTATCTGGGCCGCTACAATGGAATCTACGAGGAGCCAAGGGATGCCATCCTGGCTTCCGGACTTCAGTTAGTGGAAATGGAGAAAAACCGAGACAAAGCGATGTGCTGCGGCGGCGGTGGTGCCCATGTCTGGATGGAGGATAAAGGGGACAAGCGGATCAACTATGCCCGCATGGATCAGGTGATCGCCACCGGTGCGGAAGGATTAGGTGTTGCATGCCCGTTCTGCATGATCATGCTGACCGATGCCGCTGGTGCAAGGGGTGTGGACGAATCGCTTGAGATCAAAGATATAGCCGAAATCGTGGCAGAGCACCTGGCGTAACCATATCGCTCTTTGGTCTGTCCGCAATATCCTGGGGTAGCTTTCGGATCCGACGATTAACCGACAGCGGTTGTACCGATAAAAAAGTAGGGCGACCCGAAGGTCGCCCTACCAGCCCCCCAACCCCTCCTCCCCTGACGTCGGGGGAGGAGGGGGAGAAAAAGGAAATGTTTCTTGCGGCGACGGCCAGGCTATCACCACCCAGAACATTCCTACCCCCTGCAAAGATTGCCGAGCATACGATGGGACAAGTCAGAGAGCCTGTCCCATCGTGATGCGTGACGCGCGTGTCATCTCGACATGACCAATGGTAAAAGCACTTTCTGCGACAGTCCGGAAGTCGCCGATTTTACGCTGTAGAAAATGTCGCCAGCACCGCTTCTATCCTCCCAGACCAAATGCGGGGAATACGACATGTCGACTGCCAGGGCAGCATTTCTCGCTCCGGCATTGTCACTCGCAACAGTTTCCTCGTTTTTCCATTTACCTCCACTACTTGGGCAGTACCGGTACAAAATGGCTGTGTTCTCGTCCCATACTGCATGAATGGCACCGGAGTAATCTACCTGTACCTTCGGCATGTATGCATTGCCCGGGCCGGACAGTTGCTTAGGAGCAGCCCAGCCGCCGAGCAGACCCCAGGTGTAGAACACCTTATCGCCTTCCTGCCATACCATGTGAATCGTTCCGTCCGGCGATGCGCTTATGTCGGGAGAAGTGGAGGAGACATCTGGCGAGTCCGAGATATCTACCGGTATAGACCACCCGCCCTTGGAAGTGTAACTGCTAAGGAACACCTCATACGGGGTCGTGCCGCCAGCATATCGCTGCTGCCACGCCACATACAAAGTGCCGTCTTTGCTGACCACTGCGGACGGAGACGTTCCGGAGGCATCAGGCACAGGGCTATTGCTCCAGACGAGCCCGTCGCCGCTATCGGCCCAGTAGATGACCGGATAGCCCGGCGTGGTGTCGCTCCACACAGCATACAAGTGTCCACCAGGTCCGACTGCCAGGTCCGGAGAAGCAGAGTTACCAGATGTTTGTGAGATGTCTCTGGGAGAAGCCCATGCGCTGCCGTCCCAGTACGTAAAGAACACATCCGATGCGCCACCGTGAGGCTGTACAAACAGCATTCCGATCACATCACCTCCTAGTGGAGCAAGGACAGGGTCAATGCCCGGGAACAACTGACAGGGGGCAGACCAGACCCCGTCTTTCTCATACGAGTGATAAACCAACCCGCTTTCCTCCCATACGACGTGTACCTCTCCTCCTGTAGTTACAGCGACAGAAGGATACCGGGAGGAAGCAGCACTGTGGGATATATTCAACGGAGATGCCCATCCAGTCTGCCCCAAGGTAGCAGTCGAAGTGCCTGGATACGCTAGAAAGATAAGGGAGAGAACGATCAAGATTGCCGGTAGGATCACTAAGTTTCTTCGTTTCATGGCGCTAACCCTCCTAGTCAACGTCAAACGGGGGCATGTGCAGATGCCCCCGTTCCCCTTGAGCCCTGCCAATTGGGCTTACGGCCTTTCCACTCGAATGTAAGTTGCCATAAGTGAAGCATCCGGCTGTGGCAACGCTGTTACCAAAGCATCCATCCCTTCCTGCGCGCTCGCCTCACTTTCGTCTATGATAGTTCCGGCATTGACCTCGACTACCTCATCTGCAACCGTCCATTCGTTATTACCCAATGATTGGATTTCACCTTCGAAGACTACCATTGTATCCTCCAAGCTAGTGACAACTACGTGCGTGGCTAACACGGAGTTTCTGGCAGTCGATATGCCTTCTACCGTGGCCACATCACCGGGTGATGGGGATTTCCCAGAAATCTGGGTGAGGGCATCCATTGTCACGGTTATGCCGCTCACGACCCACTCCTGATCGTTTACGATTTCGTCTATCATGCCCGCAAATGCTGCCTGCGAGGCTTCTTCGCCCATTCCCTTGGTCACGATCACCAGGGCATGCATCGTATCATCCTGCTGTACGGCAGTCACATGAGCCAGATACCCTACTCCCAAAGATCCAGAGATGACCGTAGACGCATCTATCTGCACAACGTGATCCCGCACGGTTATGGAGTTATCGGTCTCCACCTGAATGACCCCTGTGAATTGGATCAGGCTGACGTGGTCTGCATGTAGAATGATGGTTACGGTCAAAGCAGTCAGATTCTCGTCGTCCCCTTCGGGGAGGGTGCCACTGGAACTACCCTCTACTTTGGCCATAACGGAGACCAGATCGCCTATCACAGGCCTATTGGGCACGAAAACCGTCTTGTCGGTCAGCTCGATGTCATGCCCTCTCACTGTGATGCTGGTGTCTGAGATAGCCTCAACCTTTCCCTGGATTACCTTTACTGTCCTGGTAACAGGCACCGTTGGTATAGGAGGAGGCGTCATAGATGGCATAGGCGGAGGTGTCACGCTTGGAACCGGCACGGTAGGAACGGTTGTCGGGATGGGCGGCGTGACGGTGGGCATACCGGTCGGGATGGGTGGCGGCGTGACGGTAGGCATACCGGTCGGGCC
>CAZDOZ010000154.1:0-5866 GCA_964507175.1 uncultured Anaerolineae bacterium
TCCGAACCTATGCCCAAAGTTCAGCACACCAGGTGTTGACGTTGCAAAAAATTAGGAAGAATTGTAGAATTGCCTGTCCAGGCTACGCCGCAACTTGCAGCATAGTCTGCGGAGGAGATCTACAAAGCCAAGAGCGTTCCATGACCAAGAGAAAGGGGCGTGGGCCGTATATAGGCCCCGTCCGCGCATCGTACCGGCGATCCCCTCCCACCAACTCAGCGTAACCGCGCAGATGCAATTCGCCAGACCAGGTGTGTGAATCTCATCCGAGGTATGGGGGAAAGACAACTAATGGAGAAAAAGACTTTTGAGATGCTGTTGATAAGCAAGGATGGTGCTCTCCGCCGTTCTGTGGAAGCAGTCCTGAAGGAATCCGAGCGCCCCTGGGCCCTCACACATACGGATAGCAAGATCATATCTGAAAAAATGCTCAGCAATGGGGGATTTGACGGCATTCTGGTAGACATGGGAGTTTTTGGTTTCAAAGGAGGCGATGCCGTCAAGTGGATCAGGGAGTATGACGCTGACACACCTATCATTGTTCTTAGTGGCGCAGACTGGATGAGCTTCGTTCACGATTCCATAACAAAAGGCGCCTTAGGATGTCTCCCCAAGAGCCATCTGGACAACATTCCGGTGATGTTGGAGAATGCCATACGGAGGCGCGAAATAGGAGCGGAGAGAAAGCGAGTGGAGAACCTCCTGGCCGGCTTGTATGATGTCGCCGTGGAAATACTCCGACATAAAGGTGAGGAAGCCTTGCTGGCAGCAACAGCAAAGGAAGCAGCGCGGCTCCTGAAATGCGAAGAAAGCTATCTCTATATCTGGTCCCCGGAAAGTGGGAAGCTGGTCATTAGAGGTTCTTACGGTGTGGATCCGAAACGCCCAGGCGCAGATCTCCTGCCAGGCGAAGGGATGGCAGGCAGAATATTCCAAAACGACAGGCCAATAAGTGTAGAGGACTACCAGTCGTGGGAAGGTCAGTCGGAGAATTACAGACAGAAGCGATTCGCTTCGGTGATGGGAGTGCCGATAAAGTCCGAAGAGAATAAGGTCTTGGGGGTGCTGGAGGTGGTCAGCTACCAAAGGCGCGAATTCTCCCAGGCAGAGATACACGCGCTGGAGCTAGTAGCGCGGATAGTCTCCGTAGGATCGAGCAACGTGATGGCCACCAAGCGTTGGCAGGAACAAGTGGAGACTTTCCGCAAAGCTTCGGAGGAAATCCCCAATATCCTGATGGAGCTAGACCCTGCCGCCATGTTGGAGCGGCTGGCATTGACCACCAGATCTCTCTTACACGCTGATAAAGTAGGGGTAATGTTGAAAAGTGAGGGTCATGATCTGAAGTGGTTGTACACAAAGGGGCTCTCGGAAAAGTACAAGGGTTTTGTGGGAAAAAACTACACTCTTCTCCCAGGGAAAGAAGTCTTGAAAGGCTCTATCGTGATGGTGCCAGATACACAGGATGAGTCTATACATCCTCTCGCACGCGAGGCTTTCAAGGAAGAAAATATCGCTTCTTATCTGGTACTGCCAATTACCATCAAACTAATGAAACGCACTGGTGCTATGATATTGTATCGTTCTACCCCCCAGCCATTTCTTGAGCATGAGGTCCACCTGGCAGAGATTCTGGTAGGCAATGTCTCCGTAGCCCTGGACAACGCGTACCTCTTCTCAGTTGTGGAACGCGGCAAGAGAGAATGGGAAAGCACATTCGACGCTTTGGAAGAAGGGGTGTTGCTTCTTGGCAAAGACCTGACGATCCTCCGTGCAAACAAGAGGCAGGCACAGATGTCCGGCGTGCCTGTGCAGGAAATTGTCGGCAGGAAATGCTACGAGATGGTGTGCCATCAGCCGGAGGCTCCTCGCGACTGTCCTGTCCTGGAAGCACTTCAGAAGAAAGCAGGGGTCTCCAGGGAGGGGGAAGGGGCGCATAATCTCCCCGGAATTTATGACATAGAAGTAGTCCCCGTCTTGGAGAATGGCGAGGTATCCGGCCTTGTCCGGGTGGCAAGGGATATAACGGAAAAAAGACAGCTGGAGGAACGCATCCAAGAACGGGAGAGGTATCTGGCCAATATTGTCAACTCGTCTGGTGATGCGATCTTCGGCGTGTCCACGGATGGGATAATCATGAGCTGGAACCCTGCTGCGGAGAGGATATTCGGGTACAGCGCCGAAGAGATCGTCGGGAAATCCTACCTGGCGATCATTCCGGAGCACGTCGGATATTCATGGAATGGGGTTGTTGGAGGCTCTGCGCAGTCAGCGGTAACCGATGCCGTCAAAAAGAATGGCGATGTAATTACTGTATCAGCGACAGCCGCACCCATTCTGGATGACGATGGTGAGGTAATAGGTATATCGGCAATCGTCAGGGATATAACACAGAAAGTCCGCACCGAATTCCTGATGCGTGCGCTCAATGACGCTGCACTCCGAGTAACCAGTGCGGAGAGTGAAGAGGCTGTGCTGAATATCCTGGGGCAGGCACTGGCAAATGAAAGAGTCTCTAACATTCTGCTTCGGCTCGGCGAGGATGGTAGGTTGTCGGTTGAGAGCAAGTTTATTCCCGGTCAGCGAGATATACCTCAGGACACATTGAACAAAACCCTGTCGAGTCCCAAAGTCCGGCAGATGCTTTCCGAGGTATTCAAGCGCACCTCGCCTGAGGTTATGCCCGGCCTGTCCGATGTGTTTCCACCTGAATTGGGAAGGAGGATCATAGCATTACACGTACTCAGGCCCGCAGGTGATACTCTTCTGTGGCTACTGGCGGCAGATTTTCTATCGGAGGAATATGTCCCTACCCTTTCTGCTTTCGCTGATCTGGCTAATTCCACTTTGGAGCGAATTCATTGGGAGCAGGAAACCCAGACTTATCTCATGGAGCTAGAGCGGCTGAACATCCTGGCTGAAATGGGCACGGCAGCGATACCTATCGGGGAAAGGCTTAAAAAAGCGCTGGAAATGGTGAGGGGCATTTTGCAGGCAGACCTGGGGGTGTTGGCTTTGTCTAATCCTCCGAAAGGGGAAGTAGCCCCCATAGAACTGGCCGCCCAAGGTCTGGACGATGATACCCTGAGGCAGATAAAAGCATTGATAATGGAAGTATATCTCTTTAGGAAGTCAAGCTTCATCGCTGGAGAAAAGCGAGAAGCTCCCCTTTACGAGACATTCTATCTGGACGATTTGTTGACCTCCAAGTATAAAGCGGCACCAGTTGAAATAGAAATCGCAAAAAAGGTGGGGCTTACCCTCAATTTCCTTGCCTTCCTGAAAGCTGGAGGAGAACCTGTTGGGACTCTCTACCTGGGATTTAAAAACCCTGACACTTTCAAACATTATAGAGAGGGGTTCCTGGAGACGTTGCTCCGCCAATTTGGCCTGGTGGTAAGAGAGACCACGCTCCTGGGACAGGCGAGAGCAAGGGCATCCCGACTCCAGCAGACACATCTAATAAACGCTCGGCTGGCGAGCATGTTGGATGAGGAGGAGTTGCTGAGAGAAACCGCAAGTATGGTCGGAGGAATGCTCGAAAATTGCGGGGTAGCTGTAGCATTGACGGACAAGGACAACGAAAAACTCATTGTAAAGGCGATCGCAGGACGTGACGCGGAAGAATGTGTGAAGTTGGAAGAAGAGTTCCCGCTGGAGGGCAAGGGCCTGATGACGTACAGCGCCCAAAATCAGGAAACTGTGCTGGTGGGCGATGTCTCCAAAGACCCGAGATACCTGGAATGCATTCCGAGCACCAAGTCAGAAATGGTGATCCCAATCCTGAGCCGCGGAGAAGTGCTGGGCGTGCTCGATTTGCAGGCGAACCAGCAAAGCTTCTTCGATGAGCAAGATGCCATACTGCTGGAGGATGTAGCACGCCAGCTGGCAAGCTCCCTGGAGAATGCCAGATTGATAAACGAGGAGCGTCTAAGGCGGCAGGAAGCAGAAACTCTCCGAGATGTAGCTCTTGCGCTTAGCACCACGCTGGATCGGGATAAAGTGATAGACCTTATCCTCAGCAGGCTTCAGACAGCGGTGCCCTACGATACTGCATCGGTGCAGATTCTCCATGAGAATACCCTGGAGATAATAGGCGGCAGGGGCTTCCAGGATCTGTCCGAAGTGATAGGGGCTGAGATCGACCCCGCTAAACCGCCGAACAGAGAGGTGATATCTTCCCGGTCGCCTTACATACTGAAAGACGCTCCTGAAACATATGAGAGTTTCAAGCCAGATCACCTCCCCAAAGGGACGATCATCCGCTCTTGGATGGGAGTGCCTATGCAAGTGGGGGATCGTGTGATAGGGATGATAACCCTGGACAAGAGAGAGCCAGATTTCTACAAAGAAGAGCATGCCCGGATGGCCCTGGCATTTGCAACACAGGCAGCAGTCGCCATCGAGAATGCGCGCCTTTACGAGGAGATCAAGAACGCTAATGAAGAACTCAAGGAAGCCTTGCGCCTTCGCGAGGAATTGGTCCAGAATGTCTCCCACGAATTGCGTACCCCTTTGGCACTCATAAGAGGGTACGCCGAACTGATGCTCTCCGGGGGGATGGGAAGCCTGTCGCCGGAACAAGAGGCCGCCATTCAGGTTATGGTGCGTCGATCGCAAGATCTCAGCTCAATGGTCGATGATCTGCTCACGCTCAAATCCCCAGTCGTCAGGTCGATCGAGCGGGACGAGATAGACCTGAAAGCTATGGCTGATGAGACAGTGAGTGAGATGGGTGTGAAGGCAAGGGAAGCAGGCATCAAGTTCGAGAGGAGGTTTACCGACAAGCCGGTTATCGTTCTGGGCAACAGAAAGTACCTGCAGCGGGTCATGAACAATTTGCTGGACAATGCCATAAAGTTCAGCCCCGATGGCGGCACCGTCACGGTATCGCTGCAGATCAGCCCCGAGTCGGGAGAAAATGAGGCCGTATTGGAAGTGACCGATGCCGGAATCGGCATACTGCCAGACAAACTAGAGAAGATATTCGATAGATTCTACCAGGTGGATGGATCGACGACCAGGAGGTTTGGGGGCGCTGGCATAGGGCTGGCGCTGGTGAAAGAGATCGTGGCGGCGCATGGCGGGCGTGTGTGGGCGGAGAGCACTGGGATCCCTGGAGAAGGAAGTACATTTCACGTGACATTGCCTATCGCTTCGAAGAAGGGACCAGCACGGCACGGTGGTTGAAACCGCCTGCCGCGTTTTCCATAAACCGGCGGAGATCAACCTGGCAATGAGATGTAGCTCGCGACTTCGGTCGCCGGGCATCTTTTGGAGGATCAAAAGTGGGAAAAGAAGCTTCAGTGGCTGGAAATCATCGGAAGTATGTGGTGCTGCATGTGGACGACGAACCAGAAATTGGGCGCCTTACGGAGCTGATCCTGAGTTCATACGAGGATGTAGTCGTGAAAAGCGCGACTACGATGGAGAAAGCATTGAATTGCATCTCCACTGACCCACCAGACCTGATCCTGTTGGATATAATGATGGCAGGAGAAGTGGGATGGGACTTGTTAAGCATTCTGAGGGACAAGATGAAATCCAACGTGCCGGTAGTAGTTCTGACCGCTTACGTAGATTCGCGAGGAAATCCTATTTCTATGGCAGACAACCGCTTTCAGGCAGTGTTGCCCAAGCCTTACGACATAGAGTCGCTCAGGGACATAGTGAGAAAATTCCTGCCTGTCAGGTAGATGCGGGGCAGCGTAGGTTGATAGTACCTTACCAGTGAAATTCTTGTGCACTGGGCAAAGATTTGGTGCAGAGGAAGAAAATCATCCACAGATTTCACATTGGACTTTTGATAATCGGGCTGCCCTGCTGAGCTGAGTTCTTCACCTCGAAGGCAGGAAAGAAGGGATGG
>CAZDOZ010000155.1:0-5863 GCA_964507175.1 uncultured Anaerolineae bacterium
GCTGAGGCGCTGAGAACAGTCCTGCTGGAAGTTGCTCGAACTGGCGAGATCGAGAGCATCATCGAAACGGAGTACGGAACGAAGTACGTTATAGACGGCGAGCTGCGCACCCCATTGGGGAGGCAAGTGAACATTCGAACGGTATGGATAGTAGAGACAGGCCATGATAAGCCAAGGTTTGTAACAGCCTATCCCCTGGAAGGAGAGTAGGAGATGATTGAAGAATTGGATAGTGTGGTGCTTGCACGAGATTTGCCAGAGCATAGGCTCAAAGCGGGAGACGTCGGAGCGATCGTGCATGTCTACAGAAGAGGGGAAGGTTTCGAGGTGGAGTTTGTGAACGGTGAGGGAACAACGGTGGCGGTGGTCACGCTCCGACGAGAAGATGTGAGACCCATGCAAAGTAAAGAGATTCTGCACGTACGGGCATTAGCGCCTGCATAGACCAAACTCACCTACTGTTGACAGGAGACATGGAAGCCCGTGAGGCAGGAGTTTTCTAGCTCGCCCGCTACGCCCGCATGGCCACCAGCGCGGACGAAGGGGCTGTGCTGAGGTAGGAAAGCTCTTACGGGATAGGAGCAGGTAACGTCCGTGCCTGCTCCTTACCGTATCTCGATCACGGTAAGCTGGTTTGCTTGGAAACCGGGTCTTCGAAGCAAATCGGCCCAGGGGTGGCGTTGGAGACGAGATAGGGAAGAGGAAAAGCCAAACAAACCGCGGGTAGGCCTCGAAAAGGCCACGCAAAAAGCTGTATATTCCCCCTCTTTCACTGTAAACTCTTTTCAGGACGTCTCAGTAAACCTATATCAGGACAACACTTGGGATTTGCTTCGGAATTCCTACCGCGTTACGGCCTTGTTTCCATTCCCAGATTTATGTATAATTATGGCGGGGCCAGATGATGCTCCATCGGCGCACAGAACGCCGGGCAAGGTGTCGTGTGGTTTCGATGGCCTGGATTACAAGATATGCAACCTTTTGGCGGCGTCGCACCTATGGCTGGCGCGGCCAAGCATGGAGGAAATACAGAGATGTTCTATTTCGATCCGCTGTACCTGGTATTTGCGCTTCCAGCGCTCTTGCTGACTTTCTATGCCCAGTGGAAAGTGAAGTCTGCGTACAGCAAGTACAGCAAAGTCCCGAACAGAAGGGGACAGTCAGGTTTGGATTTCGCCCGGCAGATACTCGGACCACTGGGGCTGAGCTATATCGGCATTGAGGGAGTGCCTGGAGAGCTGACAGATCACTATGATCCCAGAGACAAGGTGCTGAGGCTGTCTCAAGGCGTTGCCTACGGCAGAACCATCGCTGCCCTGGCAATCGTGGCCCACGAGACCGGCCATGCGCTTCAGGATGCAAAGAACTACGCTCCACTCCGGATGCGTGGTGCTATCGTACCCGCCGTGACAGTGAGCGCATGGGTAGGGCCGATATTGTTCATGCTGGGATGGTTCATTGGGATGAGTGGAGTTGCGTGGTTGGGTGTGGCGGTTTTCGGAATGTCCCTGGTCTTCGCCCTCGTCACGCTGCCGGTGGAGCTCGATGCCAGCCGGCGCGGGCTGAAGATCCTGGAGTCCTTCAACGCTCTGGACAGGGACGAGCTCAAAGGTGCAAGAGCGGTGTTGACAGCGGCCGCGCTGACCTACGTAGCGGCACTGGCGCAGACGCTTTCAACAATGCTTTACTACGTTTTTTTGCTCTCTTCTTCCAGACGCCAGGACTGATTTCTAAAATAGGAGCAAATTACCAATGAAGAAAACATGGATCGTGGTACTGGGGTTGCTTTTGGCATTGCTTCTCTGCGTGCTGATAGCCGGGGGAGTGTACTTCATCAACCGGACGGGCGTCAGCAGCAAGGCAGCGACAGCCGTCCCATCTCCGACTCTTATCGTTCAGGCGACGCCAACGCCAGCTCCGCCGGCGGTCATAAGTGGTGAAGGCAAGGACACTGAAACTTCCCGTCTGGTGTACGTTTATCGGAACGTCTCTCCATCCGTTGTGTACATTTTCGTCGAGTACCCGGGCATAGAAGGCGCTGGTTCCGGCTTCGTCTGGGACAAGGACGGGCACATCGTCACGAACAACCATGTGGTCTCCGAAGGGGGCACGACACCGAGCCTGATCCTGGTCACGTTCAAAGATGGCACGCGGGCGAAAGCGGAGATCGTCGGGCGCGATCCGCAAAGCGACCTGGCAGTCATCAAAGTCGATGTTCCCTCGGGAATCCTGAAGCCGGTGAAGACAGGGAATTCCGACACGCTGGAAGTTGGTCAGCGCGTGGAGGCCATCGGAAATCCATTCGGCTACGAACAGGGGTGGACGATGACCGAGGGAATCATCAGTGCATTGGGCAGGACACTGCCCACGGCCAACTCCCCATTCCAGATTCCGCAGGTGATTCAGACGGACGCCGCCATCAACCCGGGCAACTCCGGAGGCCCGCTTTTGGATGATAGCGGGCGGGTAATCGGCGTCAACTCCGCCATCAAGTCGGAAGTGCGAGCCAACGCAGGGATCGGGTTCGCCATACCGGTGAATCTGGTTAAGCGGGTGGTGCCAGCTCTGATAACTAGAGGGAAGTACGAGCATCCGTGGGTCGGGATATCCGCCGTGACGCTGACATCTGATCTGGACAAGGCCATGGATTTGCCTGCAGACCAGCGGGGAGCACTGATCGTAAAAGTGATAAGCGGCAGTCCGGCGGACAAAGCGGGGTTGCGCGGATCCAGTAAAGAAGTCCGAATATTCGGAATGACAACTGATGTGGGCGGCGATGTGATAACGGCAGCGGACGGGCACGCTGTGAACAGGATGAGCGATCTCATGGTCTATCTGGAAGAACATAAGTCTCCGGGTGAGACCGTGAACCTTACGATCTTGCGCAACGGCGAACAGAAGAACGTCCCCTTGGTGCTGGAACGAAGGCCGAGTAGGGTGCCATGAAGCGCATAGCCGTAGTTCTGACGTTCATCGCTGTCGTTTTGACCGCTTGCGCTCCCATCCAGGCGGTTGCGCCTACGGCCACGCTGCAGCCAAAGCCTACGTCCACCCCGGCCATAGTGGTTGTCACTGCTACGCCGGAACCGATGCCCCCTAAGACAGATGTGCCTACGGTAGCTCCGTTAGAGGGACGAGACCCGTGCGAGGCCCGCACTATCGCCGTCTATCAGAGAGTGGCTCCCGCGGTGGTCAACATAACCACCAAAATCCTCATGGAAGACTTCTTCTGGGGCGTGGTGCCGGAGGAAGGTGCGGGCTCCGGGTTCTTATGGAACAGAGACGGATACATCGTCACCAATTACCACGTGGTGGAGGGGGCGCAATCAATCCAGGTGAGCTTCGGCGATGAAGTGAGCGAACCAGCCAAGGTCGTCGGGGTTGATCCCCTGGACGACCTGGCGGTGATAAAGGTGAAGTCCGTCCCGAAGGGTGTCGATCCCGTCGTGCCTGGCGACATGTCCCAGGTACGGGTAGGGGAGCGGGCCATTGCCATCGGGAATCCTTTCGGCCAGTTCGGGCGAACCCTTACGGCAGGCGTGGTGAGTGCGCTGAATCGTACACTGAAGACGGAACAAGGCGTGATGCGCCATGCCATCCAGACAGACGCCGCCATCAACCATGGCAACTCAGGCGGACCGCTCCTGGATAGCAGTGGCAGGCTCATCGGGGTGAATTCCGCCATCTACTCCCCCAGCGGTACATCGGCAGGCGTGGGTTTTGCCATCCCCGTCAGCACCGTCAAGCGTGTCGTGCCGGAGTTGATACAGAGCGGACACTATCCGCACCCCTGGTTTGGGGCTCTGGGATACACGATAACTCCAGCGCTGGCGCAGGCCTTGAATCTGCCGGTGGATCACGGGCTCCTGGTAGCGAAGATGTACCAGGATAGCCCGGCAGACAAAGCGGGAATACGCGGCGCTACCAAGGTGGTCATCGTCGGGAACAGGCGCTTCCTGATCGGCGGAGACATCCTGTTGAAAGTAAACAGCCACAAACTCAAGGACTGGGACGACCTGGATGATTACCTGGAGACGAACACTCATGTGGGGGAGACCGTCCAAATCACGATCTTGCGCGATGGCAAGGAGATGAAAGTCCCTGTCACTCTAGAAGAAAGGCCAAAAGGGCTTTAATCGATCACGAAATCTTATAAACTTTGCGAGGAGGAAACTCTCATGGGCAGGCAGCTTACTATTGGCAAGTACCTGGGCTTGAGGAAAATCGCCAACGAGAAAGGCTTGATCACCATTACAGCCATGGATCACCGGGGGTCCATGAAAAGGGCCATCAATCCAAAAGATCCCGGTTCCGTGACCTATGAGCAAATGGTGCAGCTCAAGACGCAGATCGCACGACACCTAGCCCCTCACTCCAGCGCGTTGCTGCTAGATCCACTCTACGCTGCAGCACAACTGATAGCCACCGATATCGTGCCCCGCAATACAGGCATCCTGGTGGCAGTGGAGAAAAGTGGGTATGAGGGGAGTTCCACAGCCCGCGTTAGCAAGATCTTACCCAACTGGGGGGTGGAAAAAATCAAGCGAATGGGTGCCAACGCGGTCAAGATGCTCCTTTACTACAACCCCGATGCTGGGGACCTTGCACGCAGGCAGGAGGACCTGGTGGTCCAGGTGGCAGAGGATTGCAAGAAATATGACATTCCTTTCCTGCTGGAACCGATCACTTATCCGCTGGACCCGAACATGGATGCCAAAGGGCCGGAGTTCGCCAAACTGAAGCCAGACCTGGTGATCCGGTCAGCGGCGAAACTCAGCACTTTGGGGATCGACGTGCTGAAAGCAGAGTTCCCGGTTCTCTCCCAGTTCCACAAAGACGAAAACGAGCAATTGGATCTGTGCAAAGAGCTGGATAGTGCCTCCGAGGTACCATGGGCGCTGCTGAGCGCGGGGGTGGACTACGACACTTTCTTCCGACAGGTGCTTATAACCAGCCAGGCCGGCGCTTCTGGATTCCTGGCAGGCCGTGCTATCTGGCAGGAAGTCCCCAAACTCCCGCCGGAGGAGCGTGATCATTTCCTGGCCACCACGTCTGTGATGAGGCTGGAGAACATCGCCAACGTGGCCAACGCCTATGGTCGCCCCTGGTTCGAGCACCGCAATTTCGACCACCCCATCTGCCCCGTCGGGGAAGGATGGCATGAGGGGTACTGATCGAGGTGCATTGGGGTCGGCTTCAGGGCCGACCCCAATGACGTAGCGAGGCCGATGGATCAAAACTACGAGATAGAACTCAAGTTCCTCGTGCAAGACCTCGAGAATCTGGAATCCAGGATCCTGGCACTTGGTGGCAAACCGCGTAAGCACCCCGGCCTGGAGCATAACCTTCTGTTCGATGACCGAAACAGCAGCATCGCCAGGCGCAACGGCATCCTGAGACTACGCCGGGATGTCAACGGTGCTACCCTGACTCTAAAACTCCCTGCCTCAGGCCTGTCGCAGGAAGAACGAAAAGCGGCGAAAATCCGGCAGGAGTTCCAGGTCTCCGTCGGGGATTTCGAGGCGATGAGAGCGATCCTGGAATGCCTTGGGTACAGCGTTTGGAGCGGCTATGAGAAGGTCAGAAAAGAATTCGAGCTAGGCCAGGTCGTCATATCCCTGGACACCATGCCTTTCGGCCAGTTCGTGGAGCTGGAGGGACCACTGGAAGGAATTCAGTCGCTTGCGCGCTCCCTCGGCCTCGATCTGGAAAAACGAATCACCAGGGGCTACATCTCGCTTTTCGTAGAGGCAAAGAGCAAGCTTGGCCTCGACGACGATTATCTGGGATTCGACAACTGGAACAGCAAGGCGTTGGACTGGTCATTGCTGGGGATAGAACCAGCGGATAAGTAAAATCATTG
>CAZDOZ010000156.1:0-5809 GCA_964507175.1 uncultured Anaerolineae bacterium
GTAGCCTTTCCCTTGGTGCCCTGCCTCTTCAGAATGAGGATGCTTAGAAATGTTTGAAAAGGTGCGGAGCACCTTTTCAAAACAACTACATTTCATGGATTATCATCATGTTATTGCAACTGTTTTAGAAACCCGAAGGGTTTCTAAGCAGTCTCAGAATGAGAGGAGAATAACAGTCGGGGGACTGCATCGGGAGGAACAACGTTGGAGTACAAAGCACCCAGAGGAACATTCGACATACTTCCGGAGGACTGGCCCTATTGGAACTTCGTCATCTCCAAAGCGCGTGAAATCTCGGCACTCTATGGGTACGAGGAAATCGAGACTCCGATCTTCGAATCCACAAGCCTCTTCGTCCGAAGCGTCGGAGAGGGGACGGACATCGTCGAGAAGGAGATGTACTCCTTCCAGGATAAAGGCGAGGCTGATCTCACCCTCCGTCCTGAATTCACAGCGGGGGTGATGCGGGCTTACGTGGAGCATGGGATGCGCACCCGCCCCCAGCCGGTGAAGCTTTTCTCCATCGGCCCCCTTTTCCGCTACGAGCGGCCTCAGGCAGGCCGGTTCAGGGAGTTCCACCAGTTCAACGTGGAGGCAATCGGCTCTCAGGACCCTGCGTTAGATTTTGAGGTCATGTCCCTGGCGTGGCAGTTCCTGGAAGAACTGGGGTTTCGCGGCCTATCGTTTCAGGTAAACAGCACCGGATGTCCCGAGTGCCGCCCGAAATATGTGGAAGCGCTAAAAGAATACTACTACGCCCACTACGACGAGATTTGCGAAGACGATAAGCGCCGCCTGGAGCGGAACCCGCTGAGGGTCCTCGACTGCAAGAACCCTCAATGTCAGCCAGTTATCGCTGGAGCACCCAAGATCGCTGATTTTCTCTGTAACGAGTGTGCCGAGCATTTTGCAGCCCTCCGGAGGTATTTGGACGCAGCGGGGCGCCGGTACACCATGAACCACAGGCTCGTCCGCGGGCTCGATTACTACACCAAGACCGTTTTCGAGGTGTGGGCCGAAGGGATAGGCGCCCAGAACGCTGTGTGCGGCGGAGGAAGGTACGACGGTCTCATCGAGGAAATCGGCGGACCGCCAACTCCGGGTGTTGGATTCGCCGTGGGCCTGGAGCGGGTCATCTCCACCCTGAGATCGCAGGGCGTAAAGGTTCCAGAACCTCCTCCCCCAGATGTTTTCGTGGCGGCCTTGGGCGAGAAAGCCAGGGACAAGGCGGTTCCCCTGGCGAACGAACTACGCCAGCACCACGTGCCGACACTCCTATCTTTCGGGAAACGAGGGCTGAAAGGCCAGCTCCGTGACGCCAACAGATCTGGAGCCAGGTTTGCCCTCATCCTGGGGGACGACGAGGTGGCAGCGGGTGTGGTGACTGTCCGGAACATGGAAAGTGGGAAGCAGGAACAGGTGAAGCAAAAGGAACTTTTCGCATGGCTCGAAGCGCGGGCGTAAACCAGCCCGCGGGAGGTGAGATCATGGAGCTTTCAGATTATCCCCGACCACTGGGGGACACCGGCATAGGAATACATTGGGCCGCGGGGCCAGCCCTGGCCATGGGCATCGGGGAAGTTCGGGATTTCTGGATCCCGGAGCTCAAGGCGATGGGGGTCAAATGGGTCAAGATGCTCCACATCGGGGGGCTTGACTTGGCGCAGCTCCTCCTGGAGAACGACATCATGCCCATCGTCCGGATATATCGCCCTCAGCCGAATGCCACGGACCCGGAGAAGGGCACTCTTGGTGAGAAAGAACTCAAAATCGTGGCCGACTACGTGGCAGCGGGCGTGCGGTATTTCGAGTTCAACAACGAGCCCGAGATGGCTTCCGAGTGGCTGGACAGGGAGAAACCTCCCAACGCCGAGGAAGTTGTCGCCCGGAATGCCATCCGGGACATGAAAGCAATCATAAAACTGGGTGGCTACCCTGCAGTCCCTGCGACATCCGTGGTCACCAGGTGGGATCTTATCGGGGAGATCATCGTCCAGGGGGGGCGTGACCTTTTTGATGGGCCCGTGTGGCTCGCAGTCCACAACTACGACCTCAACCACCCCCTGGATTACCCCTACGACGACGTGAACCAGAATGGTACGCCGATCTCGGAGGAGGAGTACAACTCCTACCGGAACGTCGCCTGGGAAGGGCCTACGTGGGGTAAGCGGACACGTGAGTTCGTGAACAAAGAGCGTGAGAAAAGGAAGAGCCCCGGGCGCACTATTTTCGACGATCCCTCAACCTGGCTGGGATACGAACGTCTCGCCGGGCTCTCACGGAAGCATCTGGGACGCGTCCTCCCAATCCTGAGCACCGAAAACGGTGCCATCGTGGCCGAAGATACTGACCCACGTTACCCTACTACCACAATGGAGATACATCAGGACAAGACGCTGGAGATGGCCCGAATCATGATGGGCACGAGCAAAAAATCCGACCCTGCACCGGACTATTATTTCTGTACCGCTTTCTGGCTCATCGCCAGTGCCAGGATGGGAGTTCCTGGCTGGGAGCGGCATTCCTGGTACAGCGAAGCATGGCCCGGTGGGAGATTGCCGACGGTGGACGCGCTGAAGGAAGAACCGAAACGAGAGCGTGTTGTCGCCCCTCCGCCATCCCCGGAGCGGGGTAAGCCAGTGGTCGTCAAGAGCGGAGTGGTAAAGGGGACTATCACTGGCGGGGCAGGGCTACAGGTCGTCCTGCGGGGGAGTCATTGGCAGGGCGATATGACCATTGGGAGCGACGGGCGTTTCCGATTCGAGGGCGTGCCAGCCGGCACTTATCGCATTTCCGTCCTGGGGACCGATTTGGTGCGCGGCGGCATAGAAGTAGATGGAATTCACCCGGTGGAGATATCCCTGTCGCTTGCGGAAGCCGAGCCAGCACCTGAGCCACAGCAGGAGCAGCCCGCGCCAGCACCTGAGCCACGGCGGGAGCACCCTGCGCCAACGCCTGATCTCGCTCCTCCACCCCCTCAGCCGGAACCAGAGCAGCCGCCGCCCGAACCAGTTGCAGGTCCCCAATGGACGTACACAGTGGAGGAAAGTGGACCGGGCCCTGGATTTGGCGTGGTTCGGTGCTCTGTCGAGGCGAAAGAGAATGTGCCAGTACACCTCTGGACCGTGGGATGGGAGGGAATGACACGAAAGAGCGGCAGCAAACGGGAGTACGGGCCCTACGCGTGCGAATTTGCCCCATTGGGGCCTGGTTCCTACTACGTGCAGGTGGCAGGGATAGACCTGCGTGCGGAGGTGCCTGTAGACGGCAGGCACGTGGTCTGGGTGGTGTTCAAGGAAGAAGGCAAGAATCCATCAGTACCCTTGACGCCGTCAAAGCCCAAAACCATATTCCACTACCTGCTTATCCGCCAGGTGCCCGAGCGGAAGGAGGACTGGCTTGCGCTGGTCCGGTATGTCTCCAGATTCACGCCAGTAGTGGGAGAGAGTTTGGAGGAAGCTGAATCCGCCCGGTACGTGACCTTGCTTACTTCCCAGACGGAGGGAGGCGATTTGACGGCGCGGCTCGAGCAGGCGGGGTGTCAGGTGTGCCGCCCCAGGCCGCCACTGAGCAGGTCCCTTGACGCTGCTGTGAAATCCGGGGATCCGTTCTCGATTTGCGAAAGCGTTCCTCCGCCGTGATCTGAGGCCCGCGCGTGGTTTGCATCCGGGATAGGCAGGAGTGCACTTAAGCGTGGAGCAGGCCGCAGGCCTGCTCCACGCCCCAACATCTAGCAGGCGGAGAGCACCCCAGACCTACATCTCAGGCGGTAAGAGCGCTTTCGGCTAACCACCACGGTTAAGGGAGATGCTACCTCAGAGCCAATGTCAAACGAAAACCAGGGCCTTCGATTTGCTTTGAAATCCCTCGATACTTGTGAATTTGACACCTCAGGATGCGTGCTGGTACAATGCTAACTAACGGTCAGTAAATGACCGGGGGTTATTAAAATGACTGTCGTTACGGCTCAGAGGAGAGCACGAGAAAAAGAGATGCGCAGGCAGGCTATCCTGGATGCTGCGCGTCAGGCCCTACTGTCCAACAGCCTCCGGCGGATGAGCATGGAGGAGATTGCTGCACGCGCGGAGATCAGCAAGGGTACTGTCTACCTGTATTTTGCCAACAAGGAGACCCTCCTCGCCCACCTTCTCCTTGAGGGCCTCGGAATCCTTTTGCATTCCCTCAAAAGTGTGTATGAAGAGCACAAAGATGACACTCCTGAAGTCCGTCTGCGTGCTATGGCTCAGGCATACCTGGCTTTCTCCCAACACCACGAACCGTATTTTCAACTTATGACCGCTTTTGATAAGGGGCAGTTCCAGGAACGCATCCCCTCCGATCTCTACCAGCAGGTACTCAATCGGAGCAAAGAAGGCCTTGTGTGGGTGGAGCGCGCCATCAGGGAAGGAGCAGAGCGAGGGGATTTTCGACTCATGGCTTCTTCGTGGCACACCGCTGGAGCTTTTTGGGCAGCCCTCAATGGCAGTTTGTTGCTCCTGGCGCATCCCCTTCGCCGGGAAATGATCGGCCTCTCCCAAGAACAGCTTTTTCTTCTGTCTCAGGAAACTTTCATCAAGGGATTGCATTCTCATATTCCATGTAAGGAGGCATGAAGCATGAAAGAAGTGGTGATAGTTAGCCCTCTCAGGACTCCAGTGGGCGTGTTTGGCGGTTCTCTTAGCAGCCTGCACGCGGAGGACCTGGCTGCTCACGTCTTCAGAACCGTTTTGGGTCGCACCGGGATTGATCCGGCAATCCTCGACGACGTGATCCTGGGGTGTGTTGCGCAGCCTTACGATGCGGCGAACATCGCCAGGGTAGCGGCGCTGATGGCAGGCGTGCCTGTGGAGGTTCCTGGATTCACCGTCCAGCGGAACTGTGCCAGCAGCATCCAGGTGATAACGTCCGCTTACCAGGCGATCCAGGCAGGAGACGGTGAGATATTCCTGGTTGGCGGCTCGGAGAGCATGAGCAGCGTGCCTTACACACTTAAGAAAGCCCGTTGGGGTCTGCGCCTGCGCCATTCGGAGCTTTCTGATGGTCTTTGGGATTCACTGACCGATCCGGTGGCAGGACTGATCATGGGGCTAACCGCCGAGAACCTGGTGGAAAAGTACGGAATCACCAGGGAGGAGATGGACCGGTATGCGGTGGAGTCTCACCGTCGGGCTGCTGCAGCGCAGGCAGCCGGGAAGTTCAAGGATGAGATCGTGCCGGTGGAGGTCACTCAGCGGGTGCACGGTCAGAAAATCAAGAAAATTGTGGACTCGGACGAAGGGATCAAGCCTGACCTGACGTTGGAGAAAGCGGCTCAGTACCGGCCAGTGTTCAAGAAAGGGGGCACGGTTACCGCGGCGAACTCCTGTCCCATCAACGACGGTGCCGCTGCGATGCTGGTGATGACGGCAGAGAAAGCCGCCGAACTTGGGCTGGAGCCGATGGCGCGGGTCGTGGGCTACGCCTACGCTGGCGTGGACCCTGCGTACATGGGGCTCGGGCCTGTGTATTCCATCCCGAAAGCGCTGAAGAAAACCGGCCTGAAGCTGGAGGATATCGGAGTCATTGAGCTAAACGAGGCATTTGCGGCGCAGGTCATTGCCGACGACATCGAACTCAAGCGCCAGGGATATGAGCTTGATTTCGGAAAAGTGAATCCAAATGGAGGTGCCATAGCGTTGGGGCACCCTGTGGGTGCTACAGGTTCGAAGCTGACTGCCACGGTCCTGCACGAGATGCAGCGTAACGGCATCCGTTACGGCATGGTGACCATGTGCGTCGGCGGCGGCCAGGGCGGAACAATGATTTTCGA
>CAZDOZ010000157.1:0-3789 GCA_964507175.1 uncultured Anaerolineae bacterium
GGCTCGACCTACTTCCGAGCATTGCAAGATCCTTCACCTCGGCTCGCTCTGCTCGTCTTGGTTCAGAATGACGAGTGGTCAAGATGCCGTGAGGACGTCGTTCCACCTCCTGCGTGCAGTTTCCGAACGCTCTCATCTCTCTGAAACGAACCATGCCCCGCAAGCTCACATGATTTCCACATGGGAGCCAGTGGCATCTTTCACCACATTTATCCGCACCGGGAACATATCTCGCAGTTCCTCGACGTGGGTTATCACCAAAACCATGGCGAAATCATCCTTGATGGAGTTGATGGCTTCCACCAGCCGCTGGCGGCCTGCAGCATCCTGCGATCCGAATCCCTCGTCTATTATCAGCGTCTGAAGTTGAGCGCCTGCGCGTCTTGCCAGGAGTTTGCTCAGCGCCACCCGGAGGGCAAAATCTGCCCGGAACGCTTCGCCCCCGGAGAAAAGCTCGTAGTCCCGCGGTCCGAGCTCGTCCGACAGGATGATGTTCAACGTCTCCTGAGTCGTGCCACGCTTTGTCTCCCGCTGGGTTTGCATCTGGAGCGACATCCGCCCGTCGGTCATCCTTGACAGTAGAGCGTTTGCTTCCGCCTCGATCTCAGGTATCGCCGACTCGATAACCAACGCCTGGACGCCGCGCTTGCCAAACGCCTGTTGTAACTCTTTGTAGAGGTCACGTTCTTCCGCCAGCTCCGTTTTCTCCTTCTTGAGGTGGCTGGCCTCTTTCTTCCGTTGGGCGATGGCATCTAGCTGTTGCCTGGCACGCGTCAGTTCATCCCTGGCGCGGCTGGTGTCGGTGGTAAGCCGGTTCACCTCTGCTTGCTGGCGGCGCAGATCCTCGCTTACCTGTGGCAGATCGCCGACGGCTTTCCGGAGTGCTTCTACTTCCTCCTGGAGCCTGACAATTTCCTCCTCCCAACGGGCAGCCTGTGCCTTTCTCGTTTTCAGAGATTCCTTATCCTGTTCTTCCTGCACCGCTGCTTGCTGGAGTTGCCGGTATTCGTCCTCGAATCGCTCCAGTTCGGTCACCTCGCGCCTGACTCTGGCGTGAGCTTCCTCGTCGTATTCCAGCGCTGACAAAGCGCCTTCCAGATCTTTCAGCTTTCGGTGTGATATCCTGGCGTAGTCCTCTTCCGCCAGTCGTTTCTCCAGTTCGGAAAGCTGCCTGCGGCGTATTTTCAAATCCTCCGCCACTTTTTCCAGATCTTCGAGCCGGCTTTCTGCGCCGGTAAGCTTTGTCTGATAACTTTGTCTCTCCCTTTTCAACCTCGTGGAGAGGTCGCGCAACGCTATCTCCAACCGCTTCCGCTCCTTGTCCAGATCCTTCACTCGCTGGCGATTCCGGCGGTACGCGGCGGACAGTTCCTTATCCGATTGCTCGAACTCCTGCAGCAGGCTGACTTGATGATCCGGTGTCAGGGGTTGATGACAGAGGGGACAGGATGGACTGTCGGATTGCTCTAGGAGCGCTTTTTTCTCCTTGAGCAGCCGCTTCTCCTGCTTTATGTGGGACGTTTCTGCATCCAGTTCCCCTTTTTCCTGATCGATTTCCCTCAGACGGGCTTGCTTTTCCTCGATTTCTTGTTCCAGCGTTTCCAGCGAAACCAGTCCCTCTTCCGCTTTGCGCTTGTCTTCCTCCAGTCTCGCCTTACCCGCCAGTCGCTTCTCTGCCTCGGCGATTCGCTCCAGGAGCGATGCTCGATTGCTCTCCAGTTCTGTCCGGGCCCTGGTGATTTCCTGTTCGTGCTGTTGTCGCTGTCGTTCAAGCTTCGCCCTCTGCTGGAATATCTCGTTGAAAGATTTCTCCTGCGCTCGTGCCTCTTTGAGCCTCCGGTACCCGCTTTCGATCTCTGCTTTCCGCTCCAGCGTCTCGGCGGCAGTTTGTATACGTGTTTCCAGCAAGCGAATATCTCGCCTGGCCTCGTCCAGATCTTGCTGGCGCTGCGCCAGATCATGCTCTTTCTCCTTCAAACGACTCTGTTTCTCCTGCAGCACCCTGTACCGATCCTGAAGCGTTCCCAGAGTCTCTTCGGCCTCTCTTAGCCTGTCCGCGAGGTCCCCGTACGTGGCGGCAGCATCCTCGGCAGCCTGTTTCCACCGTTCTTCCTGCGCTATTTCCTCCTCGGCGGAGAGCAAACGACCTTCTATCAAGCTTATCCGCTCCTGCAATGCTGCTGCTTGCTCCTTCGCAAGCAACTCATATTCCTCGTAGACGCCGAGCCCCAGGATGTCTCCGAGGATTTTCTTCCGGTCCGCAGGCGCTTTCTCGGTAAACTCATTTGCCCGCCCCTGTAAGATGAAAGCGGAATTGATGAATGTGTCGTAGTCCATCTTCATTAAATTGTGGAGCAGGTGCTCTCCGTCACGCACGCCCTCTGCCAGCTTGTAGAATCCCTCCCCCTGGTGCTGATAGACTCCCAGAAAACTGTTCCCCCGTCGCCCCTTGGACTCCCGCCTCCGTACCACGCGGTAGATGTTCTTGTCCATCTCGAACTCCAGGGAAACTTCCATCTCGCTCTCGCCCAGGTGGATGAGGCTGTCATCGCTGTTAGTGCGTGCTCTTCCCCATAGTGCCCATGTAATGGCATCTAGCAGAGCTGATTTGCCGTGGCCGTTGTCGCCGGCCAGGCAGGCCAGGCGGATCCCGCGGAAATTCAACTCCTCGGACCGGTACGACATGAAATTACGCAACTTGAGTTCGATAGGGATCATGAGTGTCCTCGCATTACATGCAGACCTTGACTGCCCCCGGCTGGATGGTGAACTCGACGGAGGAAACCTCATCGGGCTCGCCGTCGACTTCCATCTTGATTGGGCCTCCGCCGCTGGAGACCTGGATATCCTTGCCGCGGGTGTAGTGGGTTTCTTTCAGCGTCAGGTGGCCTCCAGAATACAGCTTTGGCAGTGATATCATCGCCTTCGCCAGGGGCATATCCTCCACGAGCACCACGTCCAGGAGCCCGTCATTGACCTGTGCGTTCGGGGCGATTATCATACCGCGGCCGAAAGCGCTACCGTTCGCCACTGCCAGAGCCAGGGCTTTGCCCTCATACCACATCTCGCCATCCACGATGACACGCGTAGGCTGTGCTTTGTAGCGGAAAAGGGATTTCACGGTAACCACCAGGTACGCCCAGGAGGAATGTTTTTCCTGGTGGGCGATCCTGTCCACAACCTCGCCGCTTATCCCCAGGCTGGCGACGTTCACGACATAGCGGCGGCGGCCGTCTGCCCGGCTCAGGATCAAGTCGACCTGAATGGGGCGGGCGTCCTTCCATGAGTGGATGTGCTCGTCCACTTTCTCCGGCAGTTTCAGGGAGCGGCTCCAATCGCTGCCAGTGCCCAATTGCAGCGGGAGCACGCAGAACTCCGATAGCAGCCCTTCCGATGCCATAAAGTTTATCGCCCAATGGACGGTACCGTCTCCGCCGACGGTAACCACGTGGCGGATGCCGTCCCTGTAAGCCTCTTTCAGTATGTGTGGGAAATCGTCCAGGGATGAAGAAAAGACGATGCGTGAGTTCGGCAGCGCTTCCAGCACCATCGGTTCGATGCTTGGCCAGAGCCTTTTTGTTTTCCATTGTCCGGCGTATGGATTTACCAGAACCAGCACGGGTGTGTTTTTGTCCATTATCCCCTCCCTGGGCTTTTGAAGCAAATCGAAAATCTCAAGCTGTCCCAGGAGCCTTCTCGACGCACCTGGGGCGGATCACGATTCACCATTTATGAAGGCCGACGACAGTCCGGTTGTCGAGTCCTTATCCCCAAATCTATCCGGTTTGT
>CAZDOZ010000157.1:3889-5804 GCA_964507175.1 uncultured Anaerolineae bacterium
TCCGGTTTGTCGATTAGCGCCATCACTTTGTCAAATAAAACGGCACATCGGTTATGATCCGGTACCGCTTCCGCCAGTCTGGATGGTAGAAGAGCAGGCTCATTTTCAGCGCCCACGCTGTCTCGTTGTGCAGCAGGTGGTGCCACCACTTGGCCGGGACAAAGTCCGGTATGATGATGGTCACATAATCCCCTTCCTCTCGAATAAACTGGTCTATGAACTCCACCAGCGGCTGCACTACGGATCGATACGGCGATGGGATGATAGTTATGTCCAGGTCTGGATACCACCTGTGCCACCGGTCGATCTGCTTCTTCGTCTCTGCCTCGTTCACATCCACCATGACGAGCTGGAGATCGCCTCTGAAAGTCTTGGCATACTCCAGCGCTTTCACCACGCCTCTATGCACTCCTGCCACCGGCATTATCACCGTGTGATGTTTCACCGGAGGGGGCAATCTTCGCTTCATCGAGAGCTGATGGGCCAGGCTTATGTAATGGGAGTGGATGTCCATGAATATCTTTACGAAAATCGGGATGAGGAGTAGCACTATCCATGCTCCGTGGATGAACTTCGTGCCCGCAATTATCAACAGGACGACTCCTGTGGCGATAGCCCCCAGCCCGTTGAAGAAGGCTCTGTAATACCATCCTCGCACTTCCGCGCGCATCCTGTGCCATCGGAGCACCATGCTGCTCTGGGAGAGTGTGAAAGAAATGAAGACGCCCACAGCATACAGCGGTATCAGTGCATGGGTGCTGGCTCCGAAAAGGATGATGAGGAGCGAGGCAAGGGTGCCAAGGGTGACAATCCCGTTAGCGTATACAAGTCTGTCCCCCAGATTTGCCATCTGCCGGGGCATGAACCTGTCCAGCGCCATCCACATGGAGAGGCGGGGGAAGTCGGAGAAGCTGGTATTAGCCGCTAATACCAGGATGAGCGCCGTGCCAAACTGCGCCAGGTAAAACAATACGTTCTTCCCGAAGATGAGCATTGCTAGCTGGGCCACCACGGTCATTTTTTCCTGCGGGATCACGTGGTAGTGGTTTGCCAGCCACGTTACCCCGAGGAACATCGATACCAGGATCAGCGCCATTGTGATGAGGGTCTTTCCGGCGTTGTCTGCCTCCGGTTTTTTGAAAATCGGCACACCATCGCTGATCGCCTCGACGCCGGTCAATGCCGTGCATCCAGAGGCAAACGCACGAAGCAACAGGAACAGGCTCACATTCTTGGCCTGTGTTCCCCAGTTCACGCTCATGGAGGATGGAGGTGTCCCGAAGAAAACCCATTTCGCCATGCCAAGTCCAATGAGCAGGAACATCGTAGCTATGAAGAAGTAGGTTGGAACCGCGAACACTCGCCCAGACTCTCTCACACCTCGGAGGTTGATGACAGTGATGGACCCCACTATCAAGACCGCTATAAGCACTTTGATGTTGAAAAGTATTGGGAATGCCGACGTGATTGCCTCTACGCCTGCGGACGTACTGACCGCCACCGTCAGCACATAGTCTATCAACAGGGCAGCGCCTGCTACCAGGCTTGGCAGAGTTCCGAGGTTGTCCTTCGTGACCAGGTACGCGCCTCCTCCGGCGGGGTATGCATGGACGGTTTGGTAGTAGGAGCTTGCCACGATGAGCAGCAGGGCGCTGATCCCTATGGCTATTGGCCATGAAAGGTAGAGGGCGCCGGTACCTGCTATCATCAATACCCAGAGTATCTCTTCAGTGGCGTATGCCACGGAGGAAAGCGCATCTGAAGAAAGGACAGCCAGCGCCTGCGTGCGTCCCAGGCGCTCGTGACTCATTTGCTCTGTGGGCAACGGTGGGCCTATGAGCCATCGTCGAATGTCGCCAACCATAAAAGATTTTTCCCTCCTGTTCTGTCAATGACTTCAACTCTTGTTTTCTCG
>CAZDOZ010000158.1:0-5735 GCA_964507175.1 uncultured Anaerolineae bacterium
CCGCCGACAAACCCCTTTGCTTTATGCTGTTCATCCTGCTATAATATTTGAATTGAGATGCCAGAAACACAACTGACTGGGAACCTACGGGAAGTTCTGGCATGCGCGGTTACGCCAATGGCAACAATAGCTCAAACCCTGAAGAAAACGTCGCCAGCCTAAGCGCGGTGGAATCCCACCGAAGGGGGCCTGACGTGGAGGACTTTATGCGTAAAAGACGACTGGCCGAGCGCACAGCTTTTGGAGTGGCCATAGCCGTAGCGCTTGGCACGGCCTTTCTCCTGACCATCGCCCTGGGCCAGGGAGATGTGGCATCAGCCGAAAGCATCACTGACGATGCTATCTCCGGAGAGGTAATGGTGCAGTTCCAGGAAATGGTATCCCTTGCCAAGGCCAGGAACTTTCTCTCGGAACAGGGGTATGAGGTCATTGGAGAAATCAAAAACTCACAGGTGGTATTGCTGAAAGTGCCTGATGGACAAGAGATGCATGTCATCAGAGATCTCCAAAGCAATCCCCTGGTGAAATACGCCGAACCAAACTACATAATCCACGCCTGTGCAGAACGCTCGCTGAGCCCTGCCGTACCCAACGACACCTACTGGAGCAAACAGTGGAACATGAGAAAGATCGAGGCACCGACAGCGTGGAGGGTAGTCACCGGAACATCTCAGATTGTGGTCGGCATCATAGATTCTGGAATAGACGACTTGCACCCCGAGTTCCAAGGCAGGATACTGCCCGGGTACGATTATGTCAACCATGACAACGACCCATACGATGATTACTGGCATGGCACCCACGTTGCCGGGATACTCGCTGCAATGGGAAATAACGGCATAGGTGTGGCAGGCGTGGCATGGGGCGTGAGAATCCGTGCCTACAAAGTCCTGGATGAAACCGGCGAGGGGAGTTACTTCAACCTGATATCGGCTATTCACGGTGCTATCGACGACGGCGTGAGAGTGGTGAACATCAGTCTTGGAGGCAACGAGGACTCGGACATATTGCGAGAAGCGGTACGAAAGGCTCACGACGCTGGGATACTATTGGTAGCAGCAGTCGGGAACGACGGAAGCCGCAAAGTCTACTACCCTGCAGCGTACCCGGAAGTACTGGCTGTGGCAGCTACTGGCGCCAACGACGATCGCGCTCCATACAGCAACTATGGGGATGAAGTGGATCTGGCAGCACCCGGTGGTGATGGGGCCCCGATTATCAGTACCGTGCCAAATGGACTGTACTCCGGAGCTGTGGGCACCTCAATGGCCACTCCTCACGTGTCCGGAGCGGCCGCTTTGCTCATGAGCCTACGCCCCGACTTGACCAACGACGAGGTGGCGGACATCCTGAAAGAAACCTGTGACAAAGTAGGGCTATACGTTTACGACTCCAACGGGTGGAACCAGTATCTGGGCTACGGCCGCATAAACCTGAGCAAAGCTCTAGAAAGGCTCCTTCCGCCCCGCGTAGGCGACTTCCCAGACAGCATTTATTTCCTGACCGACCACACGAACCGGCCAATCCACAAAAGAGTATTGCTGAAAAACGAAAGTAACATCTACGCGATACCATGGGAGGCAACGACGCGCGGCGGCACAGGTTGGCTCGCACTGACAGGCCCGATCTCCGGGACTATTGGACCAGATGAATCCCAAGAGCTTACCATCACAATGACAAGTAACGATCTGCCTTTTGGAGTGTACTCCGGAACAGTAACGGTTTCATCTCCGTACTCCGATGTCCAAGGGCTTCCACATACTATCTCAGTGACGCTCCAGTACACCTCGGCAGAAATACAGCAATATTACATGCCGTATTTCCCCGCCTCGCCGCCGCTGGACGCCTACAGTGAGCAAACCCTCGTCCTGGGTGACGACGAGTTCCAGGAACTCGACCTCCCTTTCCCTGTGCGCCTACCAGGTGAGAGGAAGGAATACACCAGGGTATGGGTAGCATCCAATGGGTTCGTAACTTTCCGCCGACCTACGGTATCCAGGGCTCCCTACCGAATATCCTGCGAGAGCGCAGATCACATGCCCGCCACAGTGTATGTTCTGGGAGATGACCTGGACCCTTCCGCAGGGGGCAAGGTAACGGCCTTTCTGGGGGCAAATGCTGTAGAGATCCAATGGCGTAACGTGCCTTTCTTCCAGAGCGACGAAGAAGCTAGTTTTCGCCTGGTCTTCCGGCGCGATGGTGTTATCACGGTGACCTACGATTCCCTACCAGATAGACAGAGAGGTGCCACCGTTGGAGTAATCGGAACAGACGGCACGCCAATCGGGAAACTGACATGTCCAGGTCGTGGCAGACCACCATCTAGCGGGCAGACGATTCGCTGGCGATGAGTGATTGGGGGGTCGTGGGGCACGAGTGGGCGGTGAGCCTGCTGCAGCAGGCTATCAAATCGGGCAGGCTACCGCATGCGCTGCTTTTCGTGGGGCCTGAGGGCGTGGGGAAAACGCTGCTGGCGCAGACATGGAGCATGGCTGTGAATTGCCTTGCACCAGAGGCCGAGGATCGCCCGTGCGGCGAGTGCCGATCCTGCCGCCTGCAGGCAGCGGGAATACACCCGGACGTGATCCACGTACGGCCGGAGAAAGAATCGATAAAGATCGAGCAGATCCGAGACCTGGAACGGAGACTTGCCCTTTCCCCAGTTGAAGGGCGATGGAAAATCGGGATACTGGAGCAGTTCGACAAGGCGAATATCTCTGCCGCGAACGCTCTGCTCAAAACATTGGAAGAACCCCCGTCCCACGCGCTGCTGGTGCTGACAGCGGAGAGCGCCGAGAACCTGTTGCCCACCATCGTGTCCAGGTGCCAGATAATCCGGCTACGCCCGTTGCCAACAGCGTTGGTATCGAAAGCTTTGCAGGAGAGATGGGGGGCCAACGCATCCAGAGCGAATCTGCTGGCACGGCTTTCCGGCGGCAGGGTCGGGTGGGCGGTTACTGCCTTGGAAAACCCGGATTTCCTGATCCACCGGGAATCGTTCTGGAGGGATATGCTGGAGTTGATGTCGTCGGTTTACGCAGACAGGCTGGCGTATGCGGAAAAGATGCGAGACAGCAAAACCTCGATTGCAGAATGGCTTGATGTTTGGAGCGGATGGTGGAGGGATGTGTTGCTTCTGCAGTATGGATTTGACGAGGGCGTGACCAACGAAGACAAGCTGGAAGAACTCGGCCATCTGGCTTCGGCCATTGCGCCGGAAACCGTCAGGAACTTCTTGGGCAGACTCCAGGGAGTGCGCCGGATGCTAAGGAGCAACGTGAACACCAGGTTGTTGCTGGAGGACGTTTTGTTGCACCTGCCGGTGTGGCAGGCAGATTGAAAGCGACAAGGTCGGCAGAGCCGTCCTTTTTCGATGGGGTGAGATATGCCGGTAGTGGTTGGGATAGCTTTCAGAAATGTGAGCAGGATTTACTATTTTTTCCCCGGGGGGGTAGAAAACCTGGAACGTGACGATCATGTGATAGTGAAAACTGCGCGTGGGCTGGAGATAGGAACTGTAGTCTACGAACCCAAAGAGGTGCCGGATGAGGAATTGGAGGGTCCTCTGAAACCCGTCCTGCGCCGCGCCACTCCCCTGGATATGATGAAGCGGGAGGAATTCTCTGCAAAAGAGCCGGAGGCCTACAAGGTTTGCAAGGAGAAAATCGCCGAATCCGGCCTCAACATGAAGCTCAGCCAGGTGAAGTACAATTTCGACGGCTCGCTCTTGACTGTATATTTCACCGCCGAGAAACGGGTGGATTTCCGTGCTCTGGTGCGTGAGCTTTCCCACGCGCTGAACACGCGAATATTGATGCGCCAGATCGGCGTGAGAGATGAGGCAAAAATGATCGGCGGAATAGGCAAGTGCGGGATGCCTCTCTGTTGCTCCACCTGGATGCGGGAGTTCTCGCCGGTCTCCATCAAGCTGGCGAAGCAGCAGGACCTGCCCCTAGATCCGGACAGCATATCCGGGGTATGCGGTAAACTCCTATGCTGCCTGGCTTTCGAGGCGCCAGTCTACGCGGACATACAAAAAGATTTACCAAGATTGAACGCCAGGGTGATGACCACCATGGGCAAAGGCAAAGTGAAGCGCGTCCACACGCTGAAACGCCGCCTCATGGTCTGGCTCGAGGATAGCGAGGAAATGGTGGAGATGGACGCCGAGGACATCATCAAAGAACTGCCGAGGAGGTGATCGGATGGGGCTCGCTCTTGTGTACACCGATGAGTACAGACGTTTGGATTTCGGCCCGGGCCACCCCATGCGCGGCGACAGGTACGAACGCGCAATGGCAGTTTTCCGCGAGAAAGGCCTGTTGGATGGGGGCAAAGTCGCCATCGAGTCCCCAAGGCCGGCCACTTTCGACGAACTCACGAGCTTTCACACCACGGAGTACGTGAAACGGGTACAGGCCCTGAGCAAAATCGGCCGCGGTTCGATCACGCCGGACACACCGATCTTCCCCGGCATCTACGAGGCCGGCACCATATCCGTTGGCGGGAGCATCAGAGCGATGGAGTTGGTGCTGGACGACGAGTATCCCGTGGCCGGAAACCTGTGCGGCGGATGGCACCATGCCTTCGCCGAGACAGGGCGTGGGTTTTGCATTTTCAATGACATCGCTGTCATCGTGACCCTGATGCTGCAGCGAGGTGTGGAACGGGTGATGGTGTTGGACATAGACGCTCACCACGGCGATGGCACGCAGCGTGCTTTCTACCGCCGGAACGATGTGCTCACGGTTTCCTTCCACCAAGATCCGCGAACTTTGTATCCTTTTGCCAGCGGGTTCGTGGGCGAGGCTGGCGAGGGGGATGGGCTAGGCTACAATTTCAACGTACCTATGCCACCCGACGCAAAGGACGCCGATTTTATCTACGCATTCGATGCGTTGGTGCCAGCGCTCTTGGAGGCTTACAGGCCTGATGTTCTGGTTCTGCAGATGGGTGTGGATGGCCACTGCTCCGGCATCGTCAGCCATCTCTCCTACAGCCTGAAGAGCTATGATCACGCCAGCCATGTGCTGACGGAACTGCTCCGCGGCGCCCATACGAAGCTGATCTTTCTGGGCGGCGGAGGGTTCGTACATCCCACGCTTGGGCTTGGCTGGGGCGTACAGATAGCGAATTTCGCTGGCGTCTCCTCCGATATCGATGTGGAAGCGGATGCCAGAAATTGCGGAGATCGCCACGAACCGCTGGCATTGGTCAAACGCACCGTGGAGGCACTCTTGCCCAGGGTCGAGAGCCTGCAAAGAAAGTGAGGTGTCTGGATGGCACGTTACAAAGTGCTGATACTCCATGGGCCAAACCTGAATCTGCTGGGCACGCGTGAGCCGGAGATTTACGGAAGGATCACACTCGATGAGATAAACAGGAGGCTGAAGGAAGCGGCATCGACCAACGACGTGGAGATCCGCGCTCTCCAGTCCAATTCCGAAGGTACACTTGTGGACGCCATCCAGGATGCCATGGCGTGGGCAGACGGAATCATCCTCAACCCTGCCGCTTACACCCACACCAGTGTGGCTTTGCGGGACGCAATAGCCGCTTCCGGGCTGCCTGTGGTGGAAGTGCACCTTTCCAACGTGCACGCCAGGGAGGAATTCCGACACACATCCATGACTGCACCTGTCTGCGTAGGGCAGATAAGCGGCTTTGGCTGGCGCAGCTACCTGCTGGGGCTGGAGGCGCTGCTGGGGATGCTGAGCGAGGAAGAATCCGGGTGA
>CAZDOZ010000159.1:0-4082 GCA_964507175.1 uncultured Anaerolineae bacterium
T
Organism: uncultured Anaerolineae bacterium; assembly: GCA_964507175.1. Lineage (GTDB taxonomy): Bacteria > Chloroflexota > Anaerolineae > S016-19 > S016-19 > S016-19. The sequence continues at coordinate 2 of CAZDOZ010000159.1, forward strand.
CCGCCGCCAGGTTTGATAAGATCCTGCTGCAGCCAGTCTTGCCTGAATAGTTACCGAGAAAGTACGAATACGCCTGTCAGTGCATCGGGAACTGTGTTAGGAACCTGGGTATTGCAGGCCCGATGATCACCACAAAGATTGCAGGGAAAATGAAAAGTGCCAGTGGTATCAGCATTTTTATCGGCGCTTTGTGTGCTTCTTCCTCAGCCCACTGACGTCTCCTTATCCTCAACTGCTGGCTTTGTTGGTGGAGCACATGACCAATGCCGATGCCAAGTTTGTATGCCTGAATCAGCACCGCAATGAAAGTCGCCACTTCCGGAACATCAGTTCGCTCTATGATGTGCCGAAGCGCTTCTTCCCTGCTCAGTCCCATGTTCATCTCTAGCGTTGCTAATCCGAACTCACGTGCCAGTGGATTGTTCCATTTGTCCGATACCTTCTGCAGAGCGGCGTCAAAGCCAAGGCCCGCGTCGACGCACACCATGAGCATATCCAGGGCGTCTGGGAGGGCTTTCATTATCATTGTTTTTCGTTTTTTTGCCGATCTCTTCAGAAGATAGTCCGGGAGGTAGAGCCCCACTATGCCGCCCATGATGGCAACGAGGATGCGGATTGTAAAAGGCATGGGTTGCTTCACTGTATACACAAATACGAGAATAGCCGTCACGATGCCGGATAACACTTTCAACCCCAGGAGCTTCGTCACTGTCAGATTGTGAGGTCTCCCTGCCAGCACAATCAGCCTGTCCAGCTTCTCTATATTTTTTGATGGGGCCAGATGTGCGAGCCAGACAAGCAGGCCCTGCCACAGGGGCGCCACCACTCGCTCCTTAAATGGCCTTACGGTTTCTTCTTCAGAAACCCATTGATACCGCTTCTTGTAAGTGCGCAATGGTGGCAGAGACTCCATGGGGACGCTGGGTGTCTGGAACATCTGCCAGATACCGTAGGTCAGCATAATCATCCCGGCCATGCTTGCGATTACCGCTATCCATGCCACTTTTTCTACCTCCATGCTGCAGAGGATCAGTATACCTCGCTGCCTTTTATTATTGCCCGCATTATCATATATCCTATTCCCATCATAACGATCGCCGAAATCGGCATCAGGATCGGCCAGCCGGGCTGGAACATGCCCATCATGTAGTCCGGGTTGAGGAGCATCAGCGCCAGCCCCAGTAGAAACGGAAGCGCGGTCAGTACATATCCGCTCATTCTTTGCTGCGCCGTCATGACCTGTATTTCTCCTCTTATGCGGACGCGTTCCCTGATCGTTTCGCTTATGTTTTCCAGTATATCTCCCAGGTTGCCCCCTACCTCGTGCTGAATGGAGATGGCCGTTACTACCAGCTCCATGTCTTTGTTTTTGGTTCTCTCCACCATGTGCTGGAACGCATCGGTAACGCCGACACCCAGGTTGGCCTCGCGCATCACCCTGTCAAATTCTTCGGATGCTGGGGGTGGCATCTCGTTTACGACCATCTTCATCGCGTGGTTCAGCCCGTAACCTGCCCTCAGGGCACTGGTCATCAGGCCCAGGATGTCCGGTATCTGGTTGTGGAACTCCTTGAGCCGCTTCTGTTCCCGCCGAACCGTGTACCACCGAGGTAAGAACGCGCCGAGGATTCCACTCATCACGCCGCCTATGAGATTATGGCTTACGACCGTGCCAAACACCATGCCTACCGCTCCTGCGCCGACTACCAGGAGCAGGAACTCGGATGGTCTCATCGGTATGTTTGCCCTGGCCAGGTCCATAGATATGGCTCTGGAAAAACGAGATCGGTTTATCGCATTGTTCAGCCGCCGTGCCAATGGCGATGTCTTTTTCTCTTTACGGTAAACTGCCGGGGGCTTTACCACGTCGGAGATATTCCGGGGCTTGCCGCCATGCGAGAGCAGCCACTCTTGCAGCCCGTACATGACAATGAACACGCTAGATGCCACTGCAATGGCTGGTATCCATGGACTCATGCTTTACCACCCCCTTCATTCATTGCTGAGAAATAGAAATCCGAATTTACCCCTCGATTTTTTTCCTTGGCGTTCTTTCGCAGAAGCCTTCTCTTCAGGGCTGGCCGACTCCATCTCTATGGAAGCTTTCGTTTCTATAAAGCGCTCGGCTAATTTTCTGATTTCTTTTACCAGAGCTCCAGAGCCAGATTGTACCAGCGGCACCCCCTTGTTAATCGACACCATGACGTCTACAGTTGTCTCAGGGAGCGTGGCTATTGGCTTCGCGCCGAAGAACGAGCTGATATCATTTGTCGGTATTCCTCCCGGGTATTTGGCTCGATTGACCACTATTTGGGTTTTACCTTCGGGGTATTTCCATGAGTACAGCGTCTCCAGGAGCAAAGTGGTTTGCTGCATTGCTGGTATGTCCGGGGTCGTGACCAGCAACACTGTATTGGAGTGGTCCATCACGCTGGCAGTGACCTCGTCCATCTGTGTCCCGGTGTCTATGACTATGTAGGCGAACAGTGCTCTCAACGACAGAAAAAGCCGTGGGAAGAACACTGGCGGTATTGCAGGCACGCTGATGGGACTCTTGGGTGCTGTGAGTACCTCCACGCCGGTGGCGTGGGGTGTAATCACTCCTTCCAGCAACTCCTCGTCCATTTCTTTGTAGTGGCTCAAGAGCTCCGATACATCGTAGCGGCTCGACAGGTTCATGTAGAGGGAAACGTCCACGTCCCCCCAGTCCCCGTCCATAAGCAGCACAGGCTTGCCAGAGAGTTTTCTCAACATTACCGCGAGGTTGACTGCCAGGAATGTTCGGCCGACCCCACCTTTCATGCCTGCGACGGATATGATGTATCCCTCGAGGCCTTCCTTCTCCTCCTTGCTGGCTGCTTCCTGCGACTTGCGCCATTCCTGAATATGGAGTTTTCGCAGCGATTCGACGATTTTCTCGCTCCCCCAGTTGAGCGGGAGTACGGCCCTGGCGCCATTCAGGAGTACCTGCTGGATCTCTTCTGCCTCCATCAGCAGGGTAACGATCACTATGAGGGCATTCGGCCACCGATGCATCAGTTGCCCCATCAGGGCAGGGAGGTCGGCTCCTGCACCCTCGCCATCTATCAGCACCACATCTGGTGCCAGCGTGGCGGGAACCACCCTATTGTCCAGAGCGTCTATGGGCCTGATCACATCGCCGATCATTTCCACATCGGGATGTTGCTCTATTTCCTTGACCAGGCCGGCGGCCAATGCCGGGCGGGTACTTACTATAAGGACTTGCGTCTCAGGCACTTGTTTTTCCATGTTACTGGCCCCCACCGTTGACAGGTGTCTGTTGTACCCCTTGGGTCAGTCTGCCGATGTTGCTCGTGGCCTGAGATTGTTTTGGCAGCACGAACTGATAGCGATCGGAGAGGTATTCCAGGTCCACAGGCGAGGTCTCCGTGGTCCTGGTGTGCGTGGGCGAACGAAGTGCCAGGTCGAACGTGCCTCCGGCATCCTTGAAGTATTTCAGCACCAGAGCGTCCTGAGGAGAGACGGCTATCAGCAGGCCGTCGGGCGGCGGCATCTGGATCGCGGTCTTCTTGTTGGTGGATTTCCCGCCAAACGCTCCGCTTTTCACGTCCGATATCTTGCTTGCCAGAATCCCCTGGATTACCACATTTTGGAGGGAATCCAGCGTGACCATGCTTCCCCTGGCTGCGTTCCCGCCCGTGTCCACCGAAACCATGATGTCCACTTTGTCCCCTGGCCTCAGGATATTCGACTGGCTGAGGAGGTCTGTGGCCGGTAGTGCCACGATGACATAGTCTTCAGGCATCGTGAAGGCGACATCCTTGCCTGTGGCCGTTGGGTCCACCAGCCTTTCGGATACCAGTATTTCTCCTGGTACCAGTTGCACCCGTGCGATTTTTCCCACCGCCTCGTCTGCCGACCTCACGGCGCCTGCCGGAACCATATCGGCCGGGACTTCCTCGACGGTCACGTCCCCTTCTTTCAGCATAGCCCTGGCGGGAATGTCACGGACGACCACCAAGACCGCTGTGGTCTTCGTCTTGGGTACCGTTGGGGTTATGCTTTGCGCCCGCGAGATAGTTCTGTAGGTGATCAACCC
>CAZDOZ010000159.1:4182-5675 GCA_964507175.1 uncultured Anaerolineae bacterium
CACTGAGATGACGGTGGAAGTAGACGCCCCCTCCGCCAGCTTGATGGCTCCTGCCACGGCAGCGGCATCGGCAGCGGTCTGTGTTTTGGTTTTGTGGACGTACGCATTGCCCCCATCCACCACGAGCGCAATGAACCCTATCAGCCCCACAAGGGCAATGGAAAACGCCGTCAGGGCCTGTCCCCCTTCTCTCCTGAACAATTCTCTCAACATTTTGCCACCTTCATCTGGTGAGGTTCACCGTGTACATGCCGTACTCCGGCCCGTTCCAGCCTCTGGACGGGATGATCTTCCGCGCGAAATGCCCCTCGATGTAGGAGTAGAACTCGTAGGGGCCGCAGAAAAGGGATAGCGGCCCGCACCGTCGCGGGTTGCCCCATACTGGCACGCTTCCCGCGTTTGTTACCACGAAACTGGCGAAACCAATTATCCGTATTCGCCTGTGCCCGCGGGAAGAGGAAATCATATCGTAGACGGGCACTGCGACTGCGCGCCCTCTCCATTCCAGGAGCGCCCCCCGGAGCCACCGATTTTCCACCACACCCAGGCGTTCCCATATCTGCTCGCCCACGTGTCGGGTTCCACTTCTCTCCGGATGTCGGATGTCCTGGATGAGACGCCAGTTTCCCGGGGAGCGGCCGTTCCAGTCCAACCATACGTAACGATTGCCATTCTCCCAGCCAGGTGGCACTGGCGGGATATATCCGTGTTGCTTCGAACCTCTCTCTGGTGGATTCCCCTCTTCCCACCATGGCGGAGGGAGCCTGTTCCTGTTCCCGATCAACCTATACCTCCTCCCGATCCGGAAGCTGGAAAGATGGACCCCCAGGGGGAGCATTTCCTTCGCTTCGTAGACCGGGAACACCCTGGCTTCTGCATTTGCATTGGCCTCGATCCCGTCCACACCGGCGATTTCGGCGAAAATCGCCCTGGCATAGTTGTTGGCAGAAACGGTGACGCTCCTGTTTCTCCAGTTGATAAGGTACCCTCCAGTCTTGCCCCCATTCCCTGTAGCGTACATGACTATGGCATCGATGATCTGGTGTGTCCTTTTGCCCATGGCCATTTCATGGGCTCCGGCCAGTGCTGCTGCATCTGCGGCGTTCTGTGCCTTCACTTTGTGGAAGAAAGCGCTCCCGCCATCCACCACCAGTGCCAGCATGAGCATCATGGCGAAGATGGCAGCTACCCAGACAACCAGCGACTGCCCTGATTCATCAAGCAATGGCAGTCGCTGCTTTCCCGCGCTGGGGCAATCGGAGCGAGCAGGGTGGATCTCCTCCTGTCGCTCCCGTGAAACTCTCACTGGCGAAAGATCGTCCATGGCTTTTGCAATTGGCTACAGCCTTTGCATCGATGTGTGCCCCACCAGAGTTATCCCTCTACCAGGGGCAAACATGGAAAAGACAAAATCGAAATGATAGCTAATCGTCACCTGCACCTCTTCCGAAGTGACGGAGACCGAAACGGACGCTTCTTCCGGGGACACGCCG
>CAZDOZ010000160.1:0-3309 GCA_964507175.1 uncultured Anaerolineae bacterium
TTTCTTTGCCCTGGCGAGCCACACCCTGGCGGTCACGTTCAGCAAGAGCACGAAGAGCATCAACACCAGTGCCACCGCCCACGCCTGCTTCACCCGTTCCGGATACGGCTGCTGAGCATACTTCCACAGGGTCAGCGGCAGAGCGTCGGTAGGCTGCCCCACGATGTTCCCAATGATCTTCACGATGCTCTGATGATTCCCAATCCCCTGCCGGATGTAGTTGCCGATCTCGTAATTGTCATTGCCAAGGGCAGTGAACAGAAGTGGGGCGGTCTCGCCGGTGGCCCTTGCCACCGCCAGCATGATCCCCGTGACAATCCCCTCGGCCGCTGCGGGGAGCAGAACCGATATTGATGCCCTCCACTCCGGGGAACCCAACGCCAGCACTCCTTCCCGCAGTTCCTTCGGCACTAGCTTGAGCATTTCCTCGGCGGAGCGGAGCACCACCGGCAGCATGATAATCGCCAGGGCGATCCCGCCGGACAGCGCCGAATAGTGCTTCTGCGGCACCACCACAACCGCGTACCCAAACAGCCCAATGACGATGGACGGCACACCCGAGAGCAGATCGGTACTGAAACGCAGCGCACTGGCCAAGGGTGTGGAGGGATAATAGACGAGATAGAACGCCGCCAGAAGCGCCGGCGGGATGGCGAAGATGGAGGCAAGGATCACCATTACGAAAGAGCCTTCGATAGCCTGGAGCACGCCTCCCCCGGCGGTACCCATAGGCCTCGGCAGATGGATAAAGAAATCCAGGTTGATGCAACTTCCGCCTTTGATGGCTACGTAAATAGTTATCCAGACCAAAGGGATGATGGCAAGAAGCGTGGCAAGCCCGGTCATGCTCAGCATGATGGCATTGGTGACCTTGCGGCGATGGTGTACCCTGTGCAGGTCGATCTGCTCGAAAATCCCTGTCCGATCCACCGACCTACCTCCCCATAGTCCTTCGGTTGACCCGCCACACAAGCCAGCGGGCAATGGCGTTGAGTATGAGCGTGGTAACGAACAACACCACGCCAATCTCTATCAGAGCCGAGGCATGCATATCGCTGACCGCCTCCGCGAACTCGTTGGCGATGATGCTGGCCATGGTGTAGCCGGGGCGCAGGATCGAGTACCCGCCCCCTATGGTGTTCCCAATGACCATAGTCACGGCCATAGTCTCGCCGATAGCCCTGCCCAGCCCCAGGATCACGGCCCCCAAGATGCCGGAAAGCCCATATGGGATGAGCACTTTCCACACGGTTTCCCACTGGGTGGCACCCAGCGCCAGCGCCGCCTCCCGCTGCGACCGGGGGATCGCCAGAAGCACATCCCTGCTGACGGCGGTGATGGTAGGGGTAATCATTATGACCAGGATGAGAGCGGCTCCCAGCATGCTGAGGCCAGAGGCAGGAATCGGGCCGCGAAAGAAAATCGATAGCGCCGGAACGCGCCCCAGCGTAGCTGCCAGCGCCTTCCCGATGGGCACGACCACCACCGGTAGAAAGACGTAAATGCCCCAAAGACCGTAAACCACGCTGGGGACAGCCGCCAGCATCTCCACCATGTAATTGAGGATATCTCTCAGCCCCGGCGGTACGAGCTCAGAGAGGAAGATGGCTATAGACAGGCTAAAGGGGACAGCAATGATCAGCGCCAGGAACGATGTGATCAGGGACCCGTAGATTGCCGGCCATGCATTGAACCTGTCCAGTACCGGGTTCCATGACTGCCTCGCCCACGGGGAGATGAATTTTAGCCCAAAGGCATGGCGAGACAGGGCAGAGTCCGCCCATATCCGCCACGCAATCCACAGAACCAGGACCACGACAGCGATAGCCGCTGTGGAGATGAGGATTTTCCATATCCTGTCGCCATGCTGAAGGCGGCGGGCGAGTTCACGTCGCCAGCCGCCTCCTCTTCGCGATTCCATAGCACTAACAATCGATCCATCCATTTGTCGATTCGCTCACTCGTTGATTCGCCCACTGCTGATTCGTCGATTCGTTGATTCGCTCATTCGCTGATTCTCTTCCCGTTACACTCCACCTGCTGGAGTTTCGCAAGGACTTTTTGCTGAACTGCCTGCGGCAACGCCGCATATCCCAGGTCGGCGGCCTTCTTGGCCGCTTCGGGACTCGTCACAGACCATTTGATGTACTCGAGCAAAGCCTTAGTCTTTGCACAATCCTTGTTTTCCTTCATGTGGATGATGAGGTAAGTATACCCCATAATCGGCCAAGATTTCTTGCCGGGAGCGTTGACGATTTCAGCAGTAAGCCTTTTGCCAAAAGCATTGGCGAAAGCGACCATGGCATCCTGCATCGTCTCCGCACTCGCCGTCACACGGTTCCCGGCAGCGTTTACCAGGTCAGCAAACGCTATCTTGTTCGCCCTGGCATACGCAAGCTCTACGTAGCCAACGGAGTAGGGCGTCGATTGGACAGCCTGCGCCACGCCGGGGTTGCCTTTGCCGCCCACACCCTGGCCGGTCTTGTCCACGGGCCACTCGACTGCTTTGCCGATCCCCACGTTTTGCTTCCATTCGGAGCTCACGGCTCCCAGGTACGAGGTGAAGATTTCGGTGGTTCCGGAGCCATCAGAGCGGTGCGCCACGATGATCGTCTTGTCTGGCAGGTTTGCGCCAGGGTTGAGCTTCGCAATGGCCGGGTCGTTCCATTTGTTGATCTTGCCAAGGTAGATGGCGGCGAGGGCGGGACCATCAAGCACCAGTTTCGTCACTCCTGGGATGTTGAAGATCGGCACCACGGCGCCTGCAAGCATTGGCAGCATCTGGAGATCGGGCATCTTCTGGTACTGCCGCTCGCTCAGCAGCGAATCGGAGCCTGCGAAATCGACGGTGCCGTCCAGCATGGCTTTCTGACCGCCGCCGGAGCCGATGCCCTGGTAGTTGATGGTAACGTTGGGATGAACGGCCTTGTACATCTGGATCCATTCGGTGTAGACCGGCAGCGGGAAAGTGGCTCCGGCACCGTTCAGAGTGACTACCCCAGAAGAGGGCTTTGCGGAGACTCCAGTTGATGTCTTCTGAGCACCCCCGCAAGCAGAAAGCACCACCGATAGGATCAGCACCACTACCAGCAAACCCATAACTCTACGACTTATCACAGTTCTCCTCCATTTTCGAAAGCACTCGATGTTCGGTAAAGCCGTATGTCCTTACTATCGGATCCAGCCGCTGTGACGTAACGTGCCATTCACAGCGCCGGACCAACCCAAACGAAGCACATTCTAATTATAACCACAGTAAAGGCAATTGGCACTTTTGGCCCGTGTCAGGGATTCCTAAGCAAATCCTGG
>CAZDOZ010000160.1:3409-5638 GCA_964507175.1 uncultured Anaerolineae bacterium
CGACGCGGGCAGGGCATTCCTGCCCTGCAAGCACCGCAACTTGCTTTGGGAGAAATCAGTGGAAAATTTGACGATGATAATCGAAAGCATACATGAGAGATTGGATGCGAAGAACCACGCCCGCGATGTGGCCCTTCAGCGGTCGCGGGAAGTCACACGTTACTGCGCCCACAGCGTCCGCGCTGTACACAGGGAGGAGTTCGACAAAGCAGCAGAACTCTTATCTCAGGCACGCGACGCAGCCGGGGTGATGTCGGCAGATCTGGCGCCGTTCCCCTCGGTTTTCTATGCCGGATACACTCAAGACGCTCTAAAAGAGGTGGCAGAGGCCGCGATAACTTATGCCATCGTCAACAGGATTCCCATACCAACGCCGGAGGATCTCCACATACCCGATCCGGCGTACCTCGGGGGGTTGTCGGAGGCCGCTACTGAGCTTCGACGCCACGCCCTGGATATGGTACGGAAAGGACGAATGGAAGAAGCAGAGCGTCTATTGGACGCCATGGATGACATCTACAGCATGTTGGTGACCATAGATTTCCCGGACGCAATCACCGGAGGACTCCGGCGCAACACCGACATCCTGCGGAGCGTCATGGAGCGAACCAGGGGCGAGCTCACCGTCATAAGCCAGCAACGGAAACTCCAGGAAGCGCTGGCGGAGTTCGAGATCAGGATGAAGGAGTATTTGCATGACTGAACCAATGTTAACTGCCAGCGAGATCGGCGAGTACGCGTACTGCCGCCGGTCCTGGTGGCTTCACAAAGTCAAAGGCATAGACCCTCGCAACGCGAAAGAGTTGGATGAGGGCACCAAAGCCCACATATCCCATGGCAGGAAAGTGCGATGGTACACCTATGCCCAACAAATAGCCCTGGCCCTGCTTTTCCTGGCGGTGCTCCTTTTCCTGATATGGGTGCTTGGAGTGTTGAGATGAACGGACGCATCTACCGCATTTCAGCAATTTTGTTGCTGCTCTTGCTGGGAGCGGCAACCATCAGTGCCATGGCAATGCCTCCCGGAGAGGTGCCAACCCATTCGTGGTGGAGCTGGATTCTACCGAGAGCTGGCTCCCTTTACACCCCTACGCCTACTAAAACCCCTTTGTTGCGGACGGGCGCAGCAACTGCCGTCGCCACTGCCATGCCCATCACGACGCCGACGCTCACGGCAACGCCTATGCCAACAAAGAAACCAAAAACCGGCACTAACTGGCTCGCACTGGCAGACGGATATGGGTTGGATCGAAGTGGACGCTGGATCCTGGTGGACCAGAACCGACAGGTGATGGTGGTCGGCGAAGGAGACTCCATCCTGAAGATCTTTCCAGTAAGCACTGGCGACCCTCAAAAAGATGGCACCCCGGCGTGGTTGGGCACTGTGGGCAAGTACTGGGGCACTTTCGAATCCGCAGATGGCTCTTATGCCGACAACGCGTGGTATCTCTTCCGGCACAACGGGGCCATACTCATCCACAGCGATCCATATTTCATGATGAACGGGCGGAGAGAGTACATCGAACTGGATGCCCTGGGGCACAGGCCTGCATCGCACGGCTGCATACGCATGGCTCCACGTGATGCCGAATGGCTCACCATGTGGAATCCCAAAGGCGTCCCGATATTGATAACCCCCTGCAATTGCGGGAAGTAGAATGCTTGCGCTCGCGGCATTTTTGTTCCTGCTCGCGCTGCTATTGCTATGGCTCGCCAAACGCTGGCGCATCTCGGCAGGGATGCCATCGGGCAGGATAACCTACAGCGATACCGACCGCCGCAGCGCTCTTTTTTTCTCCAGCGCCCGCTACGGGCTGATGGGCAAGCCGGACTACGTAGTCTACCACAATGGGGACCGGATACCGGTCGAAGTGAAAAACCGTCCCGCTCCGCGCACGCCTTTCGAGAGCCATCTGCTCCAGCTTGCCGCATACTGCCTGCTGATCGAGGATGCTACGGACTCACGGCCTCCTTTCGGGAGGCTCAAATACCGGGACAAAACGATAGACGTGCCTTTTACCGAGTCGCTGCGCCAGCGCCTGTTGGATACCATGACCGCAATGCGGAGGGACTTGGCTACCCCGGATCTGGACCCGCTGCCGCAGCACCATGATCCACACCGCTGCGCCAAATGCGGATATCGGGACATCTGCGGAAAGAGGGTGCAATAGCACCTTACCGATGAAATCCTTGCCCGACGGGCAGGAATCTATCACTACAGAGCACGCT
>CAZDOZ010000161.1:0-5614 GCA_964507175.1 uncultured Anaerolineae bacterium
GGATTCATGATGTTGTGTGGGTCGAAAACCCGCTTGATCGCTTTCATTCTGGCGATAACGTTCTCCGGCAGGGCCAGCGGGATGTAATCGCGTTTCAACATTCCAATGCCATGCTCGCCGGATAAGGTTCCTCCCAACTCGATAGCGGTTCTGAAGAGGTCCTCTGCCGCCCCGCCCACGCGTTTCATCTCATCTGGATTCCGCCGGTCACACGCCAGCGTTGGGTGCAGGTTGCCATCGCCGATGTGACCGTACACGGGAATCACCAGGCCCCATTTCTCGCCGATTTCCTGCACCCGCCGTACCATCTCCGGCACTTTGCTTCGGGGCACGGCGATGTCCTCACCGAGCTTGTGAGGCCGGAGCCTGCCCAGCGCCGGGGAAACCGAGCGCCTTGCTTTCCAGAGCCGTTCCTCTTCCTCCGGGGTGTCCGCCAGCTCGATGCCGGAGGCCCCCTGGCGATGGCATATCCGCGCCACTTCTGCTGCCTGCCGCTTCACCGATTCAAGCTCTCCATTGACGGCAATCAGCAGCATGGCCTCCGCGTCCCGCGGGAACCCCAGATGCAGGAAATCTTCCACCACGTTGATGGAAACTTTGTCCAGAAGTTCCGTGGTCAGCGGCAGGATGCCGGACGTAACCACCTTGACCACGGTCTCCGCTGCTACGTCCAGGTCGTCGAAAAAAGCCGAGACAGTGGCCCTGGCAGGCGGCTTTGGCAGAAGCTTTAACGTTGCTTCGGTGACTACGCCCAGCGTTCCCTCGGAGCCGACGAACAGGTGCACCAGGTCGTAGCCGGTGACGTTTTTGATGGAACGCCCACCCAGGCGCAGGATTTCGCCGCCCGGGATCACCACCTCCAGCCCCAGGACGTAGTCGGATGTCACGCCGTACTTGAGGCATCGTGGGCCTCCAGCGTTCTCGGCGATGTTCCCGCCGATGGTGGAGACGTCCAGGCTGGCAGGATCCGGCGGGAAGAAAAGGCCGTAAGGTTCGGCAGCTTTCTGAAGGTCCAGATTGACGACGCCGGGCTGCACAACGGCGACCAGATCCCCTGGCGAGATTTCGATGATCTTCCGCATGGGCGTCAGACTGAGGGCGATGCCTCCCTGCTCTGGCACCGAGCCACCGGAAAGACCGCTGGCGGCGCCCCGCGGCACCACCGGCACGCGCTCTTCGTCTGCTATCCGCAGCACCGTGACGACATCCCCGGTGGAGTGTGCCAGAACCACCGCGTCTGGCCACGCCTCGCCCCAGGTGCCGTCGTAGGCGTATGCTGCACGGTCCTCCGGCGAGGTCAGCACGCGCCCCTCCGGCAGCGTATCCCTCAGTCTATCGAGCCAGTTGCCGTTATTAACTGCGCCATCCATATTGCTCACCCCGTTCGTCGAATTATCCACAGATTTCACGGATTCCGCAGGTTTTCTACCGAACTTACAGCACGAATCTTTTATATTCCAGAGAACGAGTCCCAAAGTTCAGCAGCAGACCAACCTTGTACCCGGTGGCTTTCAGATAGTTTATCACCTGGGACTTTTCGACCTCACTTAGCCTCGATAAGGCTTTCAGTTTCACAATGACAGAGCCATAGCATATAAAATCGGCACGGTACTGAGTCGAGAGCCTCTTACCTTTGTAATAAATAGGCAAAGGCACTTCTCTTTCCGCCGGGATATTCCGCATTCTGAACTCCTCTGCAAGCGCCTCCTGATACACTGCTTCCAGAGAACCGGGCCCCAACTGTCTGTGGACTTCCATGGCAGCATCAATAATCACATAAGTCTTGTCCTTTTCGGGGTATTCGCCGCGTACAGCCGTCATCATTCCTTCCTGGGTTCGATCTGAACAATCTCGTGGACAGTTTCCCCAGAGTGGTCCCGATGATGGCGTGAAGTTTTCTCTTGCTCGGAATGTCCTTTCTACACAGTTGCCATCTCTTGTTACTTAATCTGAGGAATCTGTGGATAATTTTTCCAACGCTATTTGAGTCAGGTGTTTCACCTCCACATCTGCGCCCCGTTCCTTTAGCCCTTTCTGGATCTGCAACATGCACCCGGGATTTCCGGTCACCACCACCTCCGCGCCTGTCGCCAGGATGTTGTCTATTTTCTCTTTCAGGAGCCTCCTTGCCATCTCGATGTGCGTGATGTTGTAGATCCCGGCGCTGCCGCAGCACTTGGTTTCGTCTTTTAGCGGCACCAGCTTCACGTCCGGCAGGCTTCGGAGCACCAATTTTGGCTCCTCCAGGACACCCTGGGCGTTCCCCAGGTGACACGGCGAATGGTATGTCGCCAGCGTGCAATGGGTGCGGATCCTCGATCGCGGCGGTGAGACGCCGGCGGGCAGTATCCGCACAAGCCATTGGCTCACGTCCAACACCTTGGCGCTGAAGGTCTTGGCACGCTCTGCAAACTCCTCGTCCTCCGCCAGGAGCTCCCGGTACTCTTTCAGCATCCCGCTGCAAGCGGCGCAATCGCTGACGATCACGTCCAGGTCGTTGAACCGCTCGAAAACGGCAATGTTGGTGCGGGCGAGCTCGCGGGCCTTTGCTTTGTTTCCCTGGTCCTCGTGTGGTGCTCCGCAGCAGACTTGGTCCTTCGGCACCACGACCTCACATCCCAGCTTCCGGAGCAGATCGATGGAGCTCTTGCTCACGTCCGCCAGAACCTGACTCATCATGCAGCCGAGAAAAAACCCTACCCGATATTTTCTCTCTCCGTAGGCCGGTAGTGTTTCGGGTAGGGCTTTGTGCAAGGGTTTCGCAGGCAGCTCCTCCGGTAGCAGCGTTTCCATTTCGTAAAGGATGCGGAACGCTGCAATGTTCCTGCTAAGGATGCTAAGGATGGGACGGATGAGCTTCTGTAGCTTGAGCTTGCGGTAGATTCTGGCGGGGGCCATGATCCATTCCAGGCTTCTGGCGGATACCAGGAACTTATCCACGGATAACCGCTGCCACCATGGCCTGCCATACCGTGCCGAGTACGCCGCCCGACCTTTCAGGATCAGCTCTCCGATAGGCAGGCTCAGCGGGCACACTGTGTTGCAAGCCCGGCAGTCCAGACAGTTGTACAGGTGTTCCATCACGCCTTCGCTCAGTGGCAACTTTCCATCCTCCACCGCGCGAAGGAGCGAAAGCCGCCCGCGGGGAGAATCGGTTTCTAGCATTGTTTCCTGGTAGGTAGGGCAGACCGTCAGGCACCTCCCGCACCTGAGACAGTTCTGCAGAACGTCATAATCCGGAAGCTCAGGGCCAAAAACCTTCTGCCCCGGTATTGTTTTGCTCAGCAGTGACGTCATTATGCTCCCGCGCAGGCTTGTTGATAATTTTCATTATACACGGATTTGGGAATCTCGTACAAGTGCGGGGAATAAAATGTTGCCCGCCATTGCGAGAGGGGCCCTAAAGTCCGCGCAGAGGGCTCGCAAAAAGCGGGTTTTCCCTGGCAAGAGGTTCTCCTCTATCCTATGCGCCCAAAGAAAAAGCGGAGGCCGGATAAGTCTGGCCTCCGCGTAGGACCCTCGTGTTTCCGTTTCCTCTCTACCGCATCACGCTTGGCAGGAAGAGCCTGTGCCCGCCGCCGACGCCCGGATCGATCACATCCACGCTCACGATGCCCAGCTCTTCGTTGCCCGGCGTGGCAACCAGCTTGTACCAGTACGTTCTCCCTGCCTTCACCTTCTCGTCCACGAACTTGTAGTTCGCTCCGCCTCCGCCCACGGCCGCACTGGGTACACGCCCTACCTCGCTCCACGGCCCTTTGGCCTTCAGCGCTCGCAGGATCACGAACCCATCGTTCCCATCTTCCGAGGTCGTGCTCCACTTCAGCACGACTTTCGGACCGCCTGCCGCTTCTGCCGTGAAGCTTGACAGCTGCACCGCCGTCGGAGAGATGAACCCAAAGTCGATGTCCAGATCGCTCTCACCGGGCTCCAAATCTGTCGTCTGCGGGTTCGGCGAGGTTATCTGGTATCCCGCCGCACTTCCTGCAGTCACCGTGTACGTCCCAGGCACCAGATGCCCCACCAGGTAGTCCCCGTTGGCATCGGTGGTCGTCGTTATCACCACGTCCACTCCGGTCACCGTGTGCCCCGTAACCGTGATCGGCACGTTGGCTATCCCGATGTTTTCACCAGTGTCCTGCTGGCCGTTGCCGTTGGTGTCCACGTAGGCAAAGTCACCCAGCTCTGCAAAGCTAGCATCGCCAAAGTTGTTGTCTACAGAGCTTCCGCTGGGCCCGTACACCACCAGTTGCACGTACCTGGTGTTCGACGTGGTGCTCTGGTATCCCGTCGGGTCTGTCTCCTCGACGATATAGCATCCCGGCATGAGGTCGTGGAAGATGTAGCTCCCGTCGGACGCCGTCGTGGTGGTGCTGATGGGCGTTCCGCTGTCGGGGTTGTGGTCGCAATCGGCATCCTCGTACAGATCCACGGTGACCCCACTGATTCCAGCCTCCCCGGGCTCCTGCGACCCATCTTCGTCCCAATCGTACCAGACGATGCCGCTGATGTCGCCGCGCCCGGCGTAGCCGAAGTCCGCATCGTCGAAGTCGTCGCCGTAATTCACCGTCACCAGCATTGGCTCGTTGCCGGTGGTCAACTCGTACCCGGAAGCCAGCGTGCTTTCGTCCACGTCGACCCAGTAGCTCCCCGCGTAAAGCATCGTGAAGTCGTAATCCCCGTCGCCGGATGTGGTCTTCGTGCCTACCAGAACGTCGTCACCACCCGGCTCGAAAGTGCTGTCTCCATCGTCCCTGTAGAGCCGCACGGTGACGCCGTTGATGCCGGGCTCTCCGGCGTCCTGCTGCCCGTCTCCATTGGCGTCGTTCCACACCCTGTCCCCGATGCTGGCGGGCAGCTTGCAGATGACACTGGCGGTGGACTGGGCGTCTGGCGCCTCATTGCTGTTGGCATCCTCGGCACCATTCACATCCGCCGCGTTCCACGCATCGTCGTCCGGAGCGCCGGCGTAGAACGGTATCGTCACCGTGAACGTCTCTCCGGGAGCCAGGTCGTGCAGGAAGGAGATCGTCAGGTCGTTCCAATCGATGTAGCCGGTTCCCCTATCGTTCTCATGGGGGTCGGCCGACTTCGGCGAGTACTGCAGGCAGGTCGGATCGTACTCATCGTGCAGCGGGATGTAGGCCATAGTGATGCCTCCAGTGTTGGTCACCACAACCTGGAACTGCACTGTGCTGCCCACCAGGACGATGTTGTCCTGGACGCTTCCCTGCTCCGGCACGAACTTTTCGACAGCCACAGACGGAGCATACAAGCCAGCGTCTACGGAATTGTCCGTATCGCCAGAATTCAGGACGATGCCACCAGCGCATCCGGTGGAGGGATCGGCGTCGCTGTCTTTCGTGTCATCGCTCCCCTGGTCCTTTGGGCTGAAATCGTACCCGCTCGGATTGACGAACTTGACCGAGTAAGTGCCCGGCGTCAGGTTGGTGAAGCCATAGTTGCCGCTCGCATCGGTGGTCGTCGTCATCACGGCGGAGCCGGAGCAGCTATCGCCGTTGTAGAGCTCTGCTGTAACCCCCTGCATGCCTGATTCGCCTGCATCCTGAATGCCATTGCCATTGGTGTCGTTCCAAACGAAGTCACCGATGCT
>CAZDOZ010000162.1:0-5608 GCA_964507175.1 uncultured Anaerolineae bacterium
CCCAGCAGGGCAGCCCGACTGTCAAAAGTCCAAACCCCACAAATAAGCGCGTTCATAGGACAGGCTGATAAGCCCGTTGGGACACACTGCCTACCTGCTGGCTTTATTCCTGAAATCCACGAACCTGTATCCAACGCCACGCTCCGTTAGGATGTAATGAGGATGAGATGGGTCCGGCTCCAGTTTCTTCCGCAGGTACGTGATGTACACCCGCAGCAGGCTATCCTCATCCCTGTACTCAGGCCCCCAGACCTTGGTCAGCAAAGTTTCCTGGGGCACTATCCAGCCAGCATTCTCGGTTAGGGTCCGCAGCAGGCGGTATTCCGTCGGGCGGAGCTTGACTTGCTTCCCCTCCACGATGAGCGATCGGCTGCGGAAATCTATGGAGACTCTGTCGTCGATTTTCAGCACTTGTTCCTGTGCCTGGGGATATCCCCCGACGCGTCGGAGCACGGCTTTGATGCGACTGATGAGTTCCCTCGGGCTAAAAGGCTTGGTCACGTAGTCATCTGCCCCCAGATCGAGGCCTTTTATCCGGTCTTCTTCTTCCCCTTTGACTGTCAGCAGGATCACCGGAACAGAGGAAAACTCCCTGATGTATCTCAGGGCCTCGAACCCATCCAGCACCGGCATTGCAACATCCATGACCACCAGGTCGGGGAGGAATTTCTTCACGGCATCGATTGCCTCCATGCCGTTGTACGCTTCCACGACTCGGAATCCTTCCAGCTCCAGGTTCATTCGGACGAACCGCACCATATGTGCCTCGTCGTCCACTACCAGAATCAACGGCTTGTGCTCGTCGCTCATATCTTAGCCCCCGAACCTGGACAAGCCAGGGCAAAGCAGCAATTACATATTGCGCAGACCCTGCGGCCCGACCCCAGAAGGATTCGAGTGGATATGTCTGGATCGGAGAAGTGCAGGGTTTCCATTTCACTCCTTTGTCGATTCCAACGACTTGCCTGGCTCGGACCAGGTGGTGATCCCACCCGAAATTATCATACACCCAGCTAAGGTTTGTCAATTCCGCCCCCGTGGGAGTTTGAGGCGGATCAACCAGAAACCCCAGGAACCCCATGGGGCTGGTGCCCGAGGACCGCTTCGAAAGTCCCTCCACGCCTGCAGGTTGCGAAACTCCCATTCATGGGTTATCATCACATGCAAAGGGTTGTGCAGACGATAGTTGATCTACAGCGTAGAGCAACAGGCTCTATCGGGGACGCAGACTGAAAATATGGGGATGCTGTGAAGATATGGCGTATGACTTCTGGGGAGAAGCACCATCCGTAGCTGGAGGGAACAAGATGGGGATTATGTTGCTGCTGGCTGCTCCGGTGCCGCCGCCGGACCTGGACTTGCTGGGCGATCTTGTCTCAGAGGAATCGATAGAAACCCCCTATGGAAAAGTGTCTCGCGTGGCCAGGCGCAGAGGGGGAAAATGCGAGTTGCTAGAAGTACCTTATTTCGGCACTCCCGACCGTACAGATCCGAGGGCAGCCATCTGGGCAGCGCGTGAGATGGATGTCCGCTGGGTCATTGGGTGGGAGAGCGTCGTGGCGATATCCACCCACCTTGTGCCGGGGGATATCGTGATCCCAGACGACTACATCGACATGGTCAGACATCAGCCGACCACTTTCTTTGAGGAAGGCGGGATGGACTACGTCGGGCAGACGCCATCTTTCTGTCCAGAGGCGAGGAATGCACTGCTCCACGTCCTGCCTGGTGCCCGTCCGAAAGGCATTTACATCGGGGTGGATGGGCCTCGCCGGGAAACCGCTGCCGAAGCCCGCATGTTCCGGTCGTGGGGAGCAGACCTGAGGGGCATGAACCTGGTGCCGGAGGTGTACCTGGCGAAAGAGTTGGGGGTATGCTTTGCCGCCGTGCTCACCGTGTCCGAACTGGCAGCAGACATTGGCGCCAAGCCAATGCCTAAGGCAATCAACAAGGGAATCCGGCGGACTTTGCTGGCTCTGTCGGAGATAGCACCTGACTGAGGGAGCGATGGGGAAACCGAAAATGCAGGGGGACGAATTCGTCCCTCCGCCAGAAGAAAAGCCTGGATACGTCCGGCGGATGTTCGGCGACATCGCTCGGCGGTACGATCTGATGAACCGACTGATGACGGGTGGGCAGGACAGACTCTGGCGGCGTCTCACTGTGGAATCTGCCGAGCTGCCAGACGGCGGGAAGTTCCTGGATGTGGCTACCGGGACCGGGGACATGCTTTGCGAAGTTCTGCACCAACAACCAAACACACTGGCGGTGGGGCTGGATTTCACGCCGGGGATGCTTGCTGTCGGGCGCAAGAAATGTGCTGGCACCGGCGCGCAGTTCACCATGGGCGATGCACTCGACCTCCCTTTCCCAGACGACACTTTCGACGCAACGGCCAGCGGTTTCATGATGCGGAACGTGGCCGACATAGCCAGAGCTTTCTCCGAGCAACGTCGGGTTGTAAAACCCGGGGGAAGGGTAGTTTGCCTGGAGATAACCAGGCCGGCGTTTCCCCTTTGGAGGGATGTTTTCCGACTTTATTTCTTCAGACTTGTGCCGATTCTTGGCGGTATGATCAGCGGACGCCGCAGCGCTTACACCTATCTCCCTCATTCCACCGTGGACTTTCCGGCGCCGGATGAGCTCAAGAGAATCATGGAGTCGGTCGAGCTGCGGCATGTAGAATACCGTACCTTGACGATGGGAACGGTGACGCTCCATGTGGGGGTCAAATGACAATGTTCCGACTTGTGGTTGCCATGACAGGTGCCAGCGGCCAGATCTACGGGGTGCGCCTGTTGCGGGCGTTGAGCGCCAGGGGCGATGTGGAAACCCATCTGATACTCAGCGAATCGGCCAGAGAGATAATAGCCCAGGAGACGGACGAAGCGCCTGACGATATCGAGAGATTGGCGAGCATCTCTTACGACCCACAGGACGTAGGTGCTGCTATCGCCAGTGGCTCCTTCCGCACAGATGGGATGGCGATCGTACCATGCAGCATCAAGACTCTCTCCGGCGTGGCCAATTCCTATGCGGACAACCTGGTTGTCCGCGCTGCCGATGTAACGCTGAAGGAAGGGCGCCCGCTCATGCTTGCTGTGAGAGAAACACCACTTCACATGGGGCATCTCAGGCTGATGCTTCGCGCGGCGGAGCTAGGGGCTATCATCTTTCCGCCGGTGCCGGCGTTTTACTCCCATCCCAGAAACCTGGAAGAACTCGTGGACAACACTGTCGGGCGGATGCTCGCCCGGATAGGCATTCCCAACGACCTCTACGAAACCTGGAAAGGGATCAAGTGAGGCCCGCATCTTCTCGAACTGAAGCCTCTTCGGAGCATGATCATGAAACTGGGATTTTCTGTGAAGCCACGCGGTAGGCCTGGGCTCAAGCCGTATGACAGCAGGCGGTGGCAGAACTCGCCGCATTTGAGCGTCAGTCTGGCGTACCTGCGGGACATCCTGACATACCTGCACCAGAAAGGCATCTCAATGTACAGGATGGATGCCCGGCTGGCTCCGTATGCCACCCACCCCGATCACCCTGAGTTCCACAATCAGGTGGAAGAATGCACGCTAGAGCTAAAATCAGTGGGATACCTGGCTCGGAAATACGGCGTGCGCCTGTCGTTCCACGCCCCAATTGCCATGTCCTTCTCGAGTCCTGACGGGTCTGCTGCTGAGAGGGCTGCGTGTGAGCTGATCTCACTTGGCAGGATCCTCGATGCGATGGAAATGGGGCCGGAGGCAGTAATCACCTTCCATGGCGGCGGTATCTATGACGACAAGCCTTCTGCACTGAAGCGTCTGATCGAGCGCATTCTCGACCTCCCGGAGGCCACACGCCGGCGGCTGGCGATGGAACACGAAAAGTCTTTCACGCTGGCCGACGTCTATCAGGTCCATCGAGAAACAGGCATACCGGTGATCTACGATCACCTCCATTACCTGAACGAATTTCCGCGCTCGTTTCCTTTCCCCCAGGCGGTCTCCTTGGCCCTGAGTACCTGGCCAAGGGATGTAAGGCCAAAAGTGCACTTCAGCTCGCCGCGGACGTCGGTGAGAATGGTCAGGCGATCCAACCCGAATGGACCTTCCGATATGGTAGCGGTGCCGCCCCGCTGGGACGAGCATAGCGATTTCGTGAATCCTTTCTCGTTTCTGGCGTTCCTCCAGGCCACACGATCGCTCAGGAAGTTCGATGTGATGGTGGAAGCGAAAGGTACGGACCTGGCCCTGATGCACCTGCGGGAGGACATGATTCGCTATGCTCCCAGCTTTGCCGCGCGACTGGAGGGCCCAACCGCTCGCATCGGCGAGGAGGAGATGCTGTACGCGGCGGAGTTCGGATGGGAAGAGCCGGGGGAAGAGCCGGAACGGGTGTTGGTGGCCGTAGTGAACAACCGGGAAGATTTCGCCCGTATCCAGGATGACGGCTGGTATCGGATACCGGTAAAGCATGCTCCGAGCCAAGTCGCGGCAGACTACCTGGCACTTTACCAAACGGGGGCCTTTGGGAGCGAAGGACAGGCGGTAAGGTTCGTGGCCCCGGTGCGGCGCTACTTGCTCCGTCGCCGGCGCGACATTCTCCCGGAGGAAGCAAGTCACCCCCGCGCAGGCGACTGGTACTACAAAGTGGAGGTAGGGCCGCTCGAGGCGCTGCCATCACCGGTTCCAAGCGGACGCTCCCTGCGTGTTACTTTCATCCCTACCACGCTGGACAAACTGCGGTCGGCGCGGGAGGTGAAAGACCTGTGGTTGAAACCTTGCACCGCCGGGCTCGACGATCTGTACGATTCCGGTCCGGTTGGGTAGCCTTCCAGTCCGTGTTTGCCGCCGTGGCTCCGCGTGCATTATAATATGGAGCGTTTGTGCGCAGGAAGAAAGTCTACCGCTACAACGGTCAACATCGTTAGTTAAAGGAGTTTTTGATGTCGCCTGAGTTGATAAATAAGGTAGGGGTGATAACGGAGGCGCTGGTTGCTTTTCTTGGAGCCTCCCTTGTGGCATTCTGGGTAGGATTCGTTTTCTGGACATTCAATGACATCCGTGCGAGAACCCACGACCTCCTGACCATCTTGCTCGCCACGTTGTTGGTGCTGGTGACTGGCCCGTTGGGAGTACTGCTTTACCTTTTGATGCGTCCGAAATACACCCTCATGGAGCTGTACGACAGGCAATTGGAGGAAGAAGCCCTGTACCGAGAGGTGGAACAGCAGCTGGTGTGTCCCAATTGCCACCGTAGGGTGGAACCTGACTGGATGTTCTGTCCGTACTGCCACACTCAGTTGAAAAAAGCTTGTGTCTCCTGCGGCAAACTCCTCGATCTGGAATGGGATATCTGCCCATACTGCGGAGCGCCTCAGCAAACGGAAGAATCGCCCCAGGTAGTTGGAGCGGTGTTGGACGAAGCGGCGTTGACGAAGCAGCCCTCATGAGCAGGGCCGCCCCACCCGTTGATGAAGACCGTCTGGCGACATGTCCATAGCTCAGACTGAAATGGAAGAGCGTTCGGCAACCCCTTCTGCCCTGAGTCGGCTACCCCGGGGAAAGTGTCTTATCGATTGGAGCAAGGCTTGTCCTTGCCCCTGGTCGAGCCAGACGGC
>CAZDOZ010000163.1:0-5607 GCA_964507175.1 uncultured Anaerolineae bacterium
GCCAGATCGGGGTACCCATCCCCATTGCAATCCCCCCAGCTGACGCGTATGGTGTTCCCGGAACCAAATGCGGCAACGGCTGTAAAATTTCCATGTCCATCGTTCACGTACAGATAGTTTTGGCCAAAGTTCCCAACGGCAACATCCATATCGCCGTCTTTGTCAAAGTCAGCGGCATCCACACTGTAGCTCTGGTGGGACCAGGGAAGCTCCTGTCGGGTGAATCCGCCGTAACCATCGCCCAGGTACAGGGAATTTCTGTGGTTCCCACCCGTGTGGGAGTGGGTTTGTGCCTGAACGAAGTCGAGGTGACCGTCCCCGTTGAAATCTGCCCATGCGTTCTCCCAAGCGGATGTGTCGTATGGGCCGATCTCCTGTGCCGTTCCATACCCGGTGGCCCCTGCCACCTGTACGACTGTAAGCAGGAGAACTAACGTGAATACAATAAAGCCTATCTTTTTCATCAGAACCTCCCTCCGGTTATTCGGCGTAGTACGGAATTCCCTAAGCCGCAAGACGTTTATATACCTGAAAAGCTACGCCAAATCTCCTGGATCACCGCTATAAAGCGCAGCAATACATTTCTTGACGATCGACTTTTCAAAACTTCTACAATCTAACATTTACTATACCTGACGGGCGAATAGAAGTCAAGGAGATGAGGTTACATTTTGATTACAAACCTACGCTTCTTGGTCTTGCTACCTCCTGGGCCCCTTCTTTCCTGCCTTCAAGGCGAAAGACTCAGCCCAGCGGGGCAGCTCGATTGTCAAAAGTCCAATTAGTGGAGTTCACGCAATTCGTGGCTGCTATTTTCGCATCCGGAGCAATGCGGCGGCTTTTTCTTCGGTTGTTTTGTTTCTCGCCGGGTGGTTCAAGATCTCCTCGGCGATAGCCCGCGCTCTCTCTGCGTCCCCCTGATCTGCCAGTATCTCCGCTATGCCCAGGTTCGCTTCCAGTATCAGAGGGGGAGCATCGATCTCGGAAGCTTTCTCTAGCCCGGCGAGAAAGTAATCCTCTGCATCCTTGTAGCGGCCCAGTTTACGGGCCACCTCGCCTAGTCCGATGAGCGAGCGTACGGCACCCCGACGGTCTCCAACCTCTCTCCGTATGGCCAGGCTTTCCTGATACAGCCGTTCTGCTTTAGCGTAATCTTCTGTGAGGAAAGAGAGATCTCCCAGGTGAAAGAGAGCATAGGCGGTGCTCCGGCGGTCTCCGGAATCCCTGAAAATTTCCAGGCTCTTCAGGTGGAATTTCCGGGCTTCCGTGTAGTCTCCCATGGCGCAGGCGACCCTGCCCAGGCCATCTAGAGACCTGGGCACTCCCCAGCGATCGTTCAGCGCCTCGCGGATGTCGAGGCTCCTTTGGAAACTCTCCTTGGCCTGAGCGTACTCGCCCAGGTAGTATAGAGAGTTCCCCAGGTTGTTGAGGCAGAAAGCCACTCCCCATCTATTGCCGGCTTCCTCGAACACGTCTATCGCCTCACGGAGCAGGTTGCTGGCTTCTTCGTATCTTCCCACGGCGTTTGCGACGAAACCCAGGCTGTTGAGAGCCCTGGCCATGCCAAATCGATCCCCGATGTTCCTGCAGATATCCAGGCTCTGTCTCTGCAACTGTTCCGCCCGGTCGTATTCCCCCAGCACGTAAGCCACGACCGCCAGTGCGCCTAGGGAGAAAGCCATTTCCTTTTTAAGATCGAGCGGTCGCAGGATGGCGACGCTTTCCTGTAGGAGTTCCCGGGCTGTGCCGAAGAGCGAAAGGCGGAAGCGAAACCATCCTTGCCGGGCAAGAACCTGCGCTAATGTTGCCCCTTCGCTCCCTGTTTTCCTCTCGGCAGATCTCAATTCTGCCGCCGCCATCCTGAAAGTCTCCTCTCCTTCTGCAGATCTGCCCTTCATCTCGTAGAAGAGCCAAAGGCTTTCCAACATTTCCCCGATTTTTACGAGGTCTTTGTGCTCCACTGCCCATTCCCATGCAGCCCGGATGTTCCCGATCTCCTCTTCGATCTCCTCCAGTGCTTCTTCCTGCCCTGCACCCTTCAGTTGCTCCGCCCTGACCTGCAGGAACTCTGCATAGTACCTGGAATGACGTTCGTGGGTTTGGTCGCCCTCCCTGGGGTCCTTCTCCAGTTTTTCCTCTCCGCACTGCCTGAGGAGCTGATGTATCTCATATCGGCCCGAAGGCGTCCTGTACAGGAGAGATTTCCCCACCAGAGATGAGAGGACCGGCAGCGATGCATTCGCAACCGCCATTGCTGCGTCTCTGCAGAAACTGCCGCGGAACACGGACATCCTTCTGAAAGCAAGGCGTTCCTCGTCCGTGAGCAGGTTCCACGAATGCTGGAACACCGCTCTCATGCTTCTGTGCCGCTCCGGCACATCTTGCAGGGGCATCTCCAGGAAGTCGAGGTTCTCTTCTATCTCTCGCGCAATCTCGCGGCAGTCGAGGACGGGCACCCAGGCGGATGCCATCTCGATCCCCAATGGCATCCCTTCCACCAGCTGGCAGATACGGGCGACGAAAGGTTTCTCCGCATCCGATAGAGAGAAGCCGGGGTACAGCCGACGCGCACTCTGGAGGAAGAGTTGTACGGCACTGTACCTCTGGATCTGACCATACTTTTCCCCCGGCGGGTAGTCGAGCCCACCTACCTCGTACACCCACTCACCCTGCAGGTTCAATCTCTCGCGGGATGTGATCAGGAGTTGAACCCGTGGTGCGGCTGCAATGATGTCTGCTAGCAAGCCTGCGCCCTTAATCAGGTGCTCGAAGCTATCCAGCACCAGGAGCAGGTGTCTCTCCCGGAGGTAGTTCAGTATCTGCTGTTTCGGATCGCCATAGGTGTAAAGCCCGAGGCCAATGGCATCTGCTATTGTGGGGACAATGAACTCCACGGAGTCCACCGAGGCAAGAGGGACGAAGAACACTCCGCCGGAGTAGACGTCGAGCATCTCCTTTGCTGCCTGGACAGCCAGCCTGGTCTTGCCGATGCCTCCTGGGCCTACCAAAGTGAGGATTCGACAGGAGGGATCGCGGATTCTATCCAACACTTCGTCCTTTTCTTTCTTCCTGCCGATGAAAGGCGTGGGTTGAAAAGGAAGGTTGTGGCGGTGGCTATCAAAAAGGGGTGTCACGGGAACCTGTCGAGCTGCCGCTCTTATTTCCTCCGGGGTCCTTGATTTCAGGATAATCCTGTACAATTTCTGTGTAGCAGGCCCGGGATCCAGGCTCATCTCTCGTTGTAGGATTTCAGCGCACTCCCGATAAGTTCTGAGGGCACTTGCCTTCTCGCCGCTCAGGGCGTAGAGCCGCATCAGATGACGATAGGAAGCCTCCCGCAGCGGCTCGTGCCGAACCATACGCCGGGCATATTTGACCGCGGCGTGGTAGTCGCCTGCTCCCTCCAAAATCCGCATTAGTTGCTCCAGGGAATCGACGAATTTCTGGCGCAATCTCTCCCGTTCCGTCCAGATCCAATCATCGTAGCAACCAGGCAACAGTTCACCACGGTAGAGGTCGACCGCTTCTTCCAGCGATTTCCGTGCTGCTGTCAGGTTCCCCACCTGACTTTCCCTGTTGGATTGGGTAATCGCGTCCTCGAAATCGGCGACATCGAGGACGAAAGGAGCATCGGGACGCCATTGGATCGTTTCCCCATCAGCGAGAAGGAAACGATCCGCGTCAGGCAAAGAGCGACGGAGTCGGTGAATGAGGTTGCGCAAGTTGGTGAGGGCCTGGGATTCCGTCGAATCCGGCCAGAACAGGAATGCCAGACGGTGCCTGGATTGAGGGATGTTGCGGCGCAGTATGAGGTTCCCCAGCAGCGACCGGAGTCGCCCTGAGTTGATAGTGGTAACCTCTTCGCCGCCGTAGTGGAGGCAGAAATCGCCTAACAATCGGATGTTCAACATCTTGCCCATAGCGTTCCTACTGTCCAACTTATAGTCGAGTAGGCTTTGCCTGCGGGCACTACACGCCCAGGCGCCCAAGGGTAGTTGAGAGATAGTCGGACATGTATCTCCTTGAATTAAGACGACGAAGCCCCCTTCGAAGTAACCCCTGAAACACAGGGCTGCACAGGCAGAGTTTGGCCCCTCACTGGTGCTGGAAACGACCGCCCAGGCAATACGATTTACGATCCCCAGGCGATCCCCATGGCAGTGGCACTTCAAGTACTGGGTATGGTAGTGAGTGTCTCAAGAATTGCAGTAGAGTTCGACGTGATCAGTTTCACTCAATTATAGCAGGGCAGGCCTCGGAGTCAAAATTTTCTTGCGAGGGGAGTGCACCAGGGCGAGGTTGGTAATGACGTTGTAGGCTATCAGCGGGTTGCCGGCCGCGTGACGGATGCCGCCCAGGCAACGAGGGTATGCGGGTGCAGTGGTAGGGTAAGCCTCGGGATCGCACAGACTGGCAGAAGAGCAGGAAAACGTCACCAGGGTCTCGATGGGTTGAAAGGAGACGCCGTAGAGCTGACGTGCCCGCAGCATCCCGGCGACGATTCCAGCGCGGCCCCCGTAGATGCCGTGGTGGACATCGGGAGATGCCTGGGGGCGCTTCCCCTTTCCAGGATTCTCGCCTGTACGGTCTCCCTCGGCAACGACCTGTGGCTGAACGATTCGCTGTGCGCCGAATGTCCCATCGGACAGGTCCGCGACCGGATCTCAGCGACGGTCGCTGCTGCCAATCGGTTCCTGGGAGCCTGGGGGAGGAAAGAACGAATCCACCTGACGAGCGAGCTCCCAGCCGGAAAAGAACATCGGGCAGATTTTTACTACGGGCAGCAGCCGGGATATTCCCGCAGAGATTTCTTCAAAGCCCTGGGCAAGATGATGTTCCGCACCGTAGGCACCATGGTGGAGGAATCGCTGCCGATGCCGCTCCCGGAAGCGGGCGGCGACGTCCCGGCAGAACGATTGAGACTGCGCGCTGTTCTTTCCGCCATGGCCGATCCGAAAGCCGAAGAAATAGCCCTGGAGGGCATGCCGTTCGCATCCGTCTCCGTCAGCGAAGCCTGCTCCGGATGCAATCTCTGCGTGCGCATATGCCCCACCGATGCATTGACGGCATCGTTGGAAGATGAGCGCTACGCCTTGAAATTCCTGGAATCGGACTGCATTGGGTGCGATCTGTGCGCCGTGGTCTGTCCCGAAAAAGCCGTCGAGGTCAGGAGCACAGTGAACGCTTCACGCCTGATCCGGTCGGAACCGGTGACCCTCGTGACGGGCCGCATGGTTCCGTGCAAGAAGTGCGGCGCTCCAGTCAGGGAACGGTAGGGCATGGAGCCACTGTGCCACATCTGCAGGATGTCCTATTCTCCCCGCCGCGCCGAGATCGACGAGATGCTGGAAGACCTGAGGAAGCTCGGAACCGAGAGGGACGGTGCGGCCCATTAGCGGAGAGGGAGCAAATCCCGCCTCCGCATCGGGCCGCCCGTCTTGACTTGCAAGCCACAGTTTGGGGAACCTTCGCTCGGACTACATGAAGCTTCCCTATCGTTCAGTGATTTCGCACCGCCAGCGGCAGGTAAAGATGCCGCTGAGCCGGAGCAGCCATTGCCCCGCCCCAGAAGCCTCCCGCCAGAGTGTAGCTCCCGCCGGAGAGCGC
>CAZDOZ010000164.1:0-5565 GCA_964507175.1 uncultured Anaerolineae bacterium
CACATAGACGCAGCGAGGACCACGCCGGTTCCGCATCGTCGCCCTGAAAGATACCTTTTTTCCCGCCAAAAGCCAAATCTATGCAGGGATTCCTGCAGAGTGCTGAAGCCACTCGGCCTTTTCTCGTATTTACCAACCTTAAAACTTTCAGTATACTTCAGCTAGAAAACATAGACATAAGGTGATCAGAAGGAAAAGTCAAACTTGAGTCGCTGCAACAATGCAAGGAGAAGAGACATGAAACCTCGCGTGATGCTATCGGCAATAACAATATTGGTAGCGCTCATTATGGCATGCGAAAGCACTTCATCCCCCGGGGCTCAGCATATACATGTAGAAACGACACCGAACTTAGTGACCTCTCCCGTAACACAGGGGAGGAAACAACCTGGAACGTCTACTGCAGCGCCAGTATCGCAACGTTACCTCAAGATCTCGTTGTCTGAAGCAAAATCCACTTTTGAGTCGGCACAGTACAAGTTCGAAAAAGGAAATCCTGTGAACGGACACACGAGCAATTACGTTGGGATGGATCCCTCCGGTCTTACTCTCATACAGCTAATAGGAGATGGGGACAACCTGACGGAAGGCTCGATCTCCGTAACACCCACGAAAGACAAGTCCAAAAACGAATTGATCTCAGCAGAACTGGCTTTGTTCGCAGTGACTCTTGTATCAGACGGGGACGATGCGGTCAACTGGGTCGCCAAGAGCATGCTACTACTAACCAAATACACGAAGAACGCTGAGGGTGCCAACAGGGATATCTCTGCCATCCGCGGAGACGAGGCTATGACCCTGGGGCTTGTTCCGTCACTCTCCATAGCAATACTCATCATAATGCCCGCTCCTGATACCTCATTAAGGGGGACAGTTACGGTAGACGGGCATCTTAATGTACGAGCGGGGCCGGGCACGGACAACGTACGCATAGGAAGGCTGAGCGACGGTGATGTAGTGTCAATCATTGGGCAGTACAACAAGTGCGAGTGGCTAAACGTCAAGGCAGAATCTCTGACAGGATGGATATACGGCAAATACGTCAAAACCTCGTTCGATTGTAATAAGGTGTTTAATTCAATGGGAGAAGACTCACCGGAGCGCCTTTGGCAAACGCCCCAACCCAAATAAAAATGCCCCCAAGGGGGTTCGAACCCCTGTTACCGGCTTGAAAGGCCGGTGTCCTGGACCTCTAGACGATGGGGGCGGACGGGGGCATTGTATCAGAGCCGGGTGCGGATGTCAATTGGGGCAGAGCGGGCTTCGAGGCAAACCCGGCTCCTGCATCGATCCCAAGGAGAATCAGGTCTCGTGTCTGCCCAGATGGCGACCACGAGAGGGGTTGCTTCCACTTTCTGAGCAGATACAAGTGCCTGATGACGCTTCACTTGGCCATATCGCGCAGTGCTGTGTAGGCAGGGCGCCCCCAGACTGAGAATTGAGCTGTTTCGCTGTTCGGATAGGTGCGGTTGTAGTTCAAGTTCCAGGTTAGGGCTGGCCCCACCCACCCCCATGCTTTCATCATCTGATAAGCTTTGACCAGATATTGTGCCTGTTCTGATAGCGTCACGTCGGCAGCATACGCGTACCCCGGCAACGGATGTTGGCTGCTCGCCCATCCGAACTCTGTGACCCATATCTTCTTGCCAGCATCGCCATTGGCCACCATGATTCGGCGGTAACGCAAAAGCGTCTCCTGGAAGAAGAAAGAGGGATCGTTTTTGAAACCCGGCTCGTCGGCATTGGTGTAGCCAAAGCGGACGTCAGGCGGATTGTTATAGCCGCTGGGATGAGCGCCTAAGCCGTCGAAACAGCGCCTGGCCCCGTACCAGTACATCCGTTGTAAATAGATGCGATCGTTCACGGCGATGGTTCCATCGTTGACGCCAGTGGGGGTCAACCCGGCGGAGATCACTGTCATAGTCGGGTCGTTGGCTTTTACTGCTGCATAGCCCTTGCACAACAGGTCCACGTACTGGCGAGCACTCAGCGGCTGATTGCCCCACTCACTGTGCAAGTTTGGTTCGTTCCACAATTCGACGGCCTGTACCTGACCTTTGTAGCGTTTGGCGAACGCGGCGACGAAATCAGCGAAAGCCTGGGGATCGGCCGGCGGGCCGTCGACGGATAGATCGGCATTATCAGGGCGAGCCCAGGCCGGCGCTTTGGCGATGGAAACGACGACTTTCAGGCCTGCACCGTGCAGACTGTTGACGATGGCATCTACCCTATCCCAGTGGAACATTCCGTGGCCGTCCCGTTCTACGTCCTTCCACGGCATTTGGAATTTCACCCAGTGGAAACCGGCATCTTTGACCTTTTGGGTGATTTCATCCAGGTTACCACTCCACGGGTCGATGTTGAAGCCGTAGTCGAAGGCGGCGGGCGTGTTGGGGGCTGTGCCGCCGCCCGCCGGTATCCAGAGACGCTGGCCGACCACGATATGGTTGGGGTCGGACAAGTGGTTCGCTTGCACGATGGCTGCTACGGTCACGCCGAACCGGGCGGCAATGGAACTCAGCCAATCGCCGGCGCTGACTGTGTACCAAAAGCCGCCGCTGGTCGGCGTGGGATTTGGTGTAGGTGTCGCAGTCGGCGTGGCTGTCGGCAACACGGTTCCGGTCGGGGTCGATGTGGGAGCGGGAGACGGCGTTGTCGCCCCGTTCTGACCAGGAATCCAGAGATGCTGGCCCACATAGATCCAGTTCGGATTCTGGATATGGTTCGCTTGCACGATGGCGTTTACGCTGGTATGGAAACGAATGGCTATTGCACTGAGCCAATCCCCGGCGTGTACAGTGTACCAGAAACCGTGTTGGCTTGTCGTGGGAGTTGCTGTCGGCGTAGCCGTCACATTGCCGCCGGGAATCCAGAGCCGTTGTCCCACATAAATTAAATTGGGATTGTGCAGATGGTTCGCTTGTGCAATAGCCGCGACTGTCGTGCCGAACTGCGCCGCGATCCGGCTCAGCCAATCCCCGGGGCTCACCGTGTACCAAACGCCTTGCGTTTCCGCCTCCGCAACAGTTGGTGCATTTGCCTGGGCGATGTTGCACAGTGGAACCAACGATAGTGCCGTGATCAGAATGAAAGAGAGGAGCAGAAAACGTGTCGGCCGGGGTGGCCATGACAAAAGTGTGGCGGAACGAGAGTATTTTTCCATAGGCGTACCTTTTCTAGCTGGCGGGGGAGATGCATTCCCCCATGTAGTGGTGAAGGCATGGTCGCCCTGTAGGGGAGATCTTGCCTTTGTACCGTTCGAGCGTGGAGCTCCCCCCAGAATAGAACCACGCCAGTCTTTTGCCTTAGATGCCGGCGCTTCCCAATCCGCCTTATTTGTCGAGATCATTTCGATCTGAAGCGGATTATACCCAAAACCCAAGTTGGTCTGCATTGCTTTCAACCCACGGCGTAAGCAGACCACCCAACCACAATTATACCACCTATCCTCTGAAAAAGCCTACTACACTAATCAGGGGGTTTCGAAGCAAATCCTGCAAGTTCGACAGGCCTCCGGCGCTTCCTTAGACGTCCCCTGTGATCCATCAACCCCAACTCAACTCTCACACATAGGCTTTTCGGCCGGGTAGCCGAGGGCATTGCCCTCGGCTACCCGGGATTTACTTCGTTCTCCCAATCGGAGCTTTCAAAGCAAATCGAAGCCCAAAGTCATTTCGGGAGCTTTCTCGGTGCACCTGGGGCAGATCACAACTTGCCGTCGGAGTTGATAAAGGCCGACGGCGGTTCAGAGGGGGTCCTGGGGCCCTGCGGGCCCCAGGATTTGCTTCGCACTCCCAATGAGGGATTTCTCCCGTGAGATCTTTTCAGCACCCTCCAGGTGAGTGAGGGCCAAGAGCCGTACCGTCCCAACAGTTTTGAGCGCTACCATTTGCTTGGAACGCCTTAATCGGAATAGCCGTCCAGGCAGGGAGGTGCTTTGGCTCTCTCCCCTCCTTTGATGCTTGCCAAAATTTTATGCCAGAGCCCCTTGACATTCTGGAAAATAGGATTATAATGTTAGGTAACGCGTGTTACTGACGCGGGTTAGTTAGCAGTTGGGTTGCCATGTTCTGAGTGCGAGGCTGCACGATACGATGGAGAAAGCTACTAGCAAGGATGTCGCAAGGCTGGCTGGCGTTTCCCGTACCACGGTGTCCCTGGTCTTGAACAATGTGCCGGATGTTCACATACCAGAGGAAACACGACAACGGGTTCTGGAAGCGGCACGGAAGTTGGATTATTACCCGGCCGCCGCCGCCCGATCACTCGCCAGCGGAAAGAGCAACGCCATTGGAGTGGTATTGTGCGAGGGGCCGGACAAGGTGGCCGCTGACGCTTTCCTGCCCGACATGATGCGGGGCATTGCCGACGCTGCCTTGCAACACGATTACACTGTCCTCTTCCGAGCAGTCTCCAATGCAGATCCGGAAAGTCCCTATGTCAGGCTGGCCCGTGGTAAGCATGTGGATGGTTTCATCATTTCTGCCCCCCGTTCCGATGACGACAAGCTCCTCACACTCGAGGAAACTGGATTTCCCATAGTCTTACATGGCCGCCTGCCGGGTTCGGATATCCCCTTCGTTGACGTAGATAACATCGGCGGGGCAGAAAAAGCTGTGAAGCACCTGATAGGGCTGGGGCATACCCGGATTGCTATGATCACCAACGCTCCCCTGACGTACACTTCCGCCAAAGCCCGCCTGAAAGGTTACAAAAAAGCACTGGAGGAAGCCGGCATTGGATTCTCGGAGGATTTGCTCCGTTTTGGCTCGTTCCTGCCGGAAAGTGGGTACAGCGCCATGTCGGTGCTCCTGGCATTGCCAGAGCGGCCTACAGCAGTGTTCGTTGCAAGCGACGTCGTAGCGCTAGGAGCCCTGGCGGCCATCCACGACAAAGGGCTGAAAGTACCCGAGGATATCGCCATCGTGGGCTTCGACGACATCTTCGCTGCTGCTTACACCATCCCTTCGTTGACCACAGTGCGGCTTCCTGCATACAAGCTTGGGTGGCAGGCAGCTGATATGCTCCTCAAGCTCATACGCGGGGAAAAGGTAGAGAACACCAAAGTCTTCCTCGAGACAGAACTGATCATCCGGCAATCGTGCGGGGCAAAAAAGCGCGCTTTGTAGCCAACAATCCGTGCTGGAGCGGATGTTGTCTTTGTTGCACAGTTTGCTAACACGTGTTACTTGACACGTTGAGTAACAATTCAGAAGGAGGTGAGGGAAAGAGAAATCTGCGCAGTTCGCTGGTTTATCGGAAGAATTCTTCAGTCAAATCGAAAGGAGAAGAAAAAATGAGGAGGAAAGGTTTTTGGCTTGCTCTGAGCGCATTGCTCGTTCTAGCTTTTGTTGTTTCGGCTTGTGGGGGAGGCGCTACGCCTACCAAGGCTCCAGCGCCCACAAAAGCGCCTGCCGCTAAGCCTACCAAGGCTCCTGCTGCTGGCGGAGGCAAAGTAGATGTGATGGCCGTCTGGGGCGGCGCAGAGCTGGACAGCTTCAAGGCTGTTTATGAGCCTTGGGAAAAGGAGACAGGCAACAAAGTTGAGTACGAAGGCACCCGTGA
>CAZDOZ010000165.1:0-5472 GCA_964507175.1 uncultured Anaerolineae bacterium
GCGTGCCGGTCGCCGTCGGAGTAGACGTGTGTGTTGCAGTCGGCATTGGCGTGCCGGTCGCCGTCGGAGTAGACGTGTGTGTTGCAGTCGGCATTGGCGTGCCGGTCGCCGTCGGAGTAGACGTGTGTGTTGCAGTCGGCATTGGCGTGCCTGTCGCCGTCGGAGTAGGTGTGCTCGTAGCAGTGCCGGTGGGCGTAGGAGTGCCTGTCGCCGTCGGAGTGTTCGTCGGTGTGGGTGTGTTCGTTGGCAAGAGTGTGCCTGTGGGAGTGGGGGTGGGCTCGTAAATGACTACATCTGCGTAGTCGGTATCATCAGGAGGCGTCCGCCCGTTCTCGTCTGTCGCTCCGGAGACCACCGCCGTGTTCCGCGCCGGGTTTGCCGCCGCTATTGGGGCAAAGTCCACAGTTATCGTGAACGCATCCCCCGGCGCCAGTTCTACCCCGAACCCGTGAGTCCCAGACGTAAGATCGTTCCACGCCAGCGTGCCTGTGGCTTCGTCCACAGAGTCTGGAGCGGGGCTGGCGCTCTGGTAATCCAGGGCGGAGGAATCATATGTATCCGTGAGCGGAATCGTAACCAGGGTCGTCGGGCCGGTATTGGTTATCACAACCTGGTACCGCACCAGCGGATCGTCGCCGATGACCGCAGTGCCATCCGAAGGGAGGAGCAGCGACTTCTCGACTTCCAGCTTCGGACATGGGCAGTCGAGGGTGAATCCGTTGGCGATCCAACTGAATCCACCACCGTTGTTATCTTTGGACTCGATCTGGAACTCAGCCATAGAGGCCCCGGCGGGCACGGTAACGGTCGTCTCGTAGGTATCCCATGACGCTCCGTCGTAGTTGTGGAGCGGGTTGTCGGCCACTACCGTAGCCCACGTCTCGCTCACCAAATTCGTGTGGCTGATGGTCCCCGTGGAATACCAGATAGCGTTGCCCAGTATCTGATTGTTGACGTCGTTCGGATCCCTGAGCCCAGCGACAACGAAAGTGACTTTGGCGGTGCGATCCACCGATGCCGGGTCGAAAGTGTACCTGACGACCCCTGAATCCGGCCCTCGAGGGGAAGCCCAGCCGTGGTATGCTATGTCATCCCCGCTGGAGATGCTCACTTCCCGCAGAGGTTCCGTCGGCAGGCTGTATACCACCACCAGGCTGGCACCGTTGTACGCGTACACCGAGCTATTGTCCATATCGCCGATGGAGTAAGTGTGGGAACCGGTGACGATGAGCGATGTCACGTCCGCCTGATACGCAAAAGACCACTCGTTGGTATCCCAGAAAGCTGGATTGCTCAACGCCGTCCCGGTGACAGATGTGCCGTCCAATGTAAGAGTGTTGTCCCCGTTGCTGGAATAAGGGCCTGTTATTTCCCAGAACAGGTATGCCTTCTCCACCGTGGCCCCGGATGGCACGTTCAGCGTGATGTGGCCCGGCTGTCCGTCGGACCACGGCTGGATCAGCCCGGTGCCAGCGCTGACCATGTTGCGTCCTGTTGCCGTGCAGTTCTCGCACGAAGCGTTGTATCGAAGCTGCAGCGGGGTATCCTCTCCACCTGCCAGGATCACGGGTATCCCCATCAGAATTACCCCGGCAAGCGCCAGCGCCATAGCCAGGGCTATGCTCTTCCACAGATTTGCGAATTTATTCATCTTCCGAACCTCCTCACGTAGGGTTTCTACTTCCCGGACTTCCGATCCCCGATCGATGGCAGGAACAGGCAGAACGGCCTCTGGGGAATGGTGACGCCCGTCGGCCCCAACACATCGCCGGCCGGGTACGTCACCAGCCTGTACCAGTAGGTGTGACCTGGGCTCACATTCTTGTCGACATATTTGTAGCTTGCGCCTGCTCCTCCCAAGGCCTTACTTGGAACCCTGGACAATTCCACCCATGGGCCTTTTGGTTTTTTCCCCCTCGTGACAATGAACTGACTGACATTCCTTTCTTCGAGGGTCTCCCATCGCAATGCGACTGTCTTCCCACGGACCTCAGCGGTGAAAGCTGCCAGCTCGACCCCCATGGGCGAGAGGTACCCGAACTCAGCAGTTTTGGACTCGCCCTGCCCCACTGTTATGTCCTGTGTCTCGGGAGTCGTTGGGATGTATCCATCGTAATCTCCTACGGTCACGGTGTAGGTTCCTACGGCGAGATGGGTGGTGGTGAACCGCCCTGTAGAATCCGTAGCGCCTTGTGCAATGGTGATTCCAGAGTGATTCAAGATGGACACATCTACCCCGCTCAAATTTTCCTCACCCGACGAAAGCTGCCCGTCGCCGTTGCTGTCTTTGAAAGTGTGGGCTATTACGGTGCTGTTGCCAAGGGATATCTGGCTCGCTGCCTCCGACCGATTGTTGTTCGGGTTCGAGTCCAGGCTGGCCGTGGTGATGACCGCCGTGTTGGTTATCCAATCCTCGTCGTGCAGCCCGGAGGTGAGAATTCCGGTGATGGTGATGATCCCACCGGCGCCCGGCATCAGATCCGTCACCCGCCACGAATAGGTGATTCCCGCTGTCCTGGTTATGGTTGCCCCGCTCCACGTCACAGAAGGGGTCAGCACTTCCGATGGGACCAGGTCGGTGATGGTTACGGTGTACGCAAAGGCGTCGCCGGCGTTGCTGTAGGCCAGTGTGTAAGTGATGCCGCTTCCGGGCGACGGATAGGCAGGCATCGCTCTTTTCTCTATCACAAGGTCCGGTTTGGCGATCCGCACGCGCAGGGCTGGGTCGCCAAAAAGCATGTACGTGTCCAACAAGTCCAGGTAATTGGTGCTGTGGTCGTACAGATTTTGCTTGCCAGCGATGGTGGCATCGCCAACGGTCTCCACCCCACGGTTGAATACAGCATCATAGAATCCATCCTGCAGCATGCTATGGCCGTGGGCTATCCCAAGGCCTGTGGGGGACCAGCTGGCGACGGCTCCGGCATCGTGGAGCCTCACCATGCTCTCTCCCATGGACGGATGCCCGGTGCCGGGGATGACGAAATATCCCTCCAAGCACGTCATCGGCAGGACGATGGGGTAGCGGCCATGGTTGTGCAGAGAATCCAGGTCGCTTAGCACCCACATCTCGCTTCCCCAGAGGCTGTAGCTCCCGTGGCCGCTGTAATTGACGATGGCTGTGCCAGCGTTTATTGCCTCGGTGATGGCATGCTGCACTTTTTCGTATGTGTCGTACTGGGGGTCGGAGAGATAGTAGATTTTCTGTACCTGATAGTCCGGAGGAACATAGTTGAGCGCCCTGTTCGTCAGTTCGGGGTGGTTCCCCGCAGCGTCGGGGTCGTCGGCCACCAGGGTAACGCGGGCGTCCCACGTGTCCGTGATGGGCCCGGTCTCGTAAGCTATGGTTTTTTCCACCATCGCCTGGGCATCCTGAGGGGTATCCGCCGGGAGCCTCCCGATGGCCATTTTCGGCATCGTCGGTCCTGTTGGAGGAGGAGCGCCGTCGCCGGTGAAGTTCACGTAGTAGTTGTCGCTGGCCGTCTCGCCCATGAATGGATCCACGAACGCCATGTACGGGGGGATGTAGTTTGGGGTTCCGTTGCCGGTGTAATCTTTGAAGTCGTAAGTGCCATCGCCGACCAGGAGGACGTAGTGAGGCGCCGGAGCCTGCCAGTGGTAGTAGGCATACTGGAGAAACTCCCGGATCGCCAGGGGGGATATCTCACCGTCGTTGAACTCATCGTAGATGTCCTGCACATCTACTTTCACCACGCGCATTCCCTGGGACGAGCGCAAGGCGAGCAAGGGATCCACCTGGTCCCAAAAATCCCTGTGGGTGATGAGAATGTAGTCCGCCCCGTGGTTAGGGGTGTGCCAGTCCGATGGCGTGTCCTGCACGATGGCGTCCGGGGTCAGGAACCGATCCGGCGTGACAGCCAGGTAAAGCTCCCTCCCGCCGACGCTGTCCTGGAACGAAGCGGTGTAGGTGCTCCCATCCGGCGTCGTCTGCACGCCTCCAAATGCTGCAGGTGAGATCGGGTCGGTGACGTCAAAAATGGAGACCGGCATAGTGAGGAAGCCGGTTATTTCGTATTTCCATGTGCCGGTGCCGGGTGATGCAAACCAAAGCTGATTGTTCTCTGCCACGAATGGATGCCTGTATTCGACCCCAAACCAATCCATGTAGCCCCGCTCTTCGCTAGAAGCTCCTGTGTCCGCAGGGGCTTCCATTCGCATGGAGTTGCTGCCATTCGTCAGCAATGTGCCCGTGAAGGGGATATCGGTCTCCAGGATGCTACGTCCGTCCCAGTATCGCTCACCCACGTAGGTGCCGTTCATGTAGAATTTCAGATGGTGGTCCGGGTTCACGGGATCGGATGAATCCCCGATGATGCGAACATGGAGCGTGGCCGAATAATTTTCGGAAGTATCCGGTGTCAAAGGAAAATTGTAGGTCCTGTTCCTGGAAAACGAGTAACGGGTCGAGTAATAATTCCAGAACCAATGATCGGCGTCCCATTGCCAGGGGATCGCCGACTGGTAGATGTGGTTTTCCTCCACATGCTGGGTGGTAGTGAAGAATTGAGGGGTGGTACCGGTGCCGGGGGTGCCATCTTTCACGGCCATCCTGCGGCCGTTTCCATTCCCGTATGTGAGCCAGTACACATTCGTGTAAGTGTAGGGACTGGTCAGCATATGACCGTAGAACAGAAGAAAATCCCCTTGATCGAAGCTACCGTCCTGCTCTCCGAACACCTGGATTGCCATCTCCTGGCCATTGTCGTACATTTTCAGCTCGCGGGGGTCCAGCGTATCGACCGGAAGGCCGGCAGTTCTCAGATCGTCGTACGAGAGCTTATAGATACCGTCTCGACTCACCATGACTTTGTACATTGGGCTTTCTGCAGGCCTGGCCCGCGCTACTCCAAGCCAGGAGCCCTGCATCCACAGGAACAGCAGGAAAAGAGCAGACCCAACCACAATGGAACCCTTCAGTAGCTTTTTCATAATATGTTGGTCTCCATGAGTGTGTAACTCGATTTATGTCGTACCCATGCCGTACTGGCAGGAGCCCACCTGGGTGCGGAATGGATCTGCGACCTGCTCCGCACCCATACCTGCACAACGAGCTTCAGGACGGTGATTGAAAACGCATACTACAAATTGTAACCTCAGAACAAGCTGTAAACCCGCCTCGCAGAATGTCGCTCTGCATTCAAACTACTGCCCTTTGTGCAGGAATCTCATTGGTAAAGTTAACTATACTTTATGGAGCACCTCGGGGCAAATTTCCCGTCTGCGCCATCCGGGGAACGCCTCTACACCGCCGTGAGTCAGGCTGAAAGCGATCGATATCTTTGTTCAGAGCACACTTCGACATAATAAAGACGAATATCTACGTCAAAAGTAACCCATCCTCGACGGAAATGCAGCAAATTCTCGGCAATCTTGCCTAAGCCAGAAGTCGCAGAAGCCCCGATCGGACAATCTTTGCCCAACATCGCCTCCGCGATGTATAATGTGTCCCAT
>CAZDOZ010000166.1:0-5294 GCA_964507175.1 uncultured Anaerolineae bacterium
GGTATGCAAAGCTTCTGGCCCACCCAGATGAAGTTTGGGTTTGCCAGGTGGTTGGCTGCTGCCAGGCTGTTGGTGTTTGTCCCGTTTCGAGCTGCTATTATGCTCAGGGCATCGCCGGGCCTGACTGTGTAATACGCGCGGCAGCTGTAGGAAGCGGGGGAATCTCCGGGTGGTGTGTCCAGCTGCCAGTTCTGGAACGTGACCTGAACGCACTCGGGGTTGTCCTTGGCGACTACTGTTATGAAGCGGGGTGAAGGATGGACAGGACCCCACCCATCTTTTTGTATTTCCCACACTTTCCAGTTGCCTGTCGGCACGTTCGAGAAGGTGTAGACGCCAGTCCCGTCGGTCATGCCTGTCAACACCGGACTGGACCCATCTAATTTTTGGGCATTGATCACCCAGTTGGGAAGCCCCGCGCCGTCGTAGTAGTCCACCTTATGGACGGTGATGCAACCTACGGGGGTATGGTTGGTGAAAGTGATGATCTTGCACGTGCCTACGTCCCCGGTGGAGAGCTCCACATCCTGGCTGCTGGGGGAAATCGGCTGCCATCCGGGCTGATGCGCCTCCGTGACCGTCCAGGTGCTCAGGTATAGGCCAGAGAAGGTGGCTGTCCCGTCGTTGCCGGTGGTCTCGGTGTAAACTGGCTGAGAGCTTTCCTTCGGCTTGGCCGAGAATGTCCACCCAGGGAGCTTGTTTCCCTGCTCGTCCTGCTTCACCACTTTGATGCAGACATCGGGCGATTTGTTTTTGAACCTGACCCGCTCACACACGCCGGGCCTGGTTACAGGAACCTCGAATTCGCCAGGAGTAACCGTAGCCCAGCCGGGTTGGAGATCCTCCGATAGAGTCCAGTCCCCCAGGGAGAGGCTGTCGAATTTGAAGTATCCAGTCTCGTCGGTTACTGTGGTGAATTCCTCGCCGCCAGCGTTTGGCCTGGCGTGGATGGTCCACCCACCCATGCCGATGTGATCGTTGTTGACTTTGTACCCATCGACGCAGCCCCTGATGGGGGTAGGTGTCGCTGTGGGCGTCGGGGTGGGGGTCGGCGTAGCCTGTTTATTCTCGAAATCAATCCTGTAGCATTTGCCTATCTGGGATGGGGATTGGAGGTCCACGACTACGTGAGGAGGCTTGATGGAGGCCCATCCTTCCTCCTGTGTCTCCCACACATCCCAGGTCCCAGGCGGCAGGTTGTCTATGCGATAGTAGCCCAGGCCATTGGTGGTTGCAGTAATTACCTGGCTGCTGCCTCCGTGTTGCTGCACGTTTATCACCCATCCAGGAAGACCATAGTTGTAGTTGTCTCTCTTGTAGCCGTCTATGCAGGCTAGTCTGCGGTTCTTGAATCGTACCTGAACGCACTTGTTGCTGTTCTCGGGCACGGTTACCTGGAATCGAGGCGCTGTTACCGGCTCCCAGCCGGCGGGTAAGTCCTCCCACAAAGTCCAGGTTCCCGGAACCACATCGAACCTGAAATGTCCGTTGGCATCGGTGGTGGTGATCAACTCCGATCCTTCGCCGTCCTGGGCATGGATCACCCAGCCGGAAAGCGGCATGTGACGGTCGTCTATTTTGCGTCCCTCAATGCACGGTGTGACCGGCGCCGGCGTCGCGGTGGGGCCAGGCGCCGGGACGCAGATGGTCTGCCCGATGCAGAGGCAATCATTGTATCCGATGTGGTTCACGTTCATCAGTGTGTCCAGAGGGACGTTGTATCTGACAGAGAGCCCGCTCAAGGTGTCCCCAGGCTGGACTACGTAGGTGGTCCACCCATCCGGACATGCAGCAGCATTGCCGCCCGCCGCTGCCATCGGGGACTGTTGCGATGCAGAGAGGACAAGGAAGGCGCTGAACAGGAAGAGCAACAGGATAGATCCATACATCATCCAACGTTTCATAGCGAAACCTCCTTTCGGTTGCTACCGGTTCCGATCCGGGAGCCACATGTGTTCATGTGGCCCCCAACGTCCGTTGACTCAGGTCCCGTCACGAAGCCGGGATGGCAATCTTCTGTCCTACGTAAATCAGGTCTGGACTGAACGACGGATCGCCAGCCTTGTTTGCCGCTATGAGGTCATCCAGCGGGATGCCGTAGGCCAACGCTATGCCGGTTAGGGTCTCCCCAGGCCGTACAATGTGGTAGCGCACGGCTTCGGCGGACGTGGATGAGGTGGCACTTCCGGAGCCCGTCGGAGTCGGTGTGGCGCTGGGGACACTTGTCGGCGCAGGCGTGGTCGGGGTTGGGGTGGGTGCGCTCGATCCAGGGATTGTCAGCTTCTCCCCCACGAATATCAGGTTGGGGTTGGTGATGCCGTTGGCGTCTATCAGGTCTTGCAGACTCACGCCAAG
Source organism: uncultured Anaerolineae bacterium (assembly GCA_964507175.1). Lineage (GTDB taxonomy): Bacteria > Chloroflexota > Anaerolineae > S016-19 > S016-19 > S016-19. Next base: position 2,356 of record CAZDOZ010000166.1, read on the forward strand.
GCTGGCTGCGATGGTGCTCAGTGTGTCGCCTGGCTTGACGACATAGGTGTTGCCTTTCGCATTGTGGTGGCAGGCGAGCAGCGACACGTTGTCGAAATCCAGGTCGAACTCACGGTATGGTGTTGCCCATTTCTTCCACCCCCGCAGGAAGAGGGTAACTTTCTTCGACGGCGCCTCGAACCGGGCTGTGTACTTGCCGTAGCCCGGGGGCGATACCCTATCGCCCATGGGGAGGGGAATGGTATGCCACTCGCTCACCATGGTCCAGTCGGTGCTCCCGTCGGATGCAATACCCCACTGGGCGACGAACCGATATGGATCCTCGCCACCGTGAGAAGCATAATTCATCTCCCTTATCATCCCGTAGATGTTGACCTCGTAAGTCTGGCCGGGCGTCAGGCCATCTACCACCTGATAGATGCCTGCATATCTATCCGGATCGGTGGCTGCAAGACCCTTACTGTTGATCTCGATCATCTGGGCGTGACTGCCCTGGAAGACGGCGAGCTTCCAAGTTTCATCGTAGAATCCGTATCCTGCAGCGCCTCCATTGGTAAAACTGTCCCATTCCTTCGCCACGGTGCCAGGCTTGAACCCGCTCTCGAAATCGCCGTTCTCGAGCAGGTTGTTCCCATCACACGTGAGTTTGGATGGGGTGGGCTTTGGCTTCTTGTAGGTTTGGGCAGGGGTGTTGGGGGTCGAGGCGACTTTTGGCCCCGTGAGGCTCACGGCATCCAGATTCACGTCCAGCTCTCGGTAAGGAACGCCCCATTTTTTCCAGATCCTGATGAAGATGGTCAACTTGGTACCACCGGGGGTGATCTCGAGTTTCCCTTCGCTGAAATTGCCTGGGGAAGTACGGGGATAGTATTCGTCCCAGGGCATCTCGGTCCAATTGGAGACTTTTGTCCAGTCGTGCTCGCCGGACTCCAGGTATCCTACCTGTACCCGGTAGCGCCATCTGTCGGGATCGTTATCGTCGGCGCGGATGATGCCATGGAGATCCAGGGTATATTTGTGTCCGGGGAGCACGGTGACCGTCTGGTAGATACCGGCGAAGCGGTCCGGATCGCCGTAGGCCATGCTTTTGGTGTTGATCTCGATCAGTTGGGAATGCTCACCACTGAAGACCACAGGGTTCCATTGGTCGTCGTAAAACCCATAGCTTGCAGCGCCTCCATTGGTAAAACACCCCCATCCAACAGCAACCATGCCGCAGCCGGGAGCCATGCGGAATCCATTTTCGAAGTCGCCGTTTTCGAGAAGGTCAGTGTTTACGGTGGCATGAGGTGTCGACGCGACCACCATGGTATTGAGGAGAAGGGAGGCGACTACAGCCAACAACAAGACTCGTTTGGGAACTTTCATCGGAGCCCTCCTTTGCACTTCACCCAAAACGATAGACTTTATTGGGAACAATGGCTGCGGGGGTGGGGCAGCGCTCCTTCCAGAAGAAGAAAGGGAAGTGTTATCTTGTGCGGCGGCTCTACCACCACACAAGATATATCACTCATTTCTCCCTCACCACCGCAATGTTCTTGCTCTGTGCCTGTATCCTGTATCCCCGATAAAGTCCAATGGAGCGAATTGCTCCTTGAGCCTTTTACAACGCAATTTTATGGACGCAAGCCACGCTTGAAAGGTGACGACAAGAGTGGTGTACAGAAACATGATAGCATGTAAGTTTGGCTGATGTCAAGGTGCTCCGCGCCCCCAGGCAAGTCTGGCTTGCTGAGGGAGAAATAAAGTCCATTACCGATCGCCCGGGCGGGCTATTTCTGCCGGGCTTCCACGCCGGCCAGCCATTCCAGCGCCTTCACCAGCGCATGGTTCCCCTCTTCGTCCAACCCCCTCGATTCTACGGCGTGATAGAGCTGGTGGATGATCGCGGTGCCTGGAAGGGATACGCCCATCTCCCTTGCAGCATCCAGCACCAGCTTCACATCTTTCTGCTGCAATTTCACCATGAAACCTGGCCTGAAATCTCCATGAATTATCTGTGGGCCGCGATTGCTCAGCATCCACGATCCGGCTGCTCCGGCGCTGACTGCCTCCAGCACTTTTTCGAGATCGAGCCCTGCTTTGGCAGCAAAGACCAGTCCCTCCGACATTGCCAGCGTGTTCCCCACCACGATTATCTGGTTCACCAGCTTCGTGAACTGGCCTGCGCCATTGGGCCCAATGAGGGTTATCCGCTTTCCCATGGCTTGCAATATCGGGAGACAGTGCTGGAATACCTCCTCTTTGCCGCCGACCATGATGGAAAGCGTCCCTTGCTGCGCGCCGACGTCACCACCGCTGACTGGCGCATCCAGCATCTCGACATCGGCCTCCGCAAGTTTCCCGGCTATCCTGCGGGTGGCGTGTGGCGAAATTGTGCTCATGTCTACCACCACCATGCCGGAGTGAGCTCCGTGGATCACGCCCCGAGGCCCCAGGATGACTTCTTCTACGTCGGGGGTGTCGCTGACGATAGTGATGACCACGTCCGAGTTACGGGCCACCTCTGCAGGCGATTCGGCCCACGAAGCACCTGCTTTCCGTAGCGACTCCCCTTTGGACGCCGTCCTGTTCCATGCCGTCAAAGGGTAACCTGCTTTCAGGATGTTCATTGCCATCGGTCCGCCCATGATCCCTAGACCGATAAATCCAACGCGAGGTTTTTCTGCCATCCGTCCACCTCCTCGAAATATGTTCATCACAATTATACACCATATGCCACAGGATTGGGTAGCGCCCCCCTTAACCGGGAAAACGAAGCGATTCCTGAGGGCCCGTGGGGCCCCAGGAATTTGCCTGCCCTTCCAAAGGTTTCTGTCAACCCCAGGAAAGTCACAGCAGAAGCCCTGTGGAATACTATTCCACGGGGCAAGCCCTGTATCGAGCATGAGGGCTTCCAGGAGCACTTTTGGGCTTTCGAAGCAAATCGAAAGCCCTAA
>CAZDOZ010000167.1:0-3731 GCA_964507175.1 uncultured Anaerolineae bacterium
CCTTCAAGGCGAAAAACTCAGCCCAGCATGGCAGCCCGATTGTCAAAAGTCCAGTAATAAAGTTTTAGGGTGAAAGGTGGAGTCTGTCTATCAGCAGCCACGTGATGCGAGGTGCTATAGGACGCAGGACGTAAAGTGCCTTTCTGGAGGATGAAATGTCGAAAAAATGGTGGCTTATTCTTCTCATCGTCGTCGCACTGATCGTTGGAGGATACTTCGCGTACAGTCGTTTGATCGGCAGCGGCGGTACAGAGGCCCAGACGGAGATGCTGGACCTTTCCAAGCAAACTGCCGTGGTGAAGCGCGGCTCGCTGCAGATAACGGTGGAAGGCACGGGCAACATCGCCACGGCCAGAGAAGCTTCGCTGACTTTCTCTTCGTCAGGCAAGGTGGAGGAGATGCTGGTGAAACAGGGCGATCGCGTTAAAGCCGGTCAGCCGCTGGCGCGCCAGGATGCCAGCATCCTGAAGCTGAAGGTTGCACAGGCAGAAGCAAGCCTCCAGTCAGCCCAGGCCCATCTCGAGGACCTGATGGCTCAACCATCTGCGGAGGACATGGCTTCGGCGGAGGCTGCGTATTACAATGCCCTGGAGCAGTACAACAGGTTGATCAACTCGCCGACTGAGGAGGAAATGACCATCGCCAAGATCGCTCTGGAGAAAGCGGAATCCGCGTTGCAGAAGGCTCAGAGCGCTTACGACAGGGTGGCTTACAGGCCCAACATAGCAATGCTCCCTCAGGCTCAGAATCTCCAGAACGCGACCCTCGATTATGAGAAGGCTCAGGCTCAGTACAAGCAGGCCATTGAGAAGCCGTCGGCGGAGGAGATTGCCGCGGCCAAGGCCAACCTGGAGAAAGCCAAGGCTCATCTGGAAACAGTGAAAAGCGGCCCTTCGACGGAAGACGTCACAGCGAAGCAGACTTCGGTGAAGCAAGCCGAGGCGAGCCTGGAGATCGCAAAGCAGAATCTCGAGAATGCCACGCTGAAAGCGCCTTTCGACGGCACCGTGGTCGAGGTGAACGTGGAGCCAGGAGAATACGTCGGAGCGAACAAAGTTGTAGTGGTTCTCGACGACCTGGATCGCCTGCAGGCGACGTTGTACATCGACGAGACAGATGTGGGGCAGGTGGCGGTAGGGCAGAAAGTGGTGGTTACGCTGGATGCGTTCCCAGACGCGGAGCTCACCGGCAAGGTGAGCGAAATCGCCATCGAACCCCATGTTCAATCCGGCGTGGTCCTCTACCCCGTGACGGTGGACCTGGATAACCCACCGGTGCCGGTGCGCCCCGGCATGACCTGTGATGGGGAGATCATAGCGCAGAGCAAGGAGAACGTGCTGCTGGTCCCATTGAAAGCGCTGCACAGCTTCGGCAACAGGACCATCGTGTTCGTGAAGTCCAAAAGCGGAGAGGCTGCGAATCTGCCAGCGCGCCCACGCAGGGGACAGGGCGGCGGAGGCAGGGCGCCCACGGGCGAAAGAAAAGGAGAGTTTGCGTCGAATCCCGTCTTCAAAACCCTGCTCGAGGCCGGTTTCCGCCCCGCCAGGGTCGAACTCGGCATGGTGACCGACACGCAGGCCGAAGTGGTCAGCGGCCTTTCGGAAGGGGATGTAGTCAGCACAGCCTCGCTCGAACAATCCGCCAAGAACGGCGGAACCTCTCAGCAGGGCAAAAGGCCTCCGTTGTTCTTCGGCGGCCTCGGTAGGGTGCGCAGATGATCGAATTAGAAGGGATCACAAAAGTTTACCAAATGGGTCAGATCCAGGTCCACGCTTTGCGAGGGATGTCGCTGCGGATCGAGCCCGGCGAGTGGGTATCGATTGTGGGTCCTTCGGGCTCCGGGAAGTCGACCTTGATGCACATCATCGGGTGTCTGGACACCCCCACGTCAGGGTCCTACCGGCTCAACGGGTTAGAGGTCAGCAGCATGGACGAAAAAAGCCTCTCGACGGTGCGGAACCAGGAAATCGGCTTCGTATTCCAGATGTTCAACCTGCTGCCGCGCATCAGCGCGCTGAAACAGGTGATGTTGCCGATGCAGTACGCCCGCGGGAAAGCAAAGCTGCCTCTGCGGGAACGGAGGGAGATTGCGGCGAAAGCTCTGGAGATGGTCGGCCTCGGGGACAGACTGAATCACCATCCGGCGGAACTCTCGGGAGGGGAGCAGCAGCGGATTGCCATTGCCAGGGCGCTGGTGAACGACCCGTCCATCATCCTGGCGGATGAGCCGACGGGGAACCTTGACACGCAGGCAGGCGCGGAGGTGATGGAGATATTCCGAAGGCTTCACAGGGAGCGCGGGATAACCATCGTCGTGGTAACCCACGATGACGAGATAGCGGAGATGGCGGATAGAATAGTCCATCTGCGGGATGGATTGATTGTGGACGACGCCAGGGTCGGCGAGAAGGAGATTGCGAGATGACAGCACTGGTGGATTTGCTGGAGATGGTGGAGGTGGCGTTGGATAGCCTCCTGGTCAACAAAACCAGATCGATGCTGACCATGCTCGGCGTGACGATCGGCGTGGCGGCGGTGGTCGCTCTTCTCTCCATCGGCACGGGAGCGCAAGCTTCCATCACAGAGCGGATAAGCAGTGCCGGGACGAACCTGATCACGATCTTTCCGGGGGCGCCCAGGGAAAAAGGTGTGCGGGGAGCAGTTGGCACAGGTCAAAAGCTCACCTACAAAGACGCCGAGGCCTTGAGCGACAAGGGCGACGTGCCGGATGCCGAGTTCGTGGCGCCGGAGTACAGTCGAGGGGCGCAGGTGATCTTCGGCGAGTCGAACGCGAACGTCAGTGTGGCCGGCGTTACCCCTTCCTATCAAAACGTGTTCGACCTTGGGGTCGCATCGGGGCGGTTCGTGACCGAAAAAGACGTGGCGCGGCGCTCCAGTGTGGCGGTGCTCGGATATCAGGTGGCCCAGGACCTCTTCGGCGATGTGGATCCGGTGGGAAAGAGAATCAAAGCGGCTGCAGGGAACCGGAAGATATCGCTGAAAGTGGTGGGAGTTCTCGCCGAGTCCGGCGGTTCCATTTTCAGCAGGCCCGACGAGGCGGTCTACGTTCCGATATCCACGGCGCAGATCAAGCTGTTTCACGGGCGCAACGCCAGGGGGCAGTTGATCCTGAGTCGAATCTACATGAAAGCGCCCACCAAAGATGCCGTGGACAGGATGCAGTCCGAGGCGGAGAGCGTTCTGAAAGCGCGTCACGGCCTGGGTCCTGCCGACGAGCCGGATTTCAGGATTTACAACCAGGCTACCCTGCTGAAGACGGCCAGCGGCGTGGCACAGACCATGACGATATTCCTTGGCGCCATCGCGGCCATCTCGCTGCTGGTGGGCGGCATCGGGATCATGAACATCATGCTGGTGTCGGTGACGGAGCGGACGAGGGAGATCGGGCTGCGGAAGGCGGTCGGCGCCAGGCGGGGCGACATCCTTTTCCAGTTCCTGCTGGAGGCGGTGATGCTCAGCCTCCTGGGAGGAGTGATAGGCGTGCTGCTGGGGATAGGGATTGCCCGCATGGTGGACACGACGGGGATGATGCGTTCGGTCGTGGCGCCCGGCTCCATCGTGCTGGCACTGAGTTTCTCCCTGGCGACGGGACTTTTCTTCGGGATGTATCCGGCGAACAAAGCCGCCCGGCTCAGCCCGATAGAGGCACTGAGGTATGAGTGAGGGCAGGTTTTTGTCGGCTGGGCAGGATGAAAAAAGGAGCGGCACTC
>CAZDOZ010000167.1:3831-5291 GCA_964507175.1 uncultured Anaerolineae bacterium
ATGAGTGAGGGCAGGTTTTTGTCGGCTGGGCAGGATGAAAAAAGGAGCGGCACTCCTTCATTCTTCCATGGAATGGGGTAGAGGCGAGGCATGCCTCGCCTCTACTTGCTCTTGACCTCCGTCCAGACTTTGTCCCAGAGCGGCTTAGCATCGCCCAGATCCTTGATGACCTCGAGCCTCTCCATTACGTCCTTGGGCGGATAGATCGCTGGGTTGCCCCTTAGATCGTTGTCCAGGTATTGAAACGCCGCTGCATCGGGGCTGGCATAGTGGTTATAGTTACTAATCATGGCTGCGATCTTGGGCCGCAGGGTAAAATCCATGAACATTTCCGCAGATTCCTTGTTCTTGCTGGTTGCGGGGATGCAGAGGTTGTCCACCCACAATGCGCTCCCCTCTTTCGGGACGATGTATCGGATGTGCTCATTGTCCTCTTTGCCCGCCAGGAGGTCGCCGCTGTAGCCATGGGCCAGCACTGTCTCCTCCGCTGCCAGCAGATCCTCGAACTGATCACTGTCGTAGCTGTAAAGGTACGGTTTCTGCTTCATCAGCACCTTTTTCGCTTGTTCCAGGTGCTTCGGGTCGGTATCATTGAGGGAGTAGCCCAGGTACTTCAGAGCGGCGCCGATGACCTCACGCTCGTCGTCCAGCATCGTGATCTGTCCCTTGTATTTCTTGATCTTGTCAGGATTGAAGACATCGTCCCAGCTTGTGGGAGGCGGGACCACCTTGTCGTCCAGGTATCCGATGCCGGTGGTGCCCCACTGATAGGGGATGCAGTGCTCGAGGTCGGGGTCATAGGGTGGGTTGGCAAATTTTGGATCGATGTTCTTCATGTTGGGGATCAGGCTCTTGTCCAGCTCCGCCAGCATCCCTTTCTTGACCAGGGTGCCCACCATTTGGTCAGATGGGACAATGATATCGTAGTCTGTAGCACCGCTCTGGAGCTTCGCCAGCATCTCTTTGTCGCTGGGGAAAGTATCCTCCACGATCTTGATGCCGGTTTCTTTCTCGAACAGCTTGTAGACATTCGGGTCGATATAGTCGGGCCAGGTGTAGACATGTAGCGCTTTTGGCATTTTGGTCACAGTGTGTGTGGGAGGTGCCTCGATAGGAGTGGGCGTGGAGGTTGCTTCTGGCACGCATGCGCTAAGAACAATGGTTACGGCGATGAGCATCACCGTCAACGCGAAATATTCTTTGTTCTTCATACTTCCATTCTCCTTCCAGGGCAGGAACATCTGGCGGTGGGGCCAGATCGGGCGGTTGAGCGATAGCGAACTGGCGGATAGCACGTGCTGAAAAACTTTCCGACAGGCCGAAACAAGTGCACCAATTATACCCGGTGTGCAGGGAATAAGACAAGAACTGCATTTATGGGGCTTTCGAAGCAAATCCTGGGGGCCCTACTGGCCCCAAGGCCTCCCTCTGGGCCGTCGTCGGTCTCCCTCGACCCCAAA
>CAZDOZ010000168.1:0-2525 GCA_964507175.1 uncultured Anaerolineae bacterium
GTCGGGGGGATGAGGGAGCCCGGGGGTGGTTGGGAACAAGAAGACACCCCCGACGGTAGAACTCGTAATTTTCATCGCCATGCGGTGAGCTACCGCTCACGAAGACTGCTCCGAAGGTGGCAACTACGGATCGCACGGAGCATCCACGGAAAGGCACAGGGAAAGGGCTGTGGGGACCAGGGGGCGACCCTATTTTTCCCTGGCATGCAGGCGTCATGCCAGCAACGGAACTATCCCTTCCTGGAGCGGCAGCGTGGTGACCTCCGCGCCGCCCTCGGTGGCCAGCACATCGATCTCGCTGCGGATGCCGAAATCCGGCAGGTAAATGCCAGGCTCGACGGAGAAAAGTATCCCCGGGAGCAATTTGCGCCGATCACGGGTCTCCAGGTCATCCATGTTAACCCCGTTTCCGTGAACCTCATGCCCGATGTTGTGACCAGTCCGGTGAAAGAAATACTTCCCGTACCCAGCTTCTTCTATCACATGCCGCGCTGCCTGATCTACCTGATACCCGAAAACATCACGCCCCGACCGAAGTCCATCGTCGGCGAAATGCACTGCTGCATCCCTGGCCTTTCTTACCACATCGAAGACTTCCGCCATCGGCCTTGGGATATCGGAGCCGACGTAGGCCACCCACGTGATATCGGCGAATATCGCTTCCGGCGAATCCTCTCTGGCCCACATGTCGATCAGTACCAGATCGCCTTGACGTATCGGAAGGGAACGGCTTCCCGATGGAGCGTAATGGGGATTGCTGGCATTGGCATTGACCGCCACGATAGGCGGATGGTCTGTCACCAGCCCCAGTTCGCGGAACCTCGATAGTATTTCTTGCTGCACCTGGTACTCGTTCAGGTCTGATCCACACGAGATGCGCTCAGCAATGGTGGAAAAAGCCTCTTCCCTGATATGCAACAAATGGGCGGCCGCTCGGCGGTGGCTGGCGAGACGCTCTGCATCCAGGCATGCTTCGACTTCTTGTATCAGATCACCCGAAGAAACCACCTCGATCCCAAGGGAACGAATCATTTCCACAGTTCCAGCGTCTACCCTGGAAACAGTCGGGACTGCACCGCCAGGGGAGTATTCCATCGCTACCCTGCTCGCTCCCGAGAGAATGCTCTGCAGCTTTTGCAGCATGTCCCTCCACCCGACATATGACCGTTTCTCACCGGGGAGCCCAGCAAATTGATCCATCTCCAGGCGGGAAACCAGCCACACAGGTTCTCCGGTTGCCGGGACCCAGAGAAACCATCGTCGGGTGAAAACCCCGCCTTCAGGAAGTCCTGCCGTCCGCCGGGCTATCGGATTCATATTGTGGAAGTCGTAAAGAAGCCAGCCGTCTATTCGGCGGCTGGCCAGTGTTTCTCTGATAGTTTCGAACATCTCTCACTTCTTCACAATCAGCGGTTTGGGGCTTTGCTGAAGATCGAAAGGAATGGCACTGTAGCGCATTAGTTTCTCCCAGTGATGATGTGACTCGATCCAGCGGATGGTGCCGCTCTTGGATCGCATGGCCAGGGTGTAAGTGGCAGCCCCATACCCGTAGTACCTGACGCCTTTTAACAATTCCCCATCGGTTATCCCAGTGGCGGCGAAGAAAACGTTATCACTGGCAACGAGGTCATCCAGGGTCAGAACTTTGTTCAGGTCCATGCCAACCTCACGGGCGTATGCCCTCTCTTCGTCATTTCTGGGCCAGAGCATGGCTTGCATGTCCCCGTCGATGCATTTCAGTGCTGCGGCGGTGATGACTGCTTCCGGTGATCCCCCTATTCCCATAAGTATGTCGATGCCGGTGTCTGGTAGCGCTGCCGCAATAGCTGCTGCAACGTCGCCGTCTCGAATGAGGCGTATGCGCGCGCCGGACTTGCGGACTCTCTTGATGAGCTCCGTGTGGCGTGGGCGGTCCAGGATTACCACAGTGAGGTCGTCCACATCCTTGTTCCTGGCTTTTGCCACATTCTTGAGGTTTTCCTCTACTGGCGCTGTGATGTCGATGGTGCCTTTAGATTTGGGGCCTACTGCGATTTTGTCCATGTAGACAATGTGCCCTGGGGAGAACATGGTGCCTCGCTCCGATGCCGCTATGACTGCAATGGCTCCAGGGCCTCCTTCAGCGGTGAGTCGGGTGCCGTCTATGGGGTCGACGGCAAGATCGAGGGCTGGGCCTACACCTTTGCCTACCTCTTCTCCATTGTAAAGCATAGGTGCTTTGTCTTTCTCGCCTTCGCCGATCACGATGATGCCGTCGATGTTCATGCTGCTGAGAATGATCCTCATAGCATCAACAGCAGCCTGATCAGCTCCCTCCTTGTTACCTCTTCCCATCCAGCGGCCCGCTGCCAGGGCCGCCGCCTCCGTCACTCGTGCCAAGTCTAAAGCTAGATTTCTGTCGGGTGATTCCCTCGGTACCATTTCGACCTCCCTGTTTTTCCCGGCTTCGTTGCCGGTGATGCCGGTGCAGGACCGGTATTCGAAAAGTCTGCGACATTGCAGACAACTCCCACTTCTGAAGCCAT
>CAZDOZ010000168.1:2625-5057 GCA_964507175.1 uncultured Anaerolineae bacterium
GTGTCTGATCGATGGCGGAATTTTGGGAGCGCTGATGTGAGCATACCTTTCAAAAGATGGCAATTGCATGAGCCTGCCCCACCTGATTTGATCCGGAAGATTCCGCATATCCCCCCGCTGGCGGTGCAAATACTCTACAACCGAGGCCTGCGCGATCCGCGCAGCATCGAGGTGTTTTGGGAAAATCGATTTGACTTCGACAATCCGTACAGGCTCAAAGACCTGCCAGATGCAGTACAGCGGATACGTCTGGCGATACGCCGCCGGGAGTGCATCGCCATCTACGGGGATTTCGACGTGGACGGTGTCACATCCTCGGTAGTTTTGTCCAAAGTGTTAGACGCTCTGGGTGCGAGATACATCTCGTATATTCCCCATCGGATAGACGAGGGTTATGGCCTGAACAAGCAGGCAATAAAGCTACTCCATGACAAGGGATGTAGCCTCTTGGTCACAGTGGATTGTGGTATCCGTTCGGTGGAGGAAGTGGCATATGCCCGACACCTGGGGATGGACGTGGTGCTGACGGACCACCACTCCATTGGGGCAGGGCTGCCGCCTGCAAACGCCGTGGTAAACCCAAAGCGAGAGGATGACCGTTATCCGTTCAAGGATCTGGCCGGCGTTGGCGTAAGCTACAAGCTGGCCCAGGGCTTGCTTCGTGCCGAGCGCAATGTGCCACTGCATCGGGGGAAGGCTGGCTTGGGAGAGGAAGATCTGCTCGACCTGGTGGCTCTGGGCACGGTGGCGGATATAGTCCCGCTTTTGGGGGAGAACCGATACCTGGTGACGAAAGGCCTGGAGCGGCTGAACGATCCGCGTCGTCCTGGCCTGGTAGCCATGATGGAGGAAGCTGGGGTGAAGCTGGGTCAGGTTACCGCCATGACCATTGGGTTTGTCCTGGGGCCGAGGCTGAATGCTGCTGGGAGGCTAGATACCGCCCGGCTGAGCTACGAACTGCTTTACACAGAGCGGATGGAGAGGGCAGTCGAGTTGGCGGCACAACTCGGGGCTCTCAACCGTCAGCGTCAGGAGAAAACCAGGCGATCTACGGACAAAGCCAGGGAGCAGGTCATTGAAGGCGACCCGGATGCTCCAATCCTTCTCGTGAGCTCGCCGGAGTTTCATCGTGGGATCGTGGGGCTCATCGCCAGCAGGCTGGCGGAGGAGTTCTACCGGCCGGCGCTCGTCGCCCGTCGGGAGGAAACATTCACCTACGGTTCCGCCCGCAGCATACCTGCGTTCCACATCACCCATGCTCTAGATCGGGTGAAACACTTGCTGCACCGGTACGGCGGGCATGCTGCAGCGGCAGGGTTTACTGTCCGCACGGATCGACTCGACGACCTGAAGAACGCATTGCTGTCTGTCGCCGAGGAAGAATACACCGAAGAAGAATGGACCCCAAAAGTGCAGATAGACGCCCCTTTGCCTTTTCCCGCCATCAATCTCGATCTGTACCAGGAGGTAGCAAAGATGGAGCCTTTCGGCGAAGGGAATCCCAAACCCGTTTTTTGTGCTGGAAATGTGCGCGTCCAGAGTGCCAGGCCCGTAGGTAAGGATGGGTCTCATTTGAAGCTATTCCTGGAACAGCAAGGTGTGCGGGTGGGTGCAATCGCTTTCAGGCGTGGAGATCTAGCCGGTCAAATCCCGTCTGTGGTGGATGTGGCGTTCAACCTTTCCTTGAACGAATGGAACGGGAAACGCACTTTGGAGCTCCTAGTTTTGGATATCCAACCGGTTGGGAGTGGGTGTGCCGGAGTCTGACCGCTTGGTGTTTGGTAGAATTGCCTTCCTGGATTTTGACAGAGGACTACAATTTGGTATACTTTCGCCGCCGTCTGTTTGTGTACATGACAAGCCGTCGGGCTTTCGAAGCGAATTGAAAGCCCGTAACCGTTCCAAGTGTTTTCTCGACGCGCCTGGGGCAAATCACGACCTGCCATAAGGTTGATGAAGAGCGGTGACGGCTCTGGGGGGCCTACAGGCACCCAGGAATTGCTTCGCATTCCCGCTCTTGCAGAGAATTTGACGCTTGTGGGCTTCGTCGGTTATAATTTGACGGATAGGCCGACGTAGCTCAATCGGCAGAGCATCCGCCTTGTAAGCGGACGGTTGTCGGTTCAAGTCCGACCGTCGGCTTAGGAAATGGAGCAGGGGTCGGTGTCCCGAGCGGCAAAGGGGGCGGACTGTAAATCCGCTGGCTGACGCCTTCGCAGGTTCGAGTCCTGCCCGGCCCACTACGAGCCCACGTAGCTCAGTCGGTAGAGCAACGCCTTGGTAAGGCGTAGGTCATCGGTTCAAGTCCGATCGTGGGCTCCATAGAAATGTTCAAATACGCTTTTATGATCATGCAAATGGTCAAGGAACACACCAGAAGGAGGAGCAATCGTGGCGAAGAAGCATTTTGAGAGGACGAAGCCCCATGTAAA
>CAZDOZ010000169.1:0-5038 GCA_964507175.1 uncultured Anaerolineae bacterium
CGGGGGAGAGGTCCAAGGAAGCAGTCAAGTTGAGTGATGGGCGCTGATTCCTGTCCCCACTGAAGGCGGGAGTCCCTTCGGAGAGTTTCTATGGTAGGGAAGACCACTAGCGGTCGGGCGTTAGCTGACAGCGGGATACATATTGCAAGAGCTTTCCCCGCAGGAGCGCTAACAGCTCATATCCAGATGACATCGGAGTGTACCAATGGACCTGATCAAGATCTACGAAGCATCAGAAGCTTGCAACACGATTTTGCGCCGCGTGCCATGGGAAGACCAGCAGATGCCAGAGCGGCTCCTGGACAGCATCGAGCGCATCTTCGGCGAGCGCGTGACGCCCGCAGCGGCGGTGTCGCGCATCCTGAGCGATGTACGCGAGCGTGGCGACGCAGCTTTGCGCGAGTGGTCGGCGCGCATCGACGGTATGGCTGAGTCTGCACCGCTGGAGGTAGGGCCGGACAGATGGGAGGCAGCTTACCAGCAGCTGCCGAAGGAGCGACGGGCAGCCCTCGACATGGCAGCAGAGCGAATCGCCGCCTTCCACCGCAAACAGCCCCTGGATTCCTGGGTGGATGCGGGCCCGGATGGCATGCTGGGCCAGCTGATCCGGCCACTGGACCGGGCTGGCGTTTACGTGCCTGCTGGGACAGCTCCCCTGTTTTCATCGCTGCTGATGGCGGCAATACCCGCACGCGTGGCCGGAGTGAGCGAGATAGTCGTCTCCACCCCACCTGGGCGGAATGGCACCGTGGGCGACCTGATCCTGGCAGCCGCTTATCGGGCAGGCGTGGACAGGCTGTTTGCACTGGGAGGCGCCCAGGCCATAGCCGCCATGGCTTACGGTACCGAGACCGTGCCATCAGTGGACAAGATCGTCGGCGCCGGAGGACTGTTCGTCACCCTGGCAAAACGACAGGTAGTCGGAAGGGTTGGCATAGATGGATTCTACGGCCCTACTGAGACCCTGCTGATTGCCGACGAAAGCGCCAACCCACGATGGGTTGCGGCCGACTTGCTGGCGCAGGCCGAGCACGACATACTGGCCTCACCGATCCTGCTGACACCCGACCGCACCCTGGCCGACTCTGTTGCTGCCGAGGTAACCGCCCAGATCGGGAACCTCAGCAGATCCGAGATAGCGACGGCGTCGCTGGCAAATCGCGGCGGTATAGTCCTCACATCCGACCTGGCGGAAGCGGTCGAAATGGCGAACGATTACGCTCCGGAGCACCTTTGCCTGCTGGTAGCCAGCCCATGGGAACTGGTTGGGCGGATTCGGAACGCCGGGGGGATTTTCGTCGGAGAGCATTCGTTCGAGGTATTGGGGGACTATGTCGCCGGGCCAAGCCACATCATGCCCACGGAAGGGAGCGCTCACTACGCCAGCCCGCTCAGCGCGGCCGATTTCGTCAAACGGATCAGTTTGGTGGCGTTGAACGCTGAGGCTGGAGAGAGACTGGCAAAGCCTGCAGCAGTGCTGGCCCGCAGCGAAGGGCTGACAGCGCACGCCGCCGCAGCGGAGATGAGAGAAGGCTAGGGCAGGCCCGCATCCCGCCTGGCGGGTCGCTGCCGGGCGGAAACGGATCAAGCCACAGAGCAAATCCGTGGTTATTCCCAGGGGGTAAAAATGCGATCTGCAACCATAGACCGAACCACCGGCGAAACGGAAGTCCATCTAAAGCTGGATCTGGATGGCAGCGGTAAGTCAGAAATAAACACAGGAGTAGGCTTCCTGGACCATATGCTGACCCTGTTTGCCCACCACGGACTGTTCGATCTGGTCGTCGATGCCCACGGAGACCTGTACGTGGATGCCCATCACACTGTCGAGGATGTGGCGATCTGCCTCGGGCAGGCGCTGGACCGGGCACTGGGAGACAGGGCCGGAATCGTTCGCATGGCTCATAGCTACGTGCCTATGGACGAGAGCCTCGGGTTCGTAGCGCTGGACCTGAGCGGGCGTCCATACGCAGTGATAGAAGTAACATGGCACACAAGCTTGCTTGGAACAATGGACCCGGATCTGGTGCGCCACTTCCTGGAAACGGTGGCGATACACGGTCGGATGAACCTGCACGCACGCGTCCTGTACGGGCGGAACGACCACCACCAGGCAGAAGCTTTGTTCAAAGCACTGGGTCGGGCGCTGGACGCCGCTACCCAAATCGATCCGCGGCGTCAGGGAGTGCCTTCCACGAAAGGGGTGTTGGGATGAAAAACGTCGGAAGCATCGTTGTGGTCGACTACGGCGTGGGTAACTTGCGCAACGTGTACAAAGCGCTGGAAGCAGTCGGAGCACCGGTGCAGGTAGCGACCATACCCGACGAGATGGACGGCGCCGCAGGTATCGTATTGCCCGGAGTGGGAGCCTTCGGAGATGCAGCGGCGAACCTTCGCTCCGCTGGCTTCGAAACGCCAATTCTGGATGCAGTCGCTGCAAGCACTCCCCTGTTGGGCATCTGCGTGGGGATGCAACTGCTTTTCGACGAGAGCGAGGAAATGGGACACCACAGAGGACTGGGAATCATCCCGGGGAAGGTGGTACGGTTCCACGGCGATATGCGTGGGCCGGATGGACGCCCGCTGAAAGTGCCACAAATCGGCTGGAACCAACTGCATCATGCAGGGAACGACCCGCTGCTGGCAGGGGTGCCGGACGGAGCCTACGCCTATTTCGTGCATTCTTACTACTGTGCCCCGGAAGAGTCGGACCACATCGTGGCGACGACCGATTTCGGCATAGACTACGCCTCGGTAGTCCGACGTGGCAATGTCTGGGGCGTCCAGTTTCACCCAGAAAAGAGCCAGGCCGTGGGGCTGCGCATCCTGCGGAACTTCGTGGAGATAGTCGGAGGCGGGAAATGAGCCTGCTGATCTTCCCCGCCATCGACCTGCGCCACGGTCAGGTTGTGCGGCTCCGCCAGGGCGACCCAACGGCTCAGACAATTTTCGGCGACGACCCTGCAGCGGTAGCACGGCGCTGGGCAGGGATGGGGGCTGAGTGGCTGCATGTAGTCAACCTCGACGGGGCGCTGGGTATCGAGCCGACGGAACGCGAAGAAAGCCAAATGCCGATCAACCTGCGTCGGCTGGCGGAGATACGGGCTGCAACAGATATCCCCATCCAGTTCGGCGGTGGCCTGCGCACGCTGGAGGATGTGAGCCTGGCCCTGGAACTGGGGGCGACGCGTGTCGTGCTCGGCACCGTAGCCGTGCGAAAGCCAGAGATCGTAGCAAAGGCCATAGCGCGATTTGGAATCGATAGGATAGTCGTCGGCATAGACGCTCGGGATGGCCTCGTGGCCACCCATGGATGGCAGAAAATGTCGGAGACAGGCGCTCTCGCTTTGGCCCTGGAGATGCGCGGTCTGGGGGTCTCGCGGCTCGTCTACACCGACATCGCCAGAGATGGCACCCTGGCAGGAGCCAACGTGGAAGCCACAGTTGCACTGGCTCGGTCCAGCAGAATGAAAATCATCGCCAGTGGAGGCGTGACCGGTCTGGATGACATCCGCGCCCTGGCGAGGCATCAGGCAGACGGCATTGAGGGGGTCATCGTGGGGCAGGCACTGTACACAGGGACGCTGTGCTTGGAAGAAGCAATAGAGGCCGGACGAGAGGAGGCTGTCGATGTTGGCTAAACGCATCATCCCTTGCCTGGATGTGAAAAACGGCCGAGTGGTCAAGGGAATCAACTTCTTGGAGCTGCGCGACGCCGGGGACCCGGTGGAGCAAGCACAGGTTTACGATCGTGAAGGCGCAGACGAACTGGTCTTCCTGGACATAACTGCCAGCTACGAGCGCCGCGATATCGTGATCGACATGGTACGTCGGGTTGCTGACGCTGTTTTCATCCCATTCACCGTCGGAGGCGGCATCCGCACTGTGGAGGATATGCGGGCGTTGCTGCTGGCGGGGGCGGACAAAATCTCCGTCAATTCGGCAGCCGTGCGCTCTCCCAAGTTGATCACCGCAGGAGCCAGGCGGTTTGGGAGCCAGTGTGTCGTGGTTGCCATCGACGGCAAGCGAATGGGTGATAGATGGGAAGTGTTCATCAACGGCGGCCGCGTGCCCACCGGCCTGGATGTGGTCGCGTGGGCCAGAGATGCGGAAAAGCTGGGGGCCGGAGAGATACTGTTGACCAGCATGGACACGGACGGCACCCGCAACGGGTACGATATCCAGATGCTGCGCGCCGTTACCAGGACCGTCTCGATTCCTGTGATTGCTTCAGGAGGAGCTGGCAAACTGTCGCATTTCTATGAAGCGTTGACGAGCGGCGGCGCCGATGCCGCTCTGGCGGCCTCGCTTTTCCATTACAGAGAGCTCTCGGTAGGAGAGGTCAAAGCTTATCTGGCCGAGCGCAATGTCCCCGTGCGCTCTGTGAAGGAGATAGTGTGATGACGGATTCATTTACCCTGGCGACAGGCGAGGCAAGCTGGGACGACCTGAACTGGGACGACCGCGGCCTGATTCCGACCGTGGTGCAGGATGCCGACACCGGAATGGTTCTAATGGTTGCGTGGATGAGCCGGGAGTCCCTGCGCCTGACACTGGAAACCGGCGAGACGCATTTCTGGAGTCGGAGCCGCAAGGAACTATGGCACAAAGGAGGCACATCGGGCAACATCCAAAAAGTGACTGGTTTATGGGTGGATTGCGACGGCGACACATTGCTGGTGCAGGTGCATCCGGCGGGCCCGGCCTGCCACACAGGCGCCATTAGCTGTTTCTATCGGAAATTCGCAGAACGGTAGGAGCGCACTTAAGCGTGGAGCAGGCCTGCGGCCTGCTCCACGCCTGAGAATTTCATTTCAGAGAACGTTCGGGAACTGCACGCAGGAGGTGGGGCAGCCTTCCTACGATATCTTGACCGCTCGTCATTCTGAACCAATACGAGCAGAGCGAGCCAAGGTGAAGAATCTTGCAATGCTCGGAAGTAGGTCGAGCCGTCTGGCTCGACCAGGGGCAAGGACAAGCCTTGCTCCAGTCGATAAGACACTTTCCCCGGGGTAGCCGACTCAGAGCAGAAGGAGTT
>CAZDOZ010000170.1:0-4974 GCA_964507175.1 uncultured Anaerolineae bacterium
GTTAATTTGTAAATTCGCAAACAGTCTGGCCTACAGGAGCGGGAGAGAGGGGTAGGTGAGGGCCGAGAGCTGCCTTATCCCAACAGTTTTGACCGCTACTGCAGGTATCTATCGGAGGAAAACAATGGATCACATAGGCATTCTGAAAAGAGCGTATCACGTGACTGTGAAGTACCCCATACTCTGGGTGTTTGGCTTTTTTGCCACGACGGGGGGCACCATCGGTGCGCGGTTCCCCACTTCCTGGAATTTCGATCACAGTGGGCCTTTCAACTTCCCGTGGGGTAGGGGAAAAAGCCCTGACGAATTTTTCCACCGACTTCTCGGGGAACTGAGTGGTTTCGACTTCCGGGCGCATCTCGCAATCCTCCTGGGAGTCATCGCATTCTTCTCGATTCTCTTCTTGATCTGGATCGTGCTTCACTACGTAGCGGAGACAGGATTGTATCGGTCGGTCTTCGAACTGGAAGCATCCGGCGAGCGCCCTACCTGGTCCAAAGGGTGGCACCTGGGATGGAGTTCCAGGGCTTTGCACGTTTTCCTGGTCAATTTGGTCGTGTTCCTGACGGTGGCATTTATAATCGCCCTCGCGATTTTCGCAGGCATAGCACTGTTCGTGGGCCTGAGTAGAGGTGGAAAGCCTGGCATCGGAACCATCATTCCCATGATCCTGTTCGGCCTGGCGGTATTGCTGGTGCTGTTTGTGGCGCTCATTGTCTTCTCGCTGGTGGATATCCTGGCCCGCATTCGGGCCGCCGTGTCCGGACAGGGTTTCCTGGATGGCATAGCCTGGGCATGGGAGGCGATCACCAACAGATGGCAAGATATCGGCATCATGTGGTTGCTGATGTTCGGCGTGGCGATATTATGGGGACTAGTGATGGTGTTTGCCTTAGTCGTGCTGGCGCTCATCACTTTGCTGGTGGCGGTACTCCCGGGATGGTTGATCTGGAAAGGCACGGAGAGCATAGTCCTCGCGCTTACGGTGGGTGGAGTGCTTGGTTTGATATCTTTCGTGCTCCCCCTCGTGGTGGTTGAGTCGGCATTCGACACGTTCAGGGAATCGGTGTGGACGCTGGTTTACAAGGAGTTGATATCCGTCGAGGAAGTCGTCACCTGAGCAACAGCATAGTGGGGGCCAGTGGATCGGCACCTTCCTCCTTTGGTACGCGTTTCAAGGATGGATATCCGTACATCCCAACCGCCATCCTCAGCGTTCCTTTTGGAGGCGGCGGGAAATCGGCCCATGTGATCAGATAATCACCTTTCTGCCAGGCACCGGATGACGTCGGGATGTCGTGCACCATCAGCGGCTTCTGCCCGTCATCGATGTACAGGTGGTTGAACTGATGGAACTCTCCTGCCGCCGGCCTTTCATCGATCCTCCATAGCGTGATGAATCTAAAGCCATCCTCTTGTGAATGCATTTTCCATCCCTCCAATCGGGCACCATTTGCCAGTCTTACCGGCTTTACGCGGTGGAAGCCAGCGGGGGAAACTTTTCCTCCCATACGGACGATCAGGTAGGAATACTCTCCTCTGCGCCTCGGAACGTACTCTGCCTCCGTAGTGCCAGGAAGCAGGTTTTCGAATTCCTTCCACGCAGGCATCCACGGAGCTACGAAAAGGAGGTTTGTCGCTTCGTCTGGCAGGACGAGCGAGCACGTGCCGTCCACCAATCTGTGGGGGTAACCCCAGAGCAATACGTCTATCACCGCGGCGTCTCCGTTGAAGCGCGGGTCTGCCCCCGGGACGACGGCGATCACCGGTTTCCCATCCTTTACTGCCTCTGCAGCGTGGATGTCGTACTTCAGGGGGGCGCTGATGCCTCCGGGCGTTGCTTCTCTGCCTGCTATCTCCAGGCCACGGGCGAAAAGCGTTCCCTGGGCCAGCGACACCCCCACGGTCAGCGCCAGCATAATCCCTTTTGCGTTGTGCTTTGGCATTGCCGAGACAGCGTACCCCGCGGCCAGGAACCATGCAGGCAGAGAGACAAGTTGGTAGTGAAGGTTTGGCTTGGAGAAATGGAACATCCACAGCATGGGCCCCGCCAGTGCCCATAGCAAGACCGTCGTGACGAGGTAATCCTGCTTCTTGCGAACGACTCTGACAAGCATCATGGCCAGTCCGGCGAACGCCAGCAGCAATATTGTTCCTCCGGATGCCACGGCAATGTCGCCTGTGCTCAGGTGCCATTTTGGGCCCAGGAAAAGCCAATCCCAGTTGTACCCTGCAGTCATCGCGATGATTTGCTTGATGCTTTCCATGCCGAACCTCAAGTTCCCGGTGGCATCGGACGGCGGGCGAATTTTCCCGCCGAATAAGAGGAGCAAGAACGGCATAGCAGGAATCACCGAAGCTACAAGTCCGGCAGCCAGCGGCAGGAATTTTTGCCTCGACCGGTACAGGACCACCAGCAAGAGGGTCAGGGTGAGCAGGACGTATCCCGCGTAGTGTACCTGGAGAACGAATCCAGCAAGGAATCCATAGACAATGAACGCCACCGTGTCTTGTTTTTTCAGCGCCAGCGCACCGGTCGCTGCCCAGAGCACTGCCAGCGGGATCAGCAAATCCTGAGCCCAGATGCTCCTGGAGTAGAACACGGCGTATGGGGAGCCCGCCAGGAGCCACGCGGCGACTGTGCCTGCCCACGGACCACAGGTTTCGCGTGCGATCCACCACAAGACCAGCACCGCGGCCAGATTCAGCGCTGCCACGCAGGCGATGGCGAAAAGCGGGCTTGTGGAGACGGCATATGGGATTGCGAAAAGCCACACCGATGCGGGCATGTTCGGAATCCCCACCGAGGAGACCATGCCGATGGTTGGCGCTTTCCCCATGCGCGCCAGTTCCAGGGCTAGCTTGCTGAGGCGTGCCTCGTCGTATGCGAATGGGTTGACCCCCATCCACCCAAAACGCAGTATGCCGCCCCACACCAGAGCACCTGCTAGCGCTGCTGCTTCTGCAATCCGCCTGCGATTCAACCCTGTTTCCTTTGTTTTGGACTTTTGACAATCGAACTGCCACGATGGGCTGAGTTTTTCGCCTTGAAGGCAGGAAAGAAGGGATGTACCACTTCTTCCCAGTCATGTGCCAAGCGTGAAGCCCCAGAAGGCTCCGCTTTGTCAAAAGTCCAGTCCGTTTCGGAGCGATATATGTGGTTTCGGAGTCCTGCCTGGGGAGGCCGACACGGCCCGCCCCCTGATTGTGCTCTTGCGCCTTGCCCTGCGGAGCACCTGTCCAAGCAGTTCAGGCCCGATTAAAAACAGGTCGGCGCAGAGCCGACCTGTTGACGACAGAATTGCCTCCTGGGGGAAAGGTCACTCTTCCTCGGATTCTTCCTCGCCCTTGGCAGCTTTCCCCTTGGCAACCACCTCGACCTCGCCTGCCTCGAGAGCTTCTGCTTCTTCTCTTTCTTCCTCCTCCTTCTCAAGTTCGGCAATCTTGGCGGCGCTTATGGTCAGGTTCGCGATCACTTCTTCCTCATCCGCCAGGGCTTCGACCCCCCTCGGCAAGGCTATGTCCCTGACCTGGACTACTTTTTCCATGCTATCGAGCGAGGAAACGTCTGCTTCCAGGTACTGTGGGATGTCCTGAGGCAGGCACTCCACCTCGATCTTGTCCAGCACCTGCAGCAAAATCGCCTCGTTCGTCGCCACCAGTGGAGATTCGCCCACGAGCCGGATGGGGACCTCCAACCGCAGTTTCTCGCTCATCCTGACTGCTTGGAAATCCGCGTGCAACAGGGAAAGCCTGACTGGATCCCTTTGCACTTCTCTCATCAGCACCATTGTAGGTCTATCGTTCCCCTCGATTTCGAGGGCAAGGAGCCTGCTCTTCGCCCCGTTGTGGATAACCCGCTCCAAATCTATTGATTTCACTTTTATGGCCCTGGTCTCTGCTCCGTGACCATAAATTACTCCAGGCACCCACCCTTCTTTGCGCATGTACTTCACGTGTCGTCCGATTACGGAACGCTCATATGCTTGTAGTTCCAGCATCTCAGCCATGGGTTTCAACTCCCTCTCGAAATTTACAGCTGCTAATCACACAAGTGTGTTGCAGAATGATTGCTTTACGACTTTCCGATGCACGTCGGATAAAACCACGGTTATGCATTGTAGCCAATAGCAGGGGTTTAGTCAAGAACCTCTTTGCTCTTGAAAAAGGCTGTGTGATAAAATGGCCGCATGAAAGAAGACGATGTGACAAAGGAGACTATAGCCTCATACGACATAACGGCGGAGCAGTACACGGAAGAATGGTTCGACCGTGGTCTGGATGATCATCTGGCACGCTTTGCGGAAATGCTCCCGCAGGGCGGCTGCGTGCTGGATGTGGGCGGCGGTCATGGCCGGGATTCGCTGGCGCTGGCCCTCATGGGTTTCGACATGCTCTTGATAGACCTCTCCATCCGCTTGATGGCTGCAGGGCGCGGGCGGGGGGTTGCCGTGCCTATGGCGCAGGCGGATCTTCGGTTCATGCCCTTTCCCGATGCCTGTTTCGATGGTTTGTGGGCATGTGCATCCCTCGTACATCTACCGCGGGCAGATATGGCTCCTGCCCTGCGGGAGATGGCGCGGGTGACAGTTCCAGGCGGTGTCTTGTTCCTTTCCATGCGTACTGGCAGAGGTTCCGGTTGGGAGCGCTTGCGGGGCGGCTTCAGGCGCTTTTACACCTACTGCAGCGGGAATGAGGTAATCGGATATCTGACGGAATCCGGCTGGGACCCTTTGTCCTGGCAGGAAGATCCCCCTCACTGGTTCTCCGTTCTGTCGCGGCGGAAGGAGATCCCATGAAATACCTCAGGCGGCCCTCCGCGCTGGCTTCTGTCTTTCTGCTCGTAGCCTGTCGAGCATCTTCTCAAGATGCGGAGATTGGCTCCAGAGACCCCATCGGTACGGGCGCAGCATGTGTTGAATCTCGGAAAATCATACCCTTGCACTTTGACAAAGTCTCGGAAAGTCGTACCGC